>NZ_CP102280.1:1374160-1683321 GCF_025150085.1 Dorea longicatena
CGCAATCTATACAGAGATGGGACGTTTCATGATGGGACCTTATGGATGCCTGGTTACAACTGCAATCCACGAGAAACATACACATAAAGAATACATTGGTGTAGATGCATGTGCGGTTAACCTTATGCGTCCGGCAATGTACGGAGCTTACCATCACATTACAGTAATGGGCAAAGAAGATACACCTTGCGATCACAAATATGATGTGACAGGATCTTTGTGTGAGAACAATGATAAATTTGCAATCGATCGTATGCTTCCGAAGATTGATATGGGAGATATACTGGTGATCCATGATACGGGAGCACATGGCTTCTCTATGGGTTACAATTACAATGGAAAATTAAAATCCGCAGAGGTTCTTCTGAAAGAGGATGGATCTACACAGCTGATCAGAAGAGCGGAGACGCCGGCAGATTATTTTGCCACATTTGATTGCTTTGATATTGGGAAAAAGCTGATAAAAGAATAGTTTCCAGTGTGAACAAATCTGGTATAATGATAGTATCTTTCTGATAATGGAAAGATACTATCACTTTTTAGAGGAGGATAAATTTATGAGGAAACGGGGCGTGTTGGCAGCAATGCTGACAGGAGTAATGCTTGTGTTGTGCGGATGTGGAGGCATGACGACAGATGAAGCAAAGGATTATGTAAAATCTGCACTGGATGCCGGTTACAAGGCAGAATTTAAAGAATATGCAGAAATAACAGACTCCACAGAAAAAGAGGCAAAGAAAGAATACGAGACAAATCTTGATAACAGTATGAAGGAAGCCGGATTTGATGAAACAGGTGTTTCAGATGAATTGAAGGCTAATTATCGTAAGCTTTTTGAAAAAATGTTAAAATCTGCCAATTATAAGGTTGGAGAGGTAAAAGAAGCTGGAGATGATGAATTTAAGGTATCCGTAGAAGTTCAGCCATTTACAGCATTTTCCACAGTATCTGAAGAACTTGACAATTGGGTAACAGATACATATTCAAATATCGAATATGTCCCAAGTGATGAAGAACTGAATGAAGCGATCATGAAAAAGATGTATGAACTTATGGATGAAAAAATGAATAATCCGACATACGGTGATAAGACTACTGTAACTGTCAATGTAAAAGTTGATAAAGACGGAGCTTATTATATTCCACAAAAAGATCTTACAGCAGTAGACGATGCACTTTTCCCGGAAGATGCACTTTAAAAAGTAATATACTGCTAAATAATAATTTAATAACACAGGTTTTAGGGATTGACATTCTTAGAACCTGTGTTGTATTATATACGAAAATACTTGAATGACATTCAGTTATTCAGTCTTTAATATCAATAAATGTTCAAAAAAGGCAGATCAGAATTCTTATATGATGTTGCCAGACAATCCATTTATATTTGTAAATATGTAAGAAAGTAATCCGGTAAAATGAACGTTGTTTTTTGAAGGGAGGTAGTGACAGCGGTCGGATTAATATTATAAATGAAAAAAGAAAGTGAGGAAACATATGACAAAGATGCATAGAGGCAAAAAGGCCGCAGCTTCTTTGATGGCAGGAATTTTATTGTGTCAGATGTTTGTTTTTGGTGTGTCAAAGACTTCTGCAGATGCCAGAGAAGTTGCAAAAAAGATGAGTTTTGAAGTTGTTGGAGAAGGAATAGTAACAGTGACAGATACAGCAGAAAGAACGCAGGAGATTACATCCGGAAGTGTGATAGAAGTACCAAAGGGAATGTGTGTGCGCGTACAGGCCGAATCCCCGAAAGAAACGGATATTGCAGTACATGTGTTGGATAAAGACGGAAATTATGAGTTGGAAGATGTATCAGAAGTGCAGGGAAAATGTTTCTGGCGAGACGTCACTGCTATGGAATTGGAGAAGAAAGTTGTAGTTACTTTCGGTAAAGAAGATAAGAAAATAAGAGCAGTAAGAACAGGACAGACACGTGGAAATTATAATAAACCGGAAGCAGGGGATGTGTTTACCGGAAATTGTGTAATCACTGCTGTAGATGGGGGAAATGGACATACCGTACATAGTGTAACGATAGGCGGATTTACCGGAATCCTGGCTGGAGTAACAGCTACTGGTGGCTGTGCGGATCACACAGCTGCGGCTCCGTATGTTGGCCAGGAGTATACATACAGATATACGGTTACCGGAGTTAATAAAGTTACCGGCGAAGTGATGGGGAATCTGTATTGTACCAGTGTTACAGGATCGACGGATGGCGTAACAAAAGACAGTGGCGGAAGACTGATCGGATATCAGAGAATCAGTGGTTCTGCGTTGATCTATTACAGCGGCTATGCGAAATTAAAAAAGGGGAAAACACAGACGGTGCTTACGAATGGGAATCCACAGTATTCTCTGGAAGACGCATGCTATGGAATTTACAAAGATCGGTCGGCGACCAATGAAGCAGCGACATTTACGACGGATAAAGAAGGAAATTCTAACACTGTAGAACTTGAAGAGGGAACTTACTATGTGAAAGAAAAGAAAGCGCCGAAAGGATACCGGCTGGATGAAACGGTTTATCCTGTGACTGTTGTTTCCGGCCAGACTGTTTCTGTAAACGTGAAGGATGTGCCGGTGTACTCGGATATGGAACTTATTCTTGAAAAGATTGATCAGGAATATAAAGCAGGAAAATCACATGGGGCAGGAAGTCTGGAGGGTGCCGAATTTACCGTATGTTATTATGCAGGCATATATGATCAGGCTACACTTCCAAAAACGCCGGACAGAACCTGGGTCTTAAAATCGAAAAAAGAAAAAGATAGATATGAAAGCAGATTGAATAAAGATTATCAAATTAGCGGGGATGATTTTTATTATGCAGAAGATGGAAAGATTCCGGTACTTCCGCTTGGAACGATCAGTATTGAAGAGACAAAAGCACCGGAAGGATATTCACTGGACGGAGCGTATATAGAAAGTGTAGAAGGGAAAACAGAGGGCACATATTATCTGACTAAAATTATACAGGACGGAAATCTTGCGAAGATACAGGGAGGCAATACATATAAAATTGCGGATCGTATATTCAGAGGAGATATAGAATTTCAGAAGAAAGATGAAGAAACACAAGAATCTATGGCAGGAATTCCGTTTCGAATCACATCTGTAACGACGGGAGAGAGCCACATGATTATGACAGATGCGAATGGATATTTTTCATCGGCCTCCAATTATGTAAAACACAGTGAAAATACCAATACAGGTCAGGCAGAAAGCGGAATTTGGTTTGGGCTTAATAGCGGCGGAGAGATGTCGGAAGTAAATGATGATAATGGTGCATTTCCTTATGATACTTATAAAATGGAAGAACTACGCTGTGGACAAAATGTGGACAAAGCATTGTACAAAGGAACATTTAAAATTTCCCGTGACAATTATATATTAGACTTGGGAACAATTATGAATCCTGATCTTGTGATCTCTACAGTGGCGAAGGATGAAGAGACAGGAACTCATTATTCTAATGCAGATGAGAGTGTAACGGTGATAGATACGGTTACTTATACAGGCCTTAAAAAGGGAAAAGAATACGTCATGAAGGGAATACTGATGGATCACAAAACGGGGGAGCCTGTTCTGGATTCAAAAGGGAAGAAAATATTCGGATTGCAGAAATTCATTCCTAAAACAGCAAAAGGCAGTGTGGAAGTAGAGTTTAATTTCGATGGAAATACATTAGCAGGAAAAAATATTACAGTGTTTGAAGAGTGTTATCTGAACGAGGAGCTGATCGCGGTACATAAAGATATTGAAGATGTCAGTCAGATGATACATTTTCCGGAATTGAAGACTTCTGTGAAAGACGATCAAACGGGAATACATATTATAAAGTCTGAAAAGGATATGCAGATTACCGATACGGTAGAATATCATAATTTAAAGAAAGGAAAGAAATATAAGATTACAGGAATCTTAATGGACAAAGATACCGGAAAGGCAGTAAAAGATGCAAACGGTGAGAAGATAACATCAAGTGTGGAGTTTGTTGCGGAAGATACGGATGGATCGGTAGATGTAAAATTTAATTTTGATGGAACGAATCTCGGCGGGAAGATACTGGTGGCATTTGAAAAGCTTTATTATGGCGAGAAATTATATGGTACACATGCGGATCTGGAAGATGAAGAACAGACTATGTATGTACCAGAGGTGGAAACGGTTGCGCTTAATAAAGAGACAGAAACGCATCATGCACTGGCAGATGGAACTGTAGAACTGCTTGATACTGTAAAATATAGGAATCTGCTGCCGGGTAGAAATTACACATTGCACGGAATGATCGTAGAAAAAGAAACGGGAAATCCGGTGAGTGAAGAAAGGACATTAGAATTTGTTCCGGAAAAATCAGAAGGAAGTGTAGAGCTTAGATTTGAAATCAGCGCCGATGAGCTGTGCGGAAAAACGATAGTTGTGTATGAAGAAATCAAAGCAGACGGTAAGAGCATAGCAGAGCATAAAGACCCGGAAGCGAAAGAACAAAGCATTTATTTCCCGGAAATTGGTACAAAAGCGTTGGACGAGAACTCAAAGACACAAGAAGGAGAGGCAAAGGAAAAGCAAAAAATTATAGATCAGATAACTTATAAGAATTTGTTGCCAGATGAAACCTATGTTTTGAAAGGTGTTTTGATGGATAAAGAAACCGGAAAAGAATTAGTTGATGAAAATGGAAAAAGAGTGACTGCCGGGATATCTTTTGTTCCAGAAAATGAAGAAGGAACGATTGAGATGACATTTGAACTGGATGCACGCAGGTTGGCTGGAAAATCAGTTGTAGTATTCGAAAGGCTTTATGATGAAGAAGAACACTTGATCGCAAAAGAAGAAGATATCGAAAATGCAGATCAGACTGTTTTGTATAGAAAACAGGAAATTCCGAAAAATACAATTGTAGAAAAGCCGGGGCATAATTCAAAGGAAGTTCGAAAATCTCCAAAAACAGGTGATGAAAATCGTATGGATTTATGGCTGGTAATGTTGTGTGCGTTTGGAATTGCAGTGGTAACAGAAATTGTAATTTATAAAAGAAGAAACAGATAAATATTTTATTGCTACCTAAGGATATGAACATTTTTTGTCTCCGTTGGTGTGCTATTGCCGGAAGTACAATATAAGTAACGGTGCAAGTAGAGGCGTTGTAGTTCATATGAAAGAAATCGGTAATAAAGAATACAAGAACATCAAGAAGGACACACTGATCGGAACCACCGGACAGAACAGAAGACTGGAAGCGATCCGGATCACCGGAAAGGAATCTTTCTATCTGTACAGAGTCCACCAGAAGAGTATTGGCTGGTCAGAATGGGCCAACAACGGAGAGTGGGCTGGTACGACCGGAAAAGGACTGCAGATGGAAGCACTGGAGATTAAGAAATCCATGTTCTCCGTCGAACCGCACGTACAGAGCAAAGGATGGGTGGATTACGGCATGATTACCAAAGATACGATTATCGGAACCGTAGGCGAAAAGAAACGTATCGAATGCTTATGCTTTGAAGGTGACTTTGAATATCGTGTTCATATCCAGAACTCCGGATGGACAGACTAGACAAGAGCCGATGGAGTAGCTACTCTTGGAACCGTAGGCCAGGAACTTAGAATCGAGGCTATTCAATTTAGATAATTGGATGGGATAAAACTGGCAGCAGTGAAGAGTGTGTTCTGGTATGACTATTTTTTTACGTTTATTGACTGCTGCCAGTTGCTGTTTTTCTTTAGGAAATTTGTGAACGGTCTTGCTGATATCAGTGATATAATTCATATCTACGTTATAGAACTGAGCCAACTTAATAAGTGAGTCTACAGGGATTCGTGTTTTGCCAAGTTCATAATCAGCATAGGTGTTCTGTCCAATATTAAGTAATCCTGCAATACGGGATTGCGTATAATCATTATCTTCACGTAATGCACGTATGCGTTCTTTGTAATCCATAGAAATTCACCTCAAAGATATTTGTCTAAGAGGAATAAACTCTATTGACGTTAGAGTTATAAACTCGACACTGAGAGAATAATCAGTATGACAAATTCTCTACCTAAATCAAAAGATCAGTTCGAGTATTGGTTGGGAGCGTTGCTGTTTTATAATAATGTAAAGGCAGAAGGGATTGGGCTATAAATGGATATATGTTATAATAAACATAATATATAGAAACGGAAAATACCAATATGGATGAAAAGAATGACTTGATAAAAGTTGGAAAATATGATTTGCGATATAATGAATTGTTAAGTATTGATATAGAAGAGTTAGACATATTTAGGTCAAAAGGTTTACCAGCACATATGGTTAAAAGAAAACATTTTAATTGTTTAAAGTATATTGATTATCTTCCGGAGATTATAGAAAATCCAGATTATGTAGGTGTTAATCCTAATGAAAATGATAAAAGTATTGGGTTTATAAAAAAGTATTCTAAGAATGTATTGGTTGGAGTAAAGTTGGAAAAAGATGGTCAATATTTATATGTTTCTTCGATGTATGATATCCAAGGTTCAAAGATAAGTAGACGTTTGTACAGTGGAAGAATAAAAAACGCAAATATTGACAATGACGAAAATGAATAGTATAGTATAAATGTAAACAACATACATTGATAATAAGCATAGTTATTTTTGAGGTCGGAAATGGTTCCCGACGCACTCTGAAAAGAGTACCTGAGATGATGGATACACCGCCCATCCAAAAGTAATTATGCTTTTTATATTTGACTATTAACGTGAATAATAGAAGCACACTTAAGGGAGAAACGCCTTTAGGTGTGCTTTTCTTTGTCCTGCTGCCGTTCGTGAATTTCTGATACACTCTTTTCAAGAGAAGCTTTATTCCATTGCTGACGGACAGTTTCATGTTCTGACTCAACAATTCGCCGACTCAGATAATCCATTGACAGATGATATGGCAAGGGTATTAAGAAAAGTAAAAGAGTTTGAATTTAAGAATGGCTGGTTAGGCGAGTATGTTTTTCAAGATGACAGGGGAAGAGTGTATGCTTCAAGAATATCAGACTGTGCAGTTAATAACACAACAACAGCAGAATTCCATAACAAGAAAAGTATCCATGCTATCAGAAGAACATTGAATTCTAATATGAAATGTGCCGGTGTATCTGGAACAGTAGCAGTGTCTTTGTTGGGTCATACGGAAAAAGTAAATGAAGAAAATTATACATACGATGTGAGTTCCATGGAAGAAAAGAGCAAATTCATGGAATGTGCTGGAAGAGTATAAAAAAAACATTTACTTCTTACGAAACCATAGTAACAAAAATAGTAAGAAAAGTAAATGTCTCTAATCGTTAAACCTCTTGATTTTACTGGGCTTTTTGAATGCGGATAGTGGGACTTGAACCCACACGAAGTCACCTCCGCAAGATTTTGAGTCTTGTGCGTCTGCCATTCCGCCATATCCGCATATATGTTGCTTACACAACAAAATAAATTATAACTATAAATGTAATGTCTGTCAATCCCCTTTTTCTAAAAATGAAAAGAAACCGTAGAAAGAAAATCAGTGAGAAAAATTAACCTTTTAAAAAGGCACAAATTGGTGTATAGTAAGATAGTGATTTTATAAGAAATGAACTATTTAGGTGGAGAGACAAAATGAGCAGTAAAATTGTTCTGATTGACGGCCACAGTATTCTTAACCGGGCTTTTTACGGGCTGCCGGATCTGACGAATGCCGAGGGCCTTCATACAAATGCAATATATGGATTTCTAACGATTATGTTTAAACTTCTGGAAGAAGAAAAACCAGAATATCTGACGGTGGCATTCGATGTTCACGCCCCGACTTTCAGACACAAGATGTATGCAGAATATAAAGGAACAAGAAAGCCGATGGCTGATGAGTTAAGGCAGCAGGTTCCGGTGATCAAAGAAGTGCTTCGCGCAATGAGGGTTAAGACGATTGAATGTGCCGGCCTGGAAGCCGATGATCTGATTGGAACATTATCCAATCGATGTGAGAATGAGGGTATGGAAGTTACCGTTATTTCCGGAGACCGCGATCTGCTGCAGCTTGCGACAGAGCATGTAAAAATCCGAATTCCGAAGACTAAGCAGGGCAAGACAGAAATTGAAGATTACTACGCTAAAGATGTTGAAGAACGTTATCAGGTGACGCCAAAAGAATTTATTGATCTGAAGGCACTGATGGGAGATACGGCAGATAATATTCCAGGAGTTCCAAGCATCGGGGAGAAGACAGCGACAAAGATCATTACACAGTATCATTCGATTGAAGAAGCGCATGAACATGTGGATGAGCTGAAACCGCCAAGAGCATCCAAGGCTTTAAGTGAACACTGGGATCTTGCGGTGCTCAGTAAAGAGCTGGCAACGATCAATGTAAAGGCTGATTTCCCGTATGAACTATCCGAAGCAAAGCTCGGTAATCTATATACGGAAGAAGCATATATCTTTTTCCAGAAACTGGAATTTAAAAATCTTCTTTCAAGATTCGATGTTTCGGCACCGGTCAACAAGGTCGAGGACGGATTTAAGATCATTACTTCCAAATCAGAAGCGGAGAAAGTCTTTGTACAGGCGGAAGAAGCAAGTACAATAGGCGCCGTAATCTTCAAAGATCTGGAAAATGTATTACCGTTGTTTGCAGATCAGGCCGGACTTGGAGGTATCGGACTGTGCTTTTCAAAAGAGGAAAGTTATTGTATCAAAGTTGAAAAAGACATAACCGGAGAATGGTTACTGAAAAAACTTGCGGATGTGGCTGAGAAGGCAGAAACGTATGCAATGTTCCATTTAAAAGAGTCTATGGAACAGGTAACAATCCGGAATCAGGCAAACTGCTTTGATGTTAGTGTGGCTGCATATCTTTTGAATCCACTTAAAAATAATTATACATGGGAAGATGTTGCAAGAGAACATCTGGGTCTGATGATTGATGAAAAGATCGATCAGGATATGAAAGCCTGCTATGAGTCTTATGTAAATTATGCGTCGGTAGAGGTTCTGCGGCAGAAATTACGGGATACAAAGATGGATACGTTGTTCCGGGATATTGAGATGCCGTTGGTATTCACATTGTTTGATATGGAACAAAATGGAATCCGTGTAGAAGCGGATGCTTTGAAACAGTATGGCGATCAACTCGCGGGTAAAATTGCCGAACTGGAAAAAGAAATTTACGAAGAAGCAGGTGAGACATTTAATATTAATTCACCAAAGCAGCTTGGAGTTGTACTGTTTGAAAATATGAAGCTCCCGGGTGGGCGCAAGACAAAGACAGGTTATTCGACTGCGGCAGATGTACTGGAAAAGCTTGCACCGGAACATCCGGTAGTCGCAAAGATTCTGGAATATCGTCAATATACCAAACTCAAGTCCACATATGCAGACGGGCTGGCGAATTATATTCAGGATGATGGGCGGATTCATGGAAAATTTAACCAGACGATTACGGCGACCGGAAGAATCAGCAGTACCGAACCGAATCTTCAGAATATTCCGGTAAGGATGGAACTTGGACGTCTGATTCGTAAAGTATTTATTCCGGAAGAAGGATATCGATTTGTGGATGCCGATTATTCGCAGATTGAACTTCGTGTTCTGGCACATTGCTCAGGAGATGAGCATCTGATCCAGGCATACAAGGAACAGAGTGATATCCATCGGATTACGGCATCACAGGTATTTCATATACCGTTTGATGAAGTAACTCCTCAGCAGAGGCGAAATGCAAAGGCTGTAAATTTTGGTATCGTGTACGGAATCAGTTCGTTCGGATTAAGCCAGGATTTAAGTATTACACGTAAAGAAGCTGCAAAATATATTGATGATTATTTTGCAACCTATCCGGGAATTAAGACATTTCTGGATCATGCAGTAACGCATGCCAAAGAAGAAGGTTATGTGGTGACGCTCTTTGGAAGACGCAGACCGGTACCAGAGCTTTCTTCCAGCAACTTCATGCAGCGTTCGTTCGGTGAGCGTGTGGCAATGAATTCACCGATTCAGGGAGCAGCAGCTGATATCATCAAGATTGCAATGATCCGGGTGAATCAGAGACTGAAAGACCAGAAGATGAAATCAAGACTTGTATTACAGGTACATGATGAACTTTTGATCGAGGCGTATGAGCCGGAGCTGGATGAGGTTCAGAATATCTTGAAAGAAGAAATGGAACATGCGGCAGAATTAAAAGTACCGCTTGAGATAGATATGCATACAGGAGATAACTGGTACGAAGCAAAATAAGAGGTGTGAAAGATGAAGATTATAGGAATTACCGGAGGAGTAGGCGCAGGAAAGACACAGATTCTGGAATATCTGAATAATAAGTATGGTGCGACTATTTGTATGACGGATGAAGTAGGAAAGAAACTACAGAAAAAAGGAACAGAATGCTTTGATGAAATTGTGGCTCATTTCGGGAATGAAATCCTGGATGAAAAAGGTGAACTGGATCGTGCGAAGCTTTCTGACATTGTATTTGCCGACAGAGTTGAACTTTCTGTGTTAAATGGAATTGTACATCCGAGGGTAAAAGAAGAGATTCAGAAAAAGATCACAAGAGAAGAACGCAAGAATACGAATCTGATGCTGATAGAAGGCGCACTTCTGATAGAAGATCATTATGAGGAAATTTGTGATGAACTCTGGTATGTGTATGTAGAGGATTCCATCAGAAGAAAACGTTTAAAATACGCAAGAGGATATGAAGACAGCAAGGTCGATCAGATTTTTGAAGCACAGCTTCCGAAAGATCTGTTCATGCGTCATTGTGACCGGGTGATCGATAACAGCGGACAGTTTGAAGAGACAAAGATCCAGCTGAATAAGATCGTGGAAGATTTATAGGAAAGGCAGATATTATTTAGTATGAGATTATGCAGCATTGCGAGTGGAAGCAGTGGAAATTGTATTTATGTAGGAGATGATCAGACACATCTTCTGGTCGATACAGGAATCAGCAAGAAAAGAATCGAAGAAGGATTATCAAAGTTGGAGATAAAAGGGGATGAGCTGGAGGGAATACTGATCACACACGAACATGTAGATCATATTCAGGGACTTGGTGTGTTCAGCAGAAAGTATGAGATTCCAATCTATGCAACGCCCGGAACCATTGAAGGAATCAGGAATTGTAAAAGTCTCGGAAAACTTCCGGAAGGCCTTTTACATGAGATAGAGATAGAACATCCATTTTCACTTGGAACATTGAATATAGATCCGTTTGCAATTTCCCATGATGCAAATGAACCGTCTGGTTACAGAATTGAAAATGGAAAAAAATCTGTTGCAGTTGCAACGGATCTCGGGGTATATGATGATTATACCGTAGAACATCTGAGCGATCTGAATGCGGTCGTTCTGGAAGCAAACCATGACATACATATGTTGGAAGTAGGACCTTACCCATATCCATTGAAACGAAGGGTAATGGGCGACAAGGGACATCTTTCCAATGAACTGTCTGGAAAGCTTCTTTGCGATATATTACATGATGACCTGCAATATGTAGTTCTGGGACATCTGAGTAAAGAGAACAATTACGAAGAACTGGCATACGAAACGGTCAAACTGGAGATCAGTATCGGTGACAATCCTTATAAAGGAGATGATATTCCGATGATGGTAGCCAAACGAGATCAGGTATCTGATATCATTACATTATAAGAATGAAGCAAAAATGTAAGAAACGATGTGAAGACAACAGGAGGAAAACAAATCATGAAGAAATGTGTAATTACAGTTGTAGGAAAAGACACCGTAGGTATTATTGCAAAAGTATGTGAATATCTTGCAGGAACTAACATTAATATCCTTGATATTTCGCAGACCATCGTGGATGGATACTTTAACATGATGATGATTGTTGATGTGACAAATTGCAGTAAAGAAGTAGCCGTAGTTTCAAAAGAACTGGAAGAGATCGGAACTTCTATTGGTGTTACTATTCACTGCCAGAGAGAAGAAATATTTGAAAAAATGCACAGATTATAAGTAAAATCACTGAAAGGCAGGAAAAAACACATGATAAACAGATATGAAGTATATGAGACAAATCAGATGATTGCTGAGGAAAATCTGGATGTACGTACGATCACTCTCGGAATCAGCCTGTTGGATTGCATAGATGCAGACCTTGATAAATTAAATGAAAATATTTACAACAAGATCACTACGGTTGCAAAAGATCTTGTAAAGACCGGAGAAGAGATTGAACAGGAATTCGGTATTCCGATTGTAAACAAACGAATTTCTATTACACCAGTGGCGCTGATTGGCGGTGCTGCATGTAAGAGTCCGGAAGACTTTGTGACAATTGCAAAGACATTGGACAAAGCGGCAAAAGAAGTCGGAGTGAATTTTATCGGCGGATATTCGGCACTGGTGTCAAAGTCTATGACAAAGAGTGATGAGAATCTGATCCGTTCTGTACCACAGGCACTCGCATGTACGGATCGAATCTGCAGTTCCATCAACGTAGGTTCTACAAAGACGGGAATCAATATGGATGCGGTGCGTCTGTGTGGTGAGATTGTTAAGGAAACAGCAGAAGCAACAAAAGAAAATGATTCTCTGGGATGTGCAAAACTTGTGGTATTCTGTAATGCACCGGATGATAATCCGTTTATGGCGGGAGCGTTCCTCGGTGTGACAGAAGGAGATGCAGTGATCAATGTAGGTGTCAGTGGACCGGGAGTTGTAAAACATGCAATTGAACAGGTACGTGGCAAAGGTTTTGAAGAATTATGCGAAACAATCAAAAAGACTGCTTTTAAGGTAACTCGTGTGGGACAGCTTGTTGCGGGAGAGGCATCGAAGAGACTTGGCATTCCGTTCGGAATCATCGATCTGTCACTGGCACCGACTCCGGCAGTAGGAGACAGTGTGGCTGAGATCCTGGAAGAAATTGGTCTGGAGCGTGTTGGAGCACCGGGAACAACAGCAGCACTTGCTATGCTGAATGATCAGGTGAAAAAAGGCGGCGTCATGGCTTCATCTTATGTAGGCGGCTTAAGTGGTGCGTTCATTCCTGTCAGTGAAGATAAAGGCATGATCGATGCAGTAGAGATGGGTGCTCTTACGATCGAAAAACTCGAAGCAATGACATGTGTATGTTCGGTAGGACTTGACATGATTGCAATTCCAGGTAAGACAACAGCTTCAACTATTTCGGGAATTATTGCAGATGAGATGGCAATCGGTATGGTGAATCAGAAGACAACAGCTGTACGTCTGATCCCGGTTATCGGAAAAGATGTAGGAGAGACTGCCGAATTTGGCGGACTGCTGGGATATGCTCCGATCATTCCTGTTAACGAATATGATTGTAGTGCATTTGTAAATAGAAAAGGAAGAATTCCGGCTCCTGTACATAGTTTCAAAAATTAAAAATAAATCCATGTAATGTATAATAAAATGTGCGGCGCATGATGAAATAAGTTCAGCTTCCATTCGCAGGAAGAAGATATTTCGTCATACGCCGCATGTTTTTGTATACAAAAGTATGCAAAGGGAAACGTAGAAAATATCATATGTCGAAGTACTATACACGTATAATCTGCTTTTGCTGTTCGCTTGTGAACGGTATGCCGAATTTATCGGAGATAACACTTTCGTACAGGTCGGAAGCAAAAGAAGTCTGGTTCAACATACGTGAAGCTTCCGGTGACAAAAGAGATGCTGATTTGCCTAGTTTGGTAATGATCGGTATGGAAGCATGATCTTTCATCGCGCGTAAGACATCGGTATGTTCTTTCCGGAAACCAAGAATACGCGCATATGAACAGGAATTGTCCTGGTATGCATGCATATCTTCTGTGGTTATGGATAGCAGAATATGCAGTAAACTTCTGCTGATACGGCTGTAAGTCAGTTCTTTTGTTTTTAAAAGGGTGCAGAATTGTCCGAAAGAGCGAAACTGATTCCGGTTCCGGATGATTCGGTTGGAAAGCTCTTCAGATACATCCTGGTATTTGCAAAGAGATTCATGGGGTTCGCTCAGCAGGCGGTATTTTAACAACAGTGAAAAATCATCTGCTTCCACAGGACAGGAAAAGTTCCATTCATTTTGTATAATAGATAAAGAACCGGGTGGTAATTGCTCGCTTAGCTGTGCGGATATGTTTTTTGGCAGGTACGGGGATGCCGGAATATTCATCAAGACTTTTCGGATTGCAGAAGCAGAACTGGAGCAGTCATGAAGTTCTGTGTCATGATATCCGGAAAATTCTCTTTTTAAGGTAAATGGAACAATCGGACTGTTCAGTTCTTTAAGAGCTTTCAGATATTCAATTCCCAGTATATTATTGGGATCAGAAAGAATCTGTGAAGCATAGGCATCGCCAGTCATTTTTTCGAGAGCGTGACATCTTGCTGCCGGAAAAGACATGCCATTTTTTAATGAACTCTGGAGATGGTGACGGTAGGTTTCTGGTTCGGCAGACAGAAGGTGTGCGATGGATGTTAAATGTTCCAGATTACCACATTCACTCCCAAAACAAAGCGCATCTATACAGCCAAGACCGTCTAAGACAGATACTGCACCCTTTGCAAAGAATTCTGCACTTGCGCAGGAATAACAGACCGGAAGTTCAAGCACAACAGATGCACCGTTTAAAAGGGCCATATGTGCCCTTGAATGCTTGGAAAGAACGGCGGGAGTTCCACGTTGCACATAGTCGCCGCTCATGATGACTATAACCCGGTCGGCACCGGTCAGTTCTTTTGCTTTTTCTATATGATAAAGATGTCCATTGTGAAATGGATTGTATTCTGTGATAAGTCCAACAGTTTTCATAAGAATCTCCTTGTATAACATTCTGGAATTGATTATACTATACAATAGTGGGGTACGCAAATGGGATGTTTACCCAGCAAAATTCGAAGAAAGGAGGATGCATATTGTTATGGAAGAGAAGATGAATGAGGAGCAGCCCCTGGAGGACGGACAGCGAGAAGAAGATGATATTGATTATGTAGAAGACAGAGAAGAACTGACTGAAGAACGTATCAAAGACATGCTGGATGCGAGAGAATATAAAGAACTGAAAGAAGAACTGGAAACAAATATGTATCCTGTAGACCTTGCGGAGATTCTGGAAGAGTTTGATCAGAAGCATATGGTGCTGGTATTCCGTTTGCTTGCAAAAGAAGAAGCTGCAGAGACATTTTCTTATATGGACAGTGATACGCGAGAGGACCTGATCAATGCACTGACGGATTCCGAGCTTGAAGAGATCATGGAGGAAATGTATCTGGATGATACCGTTGATGTGTTGGAAGAGATGCCTGCCAATGTAGTAGACAGACTTCTGATGGTTACAGATGAAGAAAAACGTCAACAGATCAATCAACTGTTACAATATCCGGAAGACAGTGCCGGAAGCGTGATGAATGTAGATTATATTGCGCTTCGCAGAGAAATGACGGTTGCAGAATCGATTCTGAAGATCCGCCAGGTTGGGCTGAACCGTGAGACAATCTATACCTGTTATGTTACAGAACAGCGCCATCTGATCGGTCAGGTTGATGTAAAAGAATTGCTGACAAGCAGTGAATCCAAGACAATAGAAGAGATCATGGATACCAATATGCTGTATGCACGTACAACAGACGATCAGGAAGATGTGGCAAATACCATTACCAAGTATGGACTGATCGCACTGCCAATCGTGGATCATGAAAATTGCATGGTGGGTATCGTAACGGTTGATGATGCCATGCAGGTATTACAGGAGGAGACAACGGAAGATATCAGTATCATGGCTGGTGTCAATCCGAATGAAGATTCGTATTTCGGGACATCGATATTTGAACATGTAAAGAGTCGTATTCCGTGGCTGCTGTTTTTGATGCTGTCTGCAACCGTAACACAGATGATCATGAACAGCTATGAAAATGCACTGGCACTGATGCCGCAGCTTGCGGGATTTGTTCCGATGCTTACCGGAACCGGTGGAAACTGTGGATCACAGAGCTCGACACTGGTGATTCGTGGGCTGGCAGTTGGAGAGATTGAATTTTCTGATCTGTTTAAGGTGATCTGGAAAGAGATCCGAATTGCATTCTGTATCAGCATTATCTTATCGGTAGTGAATGGAATCCGAATTATGCTGATGGGCCAGGGAGATGCCACCATGGCGTTTACCATTGGACTTACTATGGCATGTACCGTACTGATTGCGAAAGTGGTTGGATGTACATTACCATTGGTTGCGAAAAAGATTGGGCTGGATCCGGCGATTATGGCAACGCCTTTGATTTCTACATTGGTTGATATCAGTACGATCAGTGTGTATTTTGCGATCGTAAGTCACGTTTTTCAATTATAATGTCGTGAAAATGTAATATATCAGAAGCAAAATATAACGGATATTGTACATTGTACGCAAAAAGAGACATAAGATTACAGGAAGAACCCTTGTCCACAGGGGTTCTTTGTATTATAATGAAAATACTGAGAAAAATATTTGGAAAGGAGTCTATTTATCATGGGATTTATAGATGAAATCAAAGCAAAAGCAAAAAGTTGTAAAAAAACAATCGTTCTTCCAGAGAGCGAAGACATCAGAACTTATGAGGCAGCAGAGGCAATTTTAAAAGAAGGAACAGCTAACCTGATCCTGATCGGAAGCGAAGAAGAGATCGCTAAGAATAAAGGGGATTTCGACATCACAGGAGCTACAATCGTAGACCCTGCTACATATGAGAAGACAGACGAATATGTAGCAACACTTGTTGAACTGAGAAAGAAAAAAGGAATGACAGAAGAGCAGGCAAGAGAGATTCTTCTTACTAATTACTTATATTATGGTGTAATGATGGTTAAGATGAAAGATGCAGACGGAATGGTATCCGGAGCATGCCACTCTACAGCTGACACACTTCGTCCATGCCTTCAGATCCTGAAGACAAAACCAGGAACAAAGCTTGTATCTGCATTCTTTGTTATGGTAGTACCTGACTGCGACATGGGAGAGAACGGAACATTTGTATTCGCTGACTGCGGACTGAACCAGAATCCTACATCCGAAGAGCTTGCAGCAATCGCTCAGTCTTCAGCAGAAAGCTTCAAACAGCTCGTTGGTGCTGATCCAAGAGTTGCTATGCTTTCTTACTCAACAATGGGAAGTGCAAAACACGATGACGTAACAAAAGTACAGGAAGCTGTTAAGATCGCAAAAGCTGAGAATCCGGATCTTATGTTAGACGGAGAGATGCAGCTTGATGCAGCACTTGTTCCTTCTGTTGGAGCAGCTAAAGCACCAGGAAGCCAGGTTGCAGGAAAAGCCAATACTCTGATCTTCCCTAACCTTGATGCAGGTAACATTGGATACAAACTTGTTCAGCGTCTTGCAAAAGCAGAAGCTTACGGACCAATGACACAGGGAATCGCAGCACCTGTTAACGACCTTTCAAGAGGATGCAGTGCTAAGGATATTGAAGGTGTTGTTGCAATCACAGCAGTTCAGTGCCAGAATCAGTAAGAGATAAAGTAAGAGGAGAAATAATATGAAAGTATTAGTAATGAACTGCGGAAGTTCATCTTTAAAATATCAGTTGATCGACATGGAGAACGAGAGCGTTCTTGCAAAAGGTATCTGTGAAAGAATCGGAGCCGATGGATCTGTATTAACACACAAACCAACAGGAAAAGATAAATATGTTGTAGAGCAGGCAATGCCAGATCATGGTGTAGCAGTACAGTTAGTACTGGATGCTTTACAGGATAAAGAGCATGGTGTGATCGAAAGTGCGGATGAGATTACAGCAATCGGACACCGTGTACTGCATGCAGGTACTATTTACAGTGATGCAACACTTGTAACAGAAGACGTGAAGAAAGTTGTTCGTGACTGCTTCGACCTCGGACCTCTTCATAACCCTGCAAACCTGATCGGTATTGAAGCTTGCGAAAAAGCAATGCCTGGCAAACCGAATGTAGCAGTATTCGATACAGCATTTGGTATGAATATTCCAAAGAAAGCAGCTATGTATGCAATCCCATATGAATATTATGAGAAATACAGCATCAGAAGATATGGTTTCCACGGAACAAGCCATATGTTCGTATCTGGTGAAACTGTAAAACTTCTTGGAAAAGAAGATGCAAAGGTTATTGTATGCCACATTGGTAATGGTGCAAGTATCTCCGCATCTATCGGTGGAAAATGCGTAGACACAAGTATGGGACTTACTCCTTTGGAAGGACTTGTTATGGGAACACGTAGTGGAGATGTTGATCCTGCAGTTCTTCAGTTCATCTGCAATCATGAAGATATCAGCGTAGATGAGATGCTGAATATCCTGAACAAAAAGTCAGGACTTCTTGGAATCAGCGGTGTGTCTTCTGACTTCCGTGATGTAAGACAGGCAGCTGCTGACGGAAACGAAAGAGCACAGCTTGCAATGGATACTTACAAATACCGTGTTGCAAAATATATCGGATCTTATACAGCAGCAATGAACGGTGTAGATGCAATCACATTTACAGCCGGTGTTGGAGAGAATGCTCCGGACCTCAGAAAAGACATCTGTGATTACCTTGGATATCTTGGCGTAGAGCTCGACGAAGAAAAGAATGAGAATGTTCACGGAGAGACAACCGTAATTTCTACACCAGAATCAAAAGTAAAAGTAATTGTCCTTCCTACAAACGAAGAGTTAGCTATTGCTCGTGAAACAGCAAAATTAGTTTAAGACTAAATGACTAAAAGAATGTAAATTTCTGTTGACAAAATAATTTTACATGATATAATAGTCTAGTGTGTGAATAGGAGACGATACTATGATATTAAACCTATCCGACGTTCTGTCTGAGCAGCATAAAGCAATACATGAATCTGTTCCGATTGAAATGACTTGTTTCAAGTCTGAGATGGGAGATTATGCAATTACAGAGAAGACACCACTTGAATTGTCTGTAGAATATGCAGGTGACCGCAAGTTGAAAGTGACTGGTAAAGCTGAGATTACATCAGTTGCACCATGTGACAGATGTCTGGAAGATGTAGAAGTGAAGGTGACACTTGACTTCAAGCATAAGATTGATACAGAGTCAGATGCATATGATCAGTCAGAAGATTTAGACGAGAATAACTATATTGACGGATATAGCTTAGATGTAGAACAATTGGTCTACAACGAGTTATTGGTAGGGTGGCCGACGAAAATTCTATGCAGCGAAGACTGTAAAGGTATTTGCAACGTATGTGGTCAGAACCTGAATAAAGGTACCTGTAACTGTGAAGATACGGGGCTCGACCCTAGAATGTCAGTTATCCGTGATGTATTTAAGAATTTTAAGGAGGTGTAACCTATGTCAATTTGTCCAAAGAATAAATCTTCTAAAGCAAGAAGAGACAAAAGAAGAGCAAACTGGAAAATGAGCGCACCAAACCTGGTAAAATGCAGCAAGTGTGGCGAATTAATGATGCCTCACAGAGTATGCAAGGCTTGTGGTTCATACAACAAAAAAGAAATCATTGCTCAGGATTAATTTTTGAAAAATGATAAAAAAGAGACAATCAGTTTTGGTTGTCTCTTTTTTTGTCATGCATTCGGAAGAAGCTACCGTTGGCAGGTTCTGCAGATGCAATCTGAATATGCAGAAAATATTTTTCATTAAAGTTTTCTGTATATAAATTTTGTGAAAAATTTCGAAAAAAAGATAAAATAATTGCTTTTAGTGTTGCAACATTTCGCGAAAGTGTTATAATTTTAACCAGATATAGAGCGTAGTCTATAAATCAGATGCCGATGGGGAAATCTGTTTTACTGGCAGAAGAGGAAAGATTACGTAGCTAAGGAGGAAAACAAAATGACAGAAGTAGCAAAGCGTATTGAAAAGCTTCGCGCACTGATGGCAGAGCAGAATATCGATGCATATGTTGTGCCAACTGCAGATTTCCATCAAAGTGAGTATGTAGGAGAGCATTTCAAAGCAAGAAAGTTCATTACTGGATTCAGTGGTTCCTACGGAACAGCCGTAATCGCAAAAGATGATGCGGGTCTGTGGACAGATGGAAGATATTTCACACAGGCACTGACCGAGATGGAAGGCAGTGGTGTCCGCCTGATGAAGATGTTTGTTGATGATACTCCATCTACAACAGAATGGCTTGCCCAGAAGATCCCGGAAGGCGGTAAGGTCGCATTTGACGGCCGTGTTCTTTCTATGGGAGAAGGACAGGAATATGAAGAAGTATTGGGCGCAAAGAATATCACGATCGAATATGAAGTAGATCTGATCGACCAGATCTGGGAAGACCGCCCGTCTCTTTCTAAGAAACCTTGTTTCTTCCTGGAAGACAAATACACAGGAGAGAATGTTGCATCCAAGCTGAAACGAGTTCGTGAGAAGATGGCTGAATACGGAGCAACGGTACATTTGATTGCGTCTCTGGATGATAACGCATGGCTTCTGAATTTCAGAGGAGATGATATTGACTTCTTCCCATTGGTTCTGGACTATGTGATCGTACGTAAAGACAGTGTAGATCTGTATATCGATGACAGCAAACTGAATGACCGCATCAGAGAAGAGATGGCAAAGAATAATGTCAACATTCATCCATACAATGACATTTACGAAGATGCTAAGAAGATTGGTGCAGATGAGGTTGCACTGATTGACCCGATGAAGATGAACTATGCACTGTATAAGAGTCTTCCATGTAAGGTAGTAGAAGGAGCTAATCCGACTATCTTGATGAAAGCAATTAAGAATGCTGTTGAGATTGAAAATATCAAAAATGCAGAATTGAAAGACAGTATTGCACTGACGAAGTTCATTTACTGGGTTAAGAAAAATTATGACAAGATGGAGATTACAGAGCTTTCTGCTTCAGATAAACTGACAGCTCTGCGTGCAGAACAGGAAGGATATATCCGTGACTCATTCGAACCTCTGCAGGCTTTCGGTGAGCACGCTGCAATGATGCATTATGCACCGTCTAAAGAGACAGATGTTGTATTAAAAGAAGGCGGAATGCTTCTGAGCGATACAGGCGGCGGATATTATGAAGGTTCTACTGATATTACCAGAACAACAGTACTGGGACATATCACACCGGAACTGAAGAAATATTACACAGCTGTATACAGAGCAATGCAGCACTTAAGCGCAGCAAACTTCCTCTATGGTAACCACGGATGGTCTCTGGATGTATTGGCAAGACAGCCAATCTGGGATATGAACAAAGACTTCCAGTGCGGAACCGGACATGGTTTCGGATATCTTGGAAGTATCCACGAGCCGCCAACAGGATTCCGCTGGTACATCGTTCCTTCTAAGAACGAACATCATCAGTTTGAGCCTGGTATGGTAATTACAGATGAGCCGGGAATCTATGAAGAAGGAGATTTTGGTATCCGTATCGAGAACAACCTGCTTACTGTAAACGGTGAGAAGAATAAATATGGACAGTTCATGCACTTTGAGACTCTGAACTTCGTACCAATCGACCTTGATGGTATCGATCCGGAAGAACTGACAAGATCAGAGAAAGAATGGCTGAATGATTATCACAAAGCCTGCTACGAGAAGGTTGGTCCATATCTGACTGATGAAGAAAGAGAATGGCTGAAAGAATACACAAGAGCTATCTAATACTTCTAAAGTACATAGAAAAAGCTGCAAGTAAGTAACTTTACTTACTCATAAGAAAATTTAACTGACAAGGGGTGTCAGAAAATTATAATAAAAAAATGCCGCGGACCAGCGGTCTGCGGCGTCTTTTAAGAAAAGGAGAATAGGTAAAATGGCAAAAATTACAGAAGGATATATGCCTTTCCATGGCTATCAGACATATTACAGAATCGTTGGAGAACAGAAAGATAACGGAAAAGCTCCGTTGATCTGCTTACATGGCGGACCTGGATCTACACATAACTATTTTGAAGTACTGGATAATGTCGCAGATGATGATGATCGTATGATCATTATGTATGATCAGTTGGGTTGCGGTAAATCTTACCTGGATGGACATCCGGAGATGTGGACACAGGATCTTTGGCTGGATGAATTGGATGCATTAAGAGAACACCTCGGACTGGATGAATGCCATATCATTGGCCAGTCATGGGGCGGTATGATGCAGATTGCATATGCGATTGAACGTGGAGCAAAAGGTGTAAAATCATTCATCATTTCTTCCGGTCATCCAAGCAGCAGCCTGTGGGCAAGAGAAGGAATGCGCAGAATCAAGATGATGACAGAAGAAGATCAGGCAGCGATCAACGATGCGCTGGAGCGTAATGACTTCACAGGAGAAGCTTATCTGAAAGCTGTAGATAACTATATGGACAGATACTGCAATTACTGGAGAGAAGATCTTCCTGAGTGCTGTACAAGACCTAAGAAATCCGGTGGAGAAGCTTATCTGTATGGATGGGGACCGAACGAATTCGTTCCATCCGGTACACTGAAAGATTTTGAATATATCGACAGACTTCATGAGATTAAAGTTCCATCACTGATCATGAGTGGTATCTCTGATCTTTGTTCACCATTAGTTGCAAAGACTATGGCAGACGAAATTCCGGATACGAAATGGATTCTCTGGGAGAGAGCAAGACATACAACATTCGTAGACAGACACGATGACTACTGTGTAGAACTGATCAAGTGGATGAACGAATACGATAAATAAAATACATAAAATGATTTGAAAAAGATCTCCGTCATTTGACGGGGATTTTTTTCAAATGCGATATCTGTAAATTAATAGTGACTTTACTGCGTAAATGTGATAAAATAAATCGTCTGGCATATAAGAATAATCAATGTCTGATAATATAATCTGATAAGAAAGAGGGAAAGTTCTGATTGATTGTAATCATGGAAAATCGGAACTGAAAGAGAGATGGAAAAAGAAAAAAATAACAGAAGTTCCTTTTCAGGAAAAATAGGATTCGTTCTGTCTGCGGCAGGCGCATCCGTCGGTCTGGGAAATATCTGGAGATTCCCCTATCTGGCCGCAAAATATGGTGGAGGTATATTCCTCCTAATCTACATCCTGCTTGCGCTGACATTTGGTTATACAATGATCGTTGCGGAATCAGCTCTTGGACGTATGACAAGAAAGAGTCCGGTTGGTGCGTTTAAATTCTTTGGCAAAAAGGCCGGATGGTTGTCGTTCGGTGGATGGATCAATGCAATCATTCCTGTTTTGATCGTACCGTATTATTCTGTCATCGGAGGATGGGTAATTAAATATTTTGTGGAATACCTGAAAGGGAATGGCGCAAAATTAGCAGAAGATGGATATTTTTCAAAATTTATATCCAATGGCCTTTCTACGGAAATATGCTTTATTGTTTTCTGTATGTTCACATTGATCATTATCTATGCGGGTGTCCGTAATGGAATTGAGCGTGTTTCCAAGTTCATGATGCCGATACTGGTGGTATTGTCTGTGATCATTGCAATCTATTCGGTGACAAGACCGGGTGCGCTGGCTGGTGTGAAATACTTCCTTGTACCAAATCCTAAAAACTTTTCATGGATGACGGTTGTAACAGCCATGGGACAGATGTTCTATTCTCTGTCAATTGCTATGGGTATTTTGGTCACATTTGGCTCTTACATGAAAAAAGACACGTCCATCGAAGATTCGACAAGGAATGTTGAAGTATTTGATACTGCAATTGCAATTATGGCTGGTCTGATGATTATTCCGGCTGTATTTGCATTCTCAGGTGGAGATCCTGATACGCTGCAGGCAGGTCCGTCATTAATGTTTATTACAATTCCAAAGGTGTTTAACAGCATGGGATTTGGAACGTTTGCAGGAATCCTGTTCTTTTTACTTGTATTATTTGCTGCTGTTACGAGTTCTATCGCATTAACAGAAAGTGCAGTTTCTACAGTAGAAGATGAATTGAAATGGAGCCGTAAGAAATCCACAGTTATTGTGGGATTCATTATGATTATTCTCGGAACATTGTCATGCCTTGGATATGGACCATTATCATTCGTAAAGATTATCGGAATGCAGTTCCTGGACTTCTTTGACTTCCTTACCAATTCTGTAATGATGCCGATTGCTGCGTTGATGACAAGTTTATTTGTATCTAAAGTAGTTGGTGTGGATCGTATGGAAGAAGAAATCCGGCATGGGGAAAGTAAATTCCGCAGAAAGAAGATATTTGTCGTAATGATCAAGTATCTGTGCCCAATCTTTGCTATTATTATTCTGGTCAGTTCGGTAGCAAATGCATTTGGGTGGATTTCAATGTAAGTGTATTGGAATTTAATTTATTAACTGGGGAAGCGGCCTCTCAGTCCTTGAAGGAAACAATAGATAAGGCTTCTTGTTCAGGTTCCATACCATAAGAAACACTAAGAGAGTCAGAATCACCTAAAAGCAAAGGAACTACGCTCAAACTCGGCGTTCGCCTCAAACACGTTCGCTTCGTTCCTTTAACGGTGCTTCTGGCTCTCTAACTGTTTCTAACGGCATTCCACATTCACAATAATCCTTATCTATTGTTTCCTTCAAGTCGTGACTGGCAGCGAATGTTAATAAATGAAATGCCCGGAAGTCTAACCCGGTGGAAGCCACTACGGTTACGCATTTGCCATTTAGTACCATAAAAGTGTAGTTGTTAGAGAGGAATTAACTCTAACATCTACACTTATTTTATTATAATAAGGGAAGTAGTTGGTATGACATATTGCCATTAGGATTTTCACATCCGTGAATGAAACCGTCAGCCATCCCCTTATTATAAACATTCATTTAAGCAGGTTGAAACTCGCAGGAGCTTTCGCGTAACGAACTAAACTGAATCATAATAAGTGTAGATGGGATAAACAACTGCAATTCTATAAAAAGAAAAGGAGTATATTATGATCAGCGTAGGAATTGATGTATCAAAAGGGAAAAGTACAGTATGTATTTTGAAACCATATGGAGAGATTGTTAGTAAGCCTTTCAATATTACCCATACCCAAAAGGATTTAAGCGAATTATCTTCCATGCTTTTCAGACTAAATGATGAAGTCAAAATCGTTATGGAAGCAACCGGAATTTATCATCTTCCAGTTCTTACATATTTACAGGAAAAAGGATTTTTTGTTTCTGTAATTAATCCGTATCTTATGAAAAGTTATCGTAACGAAAGTCTGCGAAAAGCCAAAACCGACAAGATTGATTCCCGTATCATTGCTAATTATGGAATTGATCATTGGTTTAAAATGAAAGAATTTCAAATTTCTGGAGTGATTTATGAAGAGTTGAAGTTGCTTGGACAGCAATATCGGCATTATATGAAGCTTCATCTTTTATCTCTCGCTGAATTGACCCATCTTTTAGATTTGACCATGCCTGGAATAAAGAATCTTCTTGCAAGTTGGAATGAAACAAATCGGAAAGATAAAAGAAGTGATTTTGTGGAACGTTTTTGGCATTATGATGTAATAACATCTATGTCTGAACAGGAATTTACTGAAAAGTATATACTTTGGGCAAAAGAAAAGAAATACGTCCCAAGCCAGGAAAAAGCCAAAGTTATATACACCCTGGCTCAGGAAAGTATTCCCACATTACCTTCAGAAACCTCATCGGTCAAAATGCTGGTGACTGAAGCAGTTCGGGTGCTCAAGGAAGTTGATGCAACCCTTGGTCTAATTTTATCACGGATGCAGGAAATAGCCAAGACTTTGCCAGAATATTCGGTTGTAAGAGAAATGGGTGGAGTGGGAAATACATTAGCCCCAAAGTTAATTGCAGAAATAGGAGATGTTCGCAGATTTCGCAACGGGAAGGCATTGGTTGCATTCGCAGGAATTGATCCACCACCGTATGAATCTGGCCAATTTGTAGGTTGTAATAGGAAAATCTCGAAACGTGGTTCAGCATCATTGCGCAAAGTAGGATACGAAACAATGAGAAGTTTAAAAATGCGTTCCAGGCCAGAAGATCCGGTTTACCGATATGTTGTAAAAAAGGAATCAGAAGGTAAAAGTAAAAAATCAGCAAAGATAGCCGGATTAAATAAGTTTTTACGCATTTATTATGCTCGAGTAACCGAACTATATAAAAATATATAATCTTATATAAAATAAATAATTTTTTAGACTGCCAATCAGACAGTCTATTTGTGGTACGCAAATATATTTTGTGACAGAAAATAAAAAAGATAAAAATAATTATTGACTTTTCTTAGCAGGTTTCATTCGTAAGGCATTCGACACCCACGGAATAAAAAGTAGAAAGCCGTTCCAGTGAATGTGAAGAAGGTGTTGGAAATAGTTAAGCGTCAAAATTATGCGTTGGGTTTTCGAAATTTGCCTGTTTGAGCCGAATGGCGAGTTGCAAATTTCGGAAGCCCGTTTTTAGCATAATTTTGACGCTTTAGTATTTCCCGCCGACGGAACCTGAACAGGAACGGCTTTCTACTTTTTATGCAGGTCCGGGTCGTCGTGCCTTTCTGAATTAAATCCCAAATCGATTTAAATAACGGGTCGCACAGTGCGCCAGACACGCAGCCCCGATCGGACACACATCCTCATTAAACTGTACCTTTGGGTTATGTGCAGAATACTTCCCGCGATCATCCATATATCCGGCAGACAGATACATGAAAGCGGATGGTACTTGCTCTGCAATATTTGCAAAATCTTCAGAAGCACTTGCGGATATGCCTGGGTAAGGGGTTAGTTTCGGAATATCCAGTTCCTTCATGAAGCCGACGATCTGTTCGGTAAATTCCGGATTGCAGATCAGAGGCGGTACTTCCGAGATCATAGTGATTTTGGCTGTTCCTCCGAAAGTTTCGGCTGTCCGGATTGCCGTTTCTTTCATTCTTCGTACCAGAAGTTCTCTGGAATCTTTATCGTTCGTTCGAATAGTTCCTTCGAGAACGGCAGTATCAGGAATGATATTGGCGGCGGTTCCGGCCTGGAATTTACCGACGGTCATAAGACAGGCTTTGGAAGGATCTGTCTCACGGGCGATTACAGACTGCAGTGCAAAATATACATGGGCTGCAATATTGATCGGATCAACGGAATTCTGAGGATAGGCACCATGTGCTCCCTTTCCTTTGATTTCAATATGAAAACCGTCAACGGAGTACATCATAGTTCCTGTACTGTTATACATGTAAATTCCAACCGGCATCTGCCCTGGAGATACATGATAGGCCAGTGCCGCATCTACTTTCGGATTCTCCAGGATACCATGTTCTATCATATTTTTACTGCCTTCGAATGTTTCTTCCGCAGGCTGGAACATAAATTTGACTGTGCCTTTTAACTCGGCCTCATTTTCTTTTAGCATTTTTGCAGCGGTCAGTAACATGGCAGCGTGAAAATCATGTCCGCAGGCATGTGCTTCTTTTCCGGTCGGGCAGGCAAATGAAAGTCCGCTTTCTTCCGGCATCGGGAGCGCATCCATGTCGGCTCGTAATAATAAGACTTTGCCGCCGTTTCCGACAGTAGCGGTCACACCTTCACCACATCGGGAAGGTGTTAAGCCATATTTGGTCAATTTGTCCATCACATATGCACAGGCCATTGGCATATGAAGTCCCGTTTCTGCATTCGTGTGGAAGTAACGTCTGTTTTTAACTGTTTCATCATTGAGCTCAAGAGCTCTCTTATAATAATCCATTTATTAAATCCCTTCTTTTATATATATGCAATTTTGATGATAAAAGGTATTATATCAACCGGATCATATATTATCAAACTTCTGATAAATATTTTTGAAAATATTGATTTTTGCATGGATGTTTAGTAGAATAAATTCAGTAATATTAGGAGGAATCAATATGTCAGAAATTACGGTGATAGCATTGGACGCCATGGGCGGGGATAATGCACCGGGTGAAATGGTAAAAGGAGCAGTAGATGCTCTTGGACGTGAACAGGATATAAAGGTATATCTGCTTGGCAAAGAAGATATAGTGAATGCTGAATTGCAGAAGTATACTTATGATAAGAACAGACTGGAAGTTGTGAATACAACAGAAGTAATAGAGACTGCCGAACCTCCGGTGAATGCGATCAGAAGAAAGAAAGATTCTTCTATTGTAGTCGGAATGAAGATGGTAAAGGAAGGAAAGGCTGATGCATTTGTATCTGCTGGAAGTTCCGGAGCAATTCTGGTAGGCGGACAGGTAATCGTTGGAAGGATCAAAGGTGTAGAGCGGCCACCACTTGCGTCACTGATCCCGACAGAGAAGGGTGTAGCACTTCTGATCGACTGTGGAGCGAATGTAGATGCCAGAGCCTCACATCTGGTTCAGTTTGCCAAGATGGGTTCTATCTATATGGAACATGTAGTTGGTATTAAGAATCCGAAAGTTGGGATTGTAAATATCGGAGCAGAAGAAGAAAAAGGTAATGCACTGGTAAAGGAGACGTTTCCTCTTTTAAAAGAAGAAAAAGAACTGAATTTTATCGGAAGTGTAGAAGCAAGAGAGATTCCGCATGGACAGGCTGATGTCATTGTGACAGAAGCATTTTCGGGCAATGTAATCCTTAAGCTATATGAAGGTGTCGGAGCGGTACTGATCAGTAAGGTAAAAGAAGGACTGATGTCCACACTCAGAAGCAAGATCGGAGCATTGCTTATCAAACCGGCGTTAAAAACAACTTTAAAGTCATTTGATGCAAGTGAGTATGGCGGTGCGCCATTGCTTGGATTAAACGGTCTGGTCGTAAAGACACATGGAAGTTCGAAAGCAAAAGAAGTCAGCAATACACTGATCCAATGTGTGACATTTAAAAAGCAGAAAATTAATGAAAAGATCAAAGAAAGTATTCAATCGGAGCAAAAATCCGCTGAATAATATATTACTAACTATGATGAGAAAAGGAGATTTGATATGGAACTTGAAAAATTAAAAGAAATCATCGCTGATGTATTAAATGTAGAAGTGAATGATATTACAGAGGACACAACATTTGTAGATGATCTGGGAGCAGACTCCCTTGATATCTTCCAGATTATTATGGGAATAGAAGAAACATTTGACATTGAGATCGATAATGATGACGCTGAGCAGATCTCTACAGTTGGAGATGCTGTTGAGCAGATCAAGAATGCAACAAATAATAACTAGGCAGATATAAAAAGAACGAAAGAGCCCTGCCAGGGGCTTTTTTCGTTCTTTAGGATGGAGTTTACAATGAGCAAAGACCTTAAAGAATTAGAAGGAAAGATTGGTTACAAATTTGATGACTTTACCCTGTTTACAAAGGCGATGATTCACAGCTCTTATGCCAATGAAAAGCATCTGCCAAAGTATGAGTGTAATGAACGTCTGGAATTTCTGGGAGATGCAGTCCTTGAACTGGTGTCCAGCGAATTCCTGTTTCACAATAATCCGAAGCTTCCGGAAGGGGAACTTACGAAGACGAGGGCAAGTATGGTATGTGAACCGGCGCTGGCATTCTGTGCAAGAGATCTGGATCTTGGCGAATACCTTCTGCTTGGTAAAGGAGAAGATGCTACCGGAGGACGAAAGAGAGAATCTGTAACATCGGATGCAATGGAGGCTCTGATCGGAGCAATTTATCTTGATGGTGGTTTTGCTAATGCAAAAGAGTTTATACATCGATTTATTTTGAAAGATTTGGAGAACAAGAAACTCTTTTTTGATAGCAAGACTATCCTGCAGGAAATCGTGCAGGCGAATTTTAAAGAAGTAATCTCGTATCATCTGATTGGTGAAGAGGGACCGGATCATAATAAGATTTTCCGTGTTGCGGTACATATCGGAGAAGAAGAATACGGAGTCGGAGAAGGCCGGACGAAGAAAGCAGCAGAGCAGGAGGCTGCATATATCAGCATTTTGAAACTGCATGAAAAGAATATAAAGTAGGTGTGGAATGTATTTAAAAAGCATAGAAGTGCAGGGATTTAAATCATTTGCCAATAAAATTAAATTCGAATTCCATAATGGAATCACCGGCATTGTCGGTCCGAACGGAAGTGGAAAAAGTAACGTAGCAGATGCGGTCAGATGGGTGCTTGGGGAACAGCGTGTGAAGCAGTTAAGAGGCGGCAACATGCAGGATGTTATTTTTTCCGGTACTGAGAACAGAAAGCCGCTTAGTTATGCATCGGTGGCGATCACTCTGGACAATTCAGACCATAAGCTTCCGGTTGATTACGAAGAAGTTACGGTAGCAAGAAAGCTATACCGTTCCGGAGAAAGCGAATATCTGATCAATGGAAGAGCATGCAGATTAAAAGATGTAAATGAACTTTTCTATGATACAGGTATCGGAAAAGAAGGGTATTCGATTATTGGACAGGGACAGATTGATAAGATCTTAAGTGGTAAGCCGGATGAGAGGCGAGAGCTTTTTGATGAAGCAGCAGGAATTGTCAAATTCAAACGAAGAAAAAGTATGTCGGTCAAAAAGTTAGAAGATGAACGCCAGAATCTGGTTCGTGTCAATGATATTCTGTCTGAGTTGGAAAAGCAGGTTGGGCCGTTAGAACGTCAGTCTGAAAAGGCGAGGGAGTATCTGAAACGGAAGGAAGAATTAAAAACATACGATATCAACATGTTCCTGCTGGAAATGGAACGTATCCGAGATCAGATTCGGGGGCTGGAAGAGAAGCTTCGTATTACAAAAGGGGAGCTTGAAGAAGCAACCAGACAATATGCGGATACGAAGACGGAATATGAGGCGATTGAAGAACAGGTGGAAGTGATCGACGCTTCTGTCGAAAAGGCTAACCGTCAATTAAATGAGACGACGATTCTGAAGCAGCAGTTAGAGAACCAGATCGCACTGTTAAAGGAACAGATTCACAGTGCACGGATGAACGATGAACATTTCGAACAGCGGGCCAGCGTGATTGATTCCGAGATGGATGTCCGTGAAGGACAGATGAAAGAACTTCAGACGGAGAAGGATTCCATTGTAAAACAGATGGAAGAAAAACAGTCGGAAGAAGATCAGATTAAGAATGAACTGACGGAATTACAGGCGAAGATAGCACAGATTACAGGATCCGTTGATGAAAAGAAGAATCATATCATGGAGATACTGAATAACAGAGCATCTACGAAAGCTCAGATCCAGAAATTTGATACGATGATGGAACAGATCCAGGTTAGAAAGTCGCAGATCAACCGAGAGATCCTTGCTAATGACAGTGAGATTGCAGAAGAAAATGAAAATCTGAACAAGTATCAGATGGAATTAAAAGTTATCTCAGACAAGATCATAGCCCTGAACAATGAAAATAAAGAATATGAAAGTAACATTAAGACGTTACAGGCGCAGATATCCAGAGAGTCTCAGAAATTACAGATTGGTCAGTCTGCTTTCCACCGGGAGCAGTCAAGACTGGAATCCCTTAAGAATATTACAGAACGTTATGACGGATACGGTAACAGTATTCGTAAAGTTATGGATAATAAGGAGCGTGAGAAGGGACTTCTGGGTGTAGTAGCAGATATCGTAAAGGTTGAAAAAGACTATGAGATTGCTATTGAGACCGCACTTGGCGGTAATATCCAGAATATCGTAACCGAGGATGAAGATACGGCAAAACGTATGATCAATTTCCTGAAGAAGAATAAGTTCGGCCGTGCAACATTCCTGCCTTTAACATCAATCCGTGCGAATTCCGGGATTAATCGTCCGGAAGCCCTTAAAGAACCGGGAGTTGTCGGAACAGCCAACAAACTGGTTCAGGTAGAGAATAAATATAAAACTCTCGCAGATTATCTGCTGGGAAGAACACTGGTAGTAGATCATATTGATCATGCAACAATGATCGCAAGAAAATACCACCAGTCAATCCGTATCGTTACACTGGAAGGGGAACTGATCAATCCGGGTGGTTCCATGACCGGTGGAGCATTTAAGAATTCCAGTAATCTTCTGAGCAGACGAAGAGAAATCGAAGAGTTTGAAAAGACCGTTCAGAAATTAAAACAGGAGATGACGGAGACGGAACAGCAGATCTGTGGCCTGAAAGATGAACGCGCAGGGTATTATGAAAAGACTGACGCAATCAGTGCAGAGCTTCAGAAAGCGTATGTCGTACAGAATACCGCAAAGATGAATGCAGATCAGTCATCTGCAAAGATCCAGAGTTTCAAACAACAATTCGATAATCTGCGAAATGAAGCTGCAAAACTGGATATACAGATCAACGAGATAATGGACAATCAGGAGTCTATTAATATAGAACTGGATACGTCAGAAAGTCTGGAAAATGATCTGAATATCAACATTGAGAAAGAACAAAAAGAGCTGGAAGAGATCCACGCAAAGGAAAGCTTTAAGACCAGAAAATCAGAACAGATTCATCTGGAATATGCAGGATTAGAGCAGAAGTATACATTTATTACGGAAAATATTATCCGTATCCGTGAAGAGATGGATAAATTCCGGGCAGAATTGGAAGAACTGACAAAGAATAAGGGTGGAAATTCTCAGGAAATTGCCGAAAAAGAGAAGAAGATCCAGGAATTGAAAACAACAATTGATAATTCCGGGGATCTGTTTGATGAAATCAAACTTCAGATTGAACGTTCAAAAAGAGAACGTGAGGAATTGAATAAACGGCACAAATCATTCTTCGAAAAACGTGAAGAGATCTCAAAACATATGACAGATCTTGATAAAGAGGTTTATCGTCTGGAAAGTCAGAGGGAAGGGTACGAAGAAGCTTCTGAAAAGCAGATTAATTATATGTGGGAGGAATATGAACTCACACTGAATCACGCAAAAGAACTTAGGAATCCGAACCTGACCGATCTTGCAGATATGAAAAGACGGATCCAGGAGTTAAAAGGTGAGATCCGTGCACTGGGTAATGTCAATGTTAATGCGATAGAAGAATATAAAAGTGTATCCGAGCGTTATGAATTCCTGAAAGGCCAGCATGATGATCTGGTAGAAGCAGCCGAAACACTGGAACAGATTATCGAGGAACTTGATAATGCCATGCGTAAGCAGTTCAAAGAGCAGTTCGCCAGAATTGCAGCCGAGTTCGATCAGGTATTCAAGGAAATGTTCGGAGGCGGAAAAGGAACGCTGGAACTTATGGAAGATGAGGATATTCTGGAGGCGGGTATCCGGATCATTGCCCAGCCGCCTGGAAAGAAGCTGCAGAATATGATGCAGTTGTCCGGTGGAGAAAAAGCATTGACAGCGATAGCACTTCTTTTTGCGATCCAGAATCTGAAGCCGTCACCGTTCTGTCTGCTGGATGAGATCGAAGCGGCACTGGATGATAATAACGTAGACCGTTTTGCACAATATTTGCACAAGTTAACAAAGTATACGCAGTTCATAGTAATCACACATCGACGTGGAACAATGACGGCGGCAGACAGACTGTATGGTATCACTATGCAGGAAAAAGGTGTATCTACACTGGTATCTGTCAGCCTGCTTGAAAATGAACTGGATAAATAGGAGGAAGATATGGGATTTTTTGAAAAACTGGTTGCCGGTCTTGGTAAGACCAGAGACAATATTGTATCAGGAATGGACAGCATCTTTCACGGATTCTCCCGTATCGATGATGACTTTTACGAGGAGCTGGAAGAGGTTCTGATCATGGGAGATCTTGGTGTACAGGCAACATATGATATTCTGGATGATCTGAAGGCAAAAGTAAAAGAAAAACACATCAAAGAACCAATGGAATGCCGGGAACTTCTGATCGAAAGTATCAAAGAACAGATGGACATCGGAGAAACAGCATATGAATTTGAAAACCGCACATCCGTAGTGATGGTAATCGGTGTCAATGGTGTAGGAAAGACTACAACGATCGGAAAGCTTGCAGGAAAGCTTCGTGCAGAGAATAAGAAAGTTGTAATTGCAGCGGCCGATACATTCCGTGCGGCGGCCGGAGAACAGTTAAAAGAATGGGCGAACCGTTCGCAGGCAGAGCTGATCGGCGGACAGGAGGGATCTGATCCGGCATCGGTTGTGTTTGATGCTGTTGCGGCAGCAAAGGCGCGGCATGCAGATGTGCTGATGATCGATACAGCCGGACGTCTGCACAATAAAAAGAATCTGATGGAAGAACTCAGAAAGATGAATAAGATCATTGACCGGGAATTCCCTGAGGCATACAGAGAGACATTGGTTGTTCTGGATGCAACAACAGGACAGAATGCCCTGCAGCAGGCGAAGGAATTCAACGATGTGGCAGAGATTACAGGGATCGTTTTGACAAAGATGGATGGAACCGCAAAAGGAGGAATCGCAGTTGCCATCCATGCAGAGCTGGGCGTTCCGGTAAAATATATCGGTGTGGGAGAGACTATTGACGATTTGCAGAAATTTAATGCAGATGATTTCGTGAATGCGTTATTCGAAAGACCGAAAGATGATGAGGCTTCAGAAGAGGTTTCAGAAAACGAATAAGAGGAAGAGAGGAAGTACGAGATGTTAACATTAGAAAAATTCAAACAGGCGAGTGCAATCGTAAAAGAAGTAACCCTGCCAACTAAGCTGGTATACAGCGAATACTTAAGCAAACAGACAGGTGCTGATGTCTATCTGAAACCAGAGAATATGCAGTATACAGGTGCTTATAAAGTACGTGGTGCATATTACAAGATCAGTACAATGAGCGAAGAAGACAGAAAGAAAGGTCTTGTAACTGCGTCTGCAGGTAACCATGCACAGGGCGTGGCATATGCAGCAAAGAAATTCGGCTGCAAGGCAACGGTAGTTATGCCGACAGTTACACCACTGATCAAAGTAAATCGTACAAAGAGCTATGGAGCAGAAGTCGTATTACACGGAGATGTCTATGATGATGCCTGTGCATATGCAATGAAACTGGCAGAAGAAGAAGGATACACATTCGTACATCCTTTCGATGATCTGGATGTTGCAACGGGACAGGGAAGTATTGCAATGGAAATCTTTGAAGAACTTCCGGACGTAGATTATATTCTCGCACCAATCGGTGGCGGCGGTCTGATTACAGGAGTTTCGACACTTACCAAGATGCTGAATCCGAATGTCAAAGTAATCGGTGTAGAACCGGCTGCCGCTGCAAGCATGACAGAGGCATTGAAAGAAAGACATCCGGTAACACTTGCAAGTGCCAATACGATCGCTGATGGTACAGCTGTAAAACGTGTCGGAGAAAAGATCTTCCCATATGCAGAAAAGAATATAGATGAAGTTATTACAGTTGCAGATGATGATCTGATCGGTGCATTCCTCGATGTAGTAGAGAATCACAAGATGATCGTAGAAAATTCAGGCCTTCTGACAGTAGCGGCGCTCAGACAGCTTGATCTGAAAGGAAAGAAAGTCGTATCCATCTTAAGTGGTGGTAATATGGATGTGATTACAATGTCCTCGATCGTACAGCACGGACTGATCCAGAGAGACAGAATCTTCTCTGTATCTGTACTTCTTCCGGACAAGCCGGGTGAACTGGTACGCGTTGCAGCTACAATCGCCAAAGCAAATGGTAATGTAATCAAACTGGAGCATAACCAGTTCGTAAGTACCAACCGAAACGCAGCAGTAGAACTTCGAATCACTCTGGAAGCATTCGGAACCGAACACAAACACCAGATTATGAAAGCCTTAGAAGACGAGGGCTTAAGTCCGAGAGAAGTTAACGCAAAACTTTATTAATAATATATAAAAAATGATTATGGAATCCCCATAATCATTTTTTTTGAATAAATATCCATAATAGAACTTGACAACACATGTATTATTGTATACAATTATACATGTTGAATTTAGTACTTTACTACGAAAAAATATTTTAGAAAGCAGGCGATGGAAAATGGAAAACAGGAAAGTATACCTGGATGATCATACAAATTTATTGCAACTGGAAGAGCACATGTACCCGTTGGTGGATGTGAAGACACCGAATGTATTTCGTAATCTGTTCCATTATGACGAGATTCCGAAAATCGCATTCAATGACCGAATTGTTCCGCATTGTATGCCGGATGAGATCTGGATCACAGATACAACATTCAGAGATGGCCAACAATCACGTGCCCCGTACAGTACTGAGCAGATCGTAACATTATATGATTATTTTCATCGTCTGGGTGGTCCGAAGGGAAAGATCAGACAGTGTGAATTCTTCCTCTATAGTAAAAAGGACAGAGACGCAGTCTACAAATGCATGGAAAAGGATTATAAATTCCCGGAGATAACAAGCTGGATCCGTGCGAGCAAGAAAGATTTCGAACTGGTGAAAGAGATCGGAATGAAAGAGACTGGTATTCTGGTAAGCTGTTCGGACTATCATATATTCTATAAACTAAAGATGACAAGACGTGAGGCAATGGAACATTATCTGTCTATCGTAAGAGAATGTCTTGAGACAGGAATCAGCCCGAGATGTCATCTGGAAGATATCACACGTTCCGACATCTATGGATTCGTCATTCCATTCTGTCTGGAACTTATGAAACTGATGGATGAGTATAAGATTCCGGTCAAGATCCGTGTCTGTGATACCATGGGATACGGGGTCAACTATCCGGGAGCTGTAATACCAAGATCTATTCCGGGAATCATCTATGGACTCAGAGTACATGCCGGTGTTCCAAGCGAACTGATCGAATTTCACGGACATAATGATTTCTATAAGGCAGTCAGCAATTCATCGACAGCATGGCTTTATGGTGCGTGCGGTGTGAACTGTTCACTTTTTGGAATCGGAGAGCGTACCGGTAATACACCACTGGAAGCGATGGTGTTCGAATATGCACAGCTTCGTGGCACACTGGATGGGATGGATACAACAGTTATCACAGAGCTTGCAGATTATTATGAGAAAGAGATCGGATATCATATTCCTTCAAGAACACCTTTTGTTGGTAAGAACTTTAATGTAACAAGGGCTGGAATCCATGCAGATGGTTTATTGAAGAATGAAGAGATCTACAACGTATTTGATACCGGAAAATTCCTGAACCGTCCTCCGCTTGTTGCAATATCTAACACATCCGGACTTGCAGGTATTGCACACTGGATCAATACATATTTTAAGCTGCCGGAGGACAAGAAAGTAGATAAGAACTCAGAACTTGTAAGTTCTGTAAAAGAATGGGTAGATAAGCAGTATGAAGAAGGACGAGTAACCGTTCTTACAGACGATGAGTTGATCAGAGTTATCGACGAAAACTGTAAGAGAATTGGTGTGGAATTGATATAGCAGAGGTGTTTTTAATGGAAGAATATCAGGACAGATCCTTACGAGGAAGAGTGTTCCGGCATCTGCGGGAAGATATTCTGAATGGGGTATATAAAAATCATGAAGAATTAAGGGAAGTAACAATCGGTGAAGAACTGGGGGTAAGCAGAACACCGGTAAGAGAAGCCTTAAGACAATTGGAGTTAGAAGGACTGGTTACGATCATTCCGAATAAAGGTGCGTATGTGACAGCCATTACCAGAAAAGATGTGAAAGATATCTATAAGATACGTTCGCAACTGGAAGGGCTGTGTGCCAACTGGGCAACGAAATATATTACGGATGCGCAGATTGAAGAACTGGAAGAAGTGATTCTTCTGTCAGAATTTCATTTGCATAAGAAAGGATCCGGACAGATTGAACAGATGTCAGAAATGGATGGTAAGTTTCATAAGATATTGTATGAGGCATCCAACAGCAGGATCCTGGAACATGTATTAACAGATTTTCACAAGTATGTACAGCTTGCCAGGACGATGTCTATTGAAGCACCGGAGCGTGCCGAGAAATCAATAGAAGAACACAGAGAAATCCTGGAAGCAATCAAGGCAAAAGATGCGGCAAAAGCAGAACAGCTTGCAAATGAACATATATTACACGTGATGGAAAATCTGCATCTGGAAGAATAATAAAAGATGCCGCGAACAGATAGAAAGGAGACAAATACCATGGCAAAAATTAAAATGACAACACCGATTGTAGAGATGGACGGAGACGAGATGACAAGAATTCTCTGGAAGATGATCAAAGAAGATCTTCTGGAGCCATATATTGAACTGAACACAGAATATTATGATCTGGGTCTGGAACATAGAAATGAGACAGATGATCAGGTAACAATCGATGCTGCTAATGCAACCAAGAAATATAAAGTTGCAGTAAAATGTGCAACAATCACACCGAATGCGGCACGTATGAAAGAGTACGATCTGAAAGAAATGTGGAGGAGTCCGAACGGAACGATCCGTGCAATACTTGACGGAACTGTATTTCGTGCACCGATTGTTGTAAAAGGCATTGAGCCATGTGTAAAAAACTGGAAAAAACCAATCACTATTGCAAGACATGCATATGGAGATGTATATAAAAATACAGAGATGAAGATTCCTGGACCTGGAAAAGTAGAACTGGTATACACGGCAGAAGACGGCACAGAGACCAGAGAACTGGTACACAACTATGCAGGACCGGGTGTTGCACAGGGAATGCATAACTTATGCGGATCTATTGAAAGCTTTGCGAGAAGCTGCTTTAATTATGCATTGGATACAAAGCAGGATCTGTGGTTCGCAACAAAAGATACGATCTCTAAGAAGTATGACCATACATTCAAAGATATTTTCCAGGAAATCTTTGACAAAGATTATGCCGAGAAGTTCAAAGAAGCCGGAATTACATATTTCTATACTTTGATCGATGATGCGGTTGCAAGAGTTATGAAATCAGAAGGCGGATATATCTGGGCATGTAAGAACTATGACGGAGATGTAATGAGTGATATGGTTTCTTCCGCATTTGGTTCTCTTGCAATGATGACATCTGTTCTGGTATCACCGGATGGAAATTATGAATATGAGGCAGCTCATGGAACTGTACAACGTCATTATTACAAGCATCTGAAAGGGGAAGAGACTTCTACAAACTCTGTAGCTACAATTTTTGCATGGACAGGTGCTCTTAGAAAACGTGGTGAGATGGATGGAAATGCCGAATTGGCAGCATTCGCAGATAAGCTTGAAAAAGCAACCATTGATACCATTGAAGAAGGTAAGATGACGAAAGATTTGGCATTGATCACGACACTGGAAAATCCAACCGTATTGAACAGCGAAGGATTTATTAAGGCAATTGCTGAAAAATTAAAATAGATAATATATATCTACAGGACCTGCCACCGGCAGTTCCTTACGAATGCATGGCAATATAAAAGCCCGCCCCAGAAGCTTTCTGGAGCGGGCTAAAAAGTTGCAAATCAGGCGTTTAAGCGTCTTCTGCTAATTCCTCCCATTTCATGTATAATTCTTCTAATTCTTCCGCTATTGCGGCTTTTTCTTTTGCAAGTTCCTGGCATTTTACAGAGTTGGTGAAGATATCTTCCTGAATCATCAGGGCATCGATCTCACTATCACGGTCTTCCAGTTCGCCGATACGTTCTTCAGTCTTTTTAAGCTCATTCTGACGTTTGCGAAGTCTTGCCTGGGCTTCCTTTTGCTCCTGCCAGCTGAGTTTTGACTCGGATACATTCTTGTCTGTACTGTTATCTGAAACGGATGAAGGTGTAGAGGCTTCTCCGGCATATGCAGTAGTGAGTTCTTCTTTTTTCTCCAGATAATAGTCATAATTTCCGATATAATTTACAAATGTATGATTGACAAGATCCAGAATCCGTGATGCAGTTTGATTAATGAAATAACGGTCATGAGAGACATAAAGTACAGTACCGGTATAATCATTCAAAGCATTCTCAAGGATTTCTTTGGATGCGATGTCCAAATGGTTGGTCGGCTCGTCGAGGATCAGGAAATTTGCTTCAGAGAGCATCAGTTTCGCAAGAGATACACGTCCGCGTTCCCCACCGCTCAAAGAACTGATCTGTTTGAAGACATCATCACCGGTAAAAAGAAATGCTGCAAGCACATTCCGGATTTCCGTATTCGTAAGAGTCGGATAATCATCGGAAATCTCGTCAAAAATTGTTTTTTCCATATGAAGGACATGATGTTCCTGATCGTAGTAGCCAATCTTAACATTGGAGCCAAGTGTATAAGTACCGGAATCAGCAGATACCACTCGGTTTAAGATCTTAAGAAGCGTAGTCTTTCCTGTTCCGTTATCACCGATTACTGCGACATGTTCACCACGTTTGATCTCGAGATTAACGTCTGTAAAAAGTTCCTGTCCGGGGAAAGATTTGCTTAAATGTTCAATAGTCAGAACATCATTGCCACTTACACAGGATGGTTCCAGTTTCAGATGTATATCTGTATTAACTTCTATCGGTTTTTCGATGGTCTGCATTTTTTCCAACATCTTTTCGCGGCTTTCGGCACGTTTGATGGATTTTTCGCGGTTGAAAGAACGAAGCTTTTCGATAACCGCTTCCTGATGCTTGATTTCCTGCTGCTGGTTAAGATATTCCTTCAGGCGTATGTCGCGAAGCTGCTGCTTCTTTGCTGCATAGTCGCTGTAATTTCCCATATAAGTACGAAGTTCTCCAAGCTCGATTTCAAGAACTTTAGTGACAACTTTGTTCAAAAAATAACGGTCATGAGACACGATCAGCACAGCTCCCTGATAGTTTAGAAGATAGGTTTCAAGCCATGCAATTGAATTCAGATCCAGATGGTTGGTTGGCTCATCAAGAAGCAAAATGTCTGGTTTCGTTAACAGAAGCTTGCCGAGAGATACACGGGTTTTCTGTCCTCCGGAGAGAGTGTCGACGGGTTTGGTGAAATCATTTTCCGTAAATCCAAGTCCCTTTAACACACCGGTGATCTCACTTTCACAAGAATAGCCATTCTCACGTTCGAAAGCGGCCGTAAGGCGGTTGTAAGTTTCCAGACGGTCGTTCAAGGCGTCGCCGGAGAGATGCTTAAGTTCCATCTCGATCTCGCGGATACGGCGCTCCATAGCGATTATATCGGCCTTTGCGGTGCGGACTTCTTCGTAGATCGTATTACCGCTTTGCATCTCTTGATGCTGGGCAAGATAGCCAAGTGTCTTACCTTTTGTCAGGATGACGTTGCCGTCATCCGGGGCTGATTCGCCTACAATCATTTTGAGCAGAGTGGACTTACCGGCACCGTTCGGTCCGACAAGAGCTGCTTTTTCGTGATCTTCTATATGGAAGGATCCATCTCTGACGATGAGGTGTTCACCGAAAGATTTCTGGATCCCGTGACATGCTAATATCATATATTTCCTCCTGAGTTATGGATAATTGATACGTTGGTATTCTCAAAATGCATTTACACATGCTACTTTATTATAACGGAAATTGCATAAAATTCAACAATAGTTTGACAATAATCTTTCAATTTTATATAATTATTTTAGACTATGATTGGAAGGGTGAAAACATTGGAAGAAAGAGAGATTTCTCGTGCGGTCATAAGAAGATTGCCGAGGTATTACAGATATTTGGGCGAACTGTTGGAAAATGGTGTAGAGCGGATTTCTTCGAACGATCTGAGTAAGCGGATGAAAGTAACAGCATCCCAGATCCGTCAGGATCTTAATAATTTCGGAGGATTCGGACAACAGGGATACGGTTATAATGTTAAGTATTTATACACAGAGATTGGAAAGATATTAGGATTGGAAGAAGACCACAATATTATTATCATTGGTGCAGGTAATCTTGGGCAGGCACTGGCTAATTATGCAGCCTTCGAGAACCGTGGATTCATTCTGAAAGGAATCTTTGATGTGAATCCAAGACTTCAGGGAGTATCCATCCGTGGAGTTCCGATCCGTATGATGGATGATCTGAAAACGTTCGTTCAGAATAATGAGATTGATATTGCAGTTCTGACGATTCCGAAAGAGAAAGCAATTGAAGTTGCGAATATGCTGGTTGAGAACGGAGTACGTGCGATCTGGAACTTTGCACATACAGATTTGAACCTTCCGGATAATGTTGTTGTTGAGAATGTGCATCTGTCAGAAAGTCTGATGCAGTTGTCATACAATATCAGTCGTTACAAAGAGGACCATAAATAAACTATAATACAAGAAAGCGTGTAGGAGTAGTCTGGAATACGGACATATTTTTACACGTTCTTTTGTTGCAGAGATATATCTGATGGGAGATGAATGAATATATGAAACTTCTGGTTAATGCTGCGCAGATGAAGGCTGCCGATCAGTACACGATTCAGGAACTGGGCATCGCATCACTAGAATTAATGGAGTGTGCGGCAAATGCCTGTGTACAGACGATGCAAAGTGAGAATCTGGATCTTTCTTCTGTCTGTGTGGTATGTGGATCAGGAAATAATGGCGGAGATGGATTTGCCATCGCCAGGATCTTGAAGAATATGGGGTGTCCTGTGGATACTTATCTGGTCGGCAATCCAGAGCATTGTACACCGGAGACACGGGAACAGATAAGACGTCTTAAAGAATGTGGTGGTAAGATCACAGAAGATATCCCGCAGGATAACAGCTACAGCATAGTGATAGATGCCGTGTTCGGAGTCGGACTGAGCCGTAAGATTGAAGGTACATATCGTCAGGTGATTGAACGTATGAATCAGATGCAGGGTACAAAATTTGCAGTAGATATCCCATCAGGACTTTCAGCCTCTACGGGATGTGTGCTTGGTTGTGCATTCCACGCAGATGATACAGTGACATTCGAGGTGAAAAAGATCGGCCTTGAACTGGCGCAGGGCAGAGCATATGCAGGAAGAGTAACAGTAGCAGAGATTGGCATTTCGCATGAGCCGTTATTACAGGATGCAGATGTGATCCATTCTTTTGAAAGAGAAGAATATCGTAGAATGCTTCCGGAAAGACCGGAAGATTCTAATAAGGGAAGTTATGGAAGGCTTCTTGTGATCGCTGGAAGTAAGGGTATGGCAGGTGCGGCATATCTGAATGCCCATGCGGCTTATATGACAGGAGCCGGGCTTGTCAGAATCTATACACCAAAGGACAACCGCGAGATATTGCAGACACTTCTGCCGGAAGCGATCATAACGGCTTATGATGAATTTAATAAAGAAGAAGTACTAAAGCTTCTTAAGTGGGCAGACGGTGTGTGTATTGGTTCCGGCATTGGAAGAAGTACAACATCGGAGAAGTTATTGCGGACGGTTATAGAGTACGTGGATGTTCCATGCCTGATCGATGCAGATGGGTTAAATCTTCTGTCAGATAACAAAGATCTTCTTGATCGGCTGGCAGACCGGAAGTTCATATTTACGCCGCATATGAAAGAGATGTCTAGACTTACAGGCATCCCTGTGGAAGATCTTAGAGAAGACCGGATACAGATCCTGAAGAAATTCGCTGACGGATATCAGGTAACCTGTGTATTAAAAGATTCCAGAACACTGATCGCAGATAAGGCAAATGAAATCTGCCTGAATCTTACCGGGAACAGTGCGATGGCAAAAGCCGGTTCGGGAGATGTGCTGGCCGGTGTGATCGCAGGCTTTATGGTGCAGGAAAAAGATACGAAAAAAGCAGCCAGATTAGGTACATATGTACATGGTTTGGCCGGTGACCTTGCAAAATTTGAAAAAGGCGTATATAGTGTAATGGCAAGAGATCTGATAGAATATATCAGTAAAGCATTAATGAAACTGGAGGATGAATAGCAGTGAAACATTATACAAGAGTTTTAGCCAGAGTCGATTTAGATGCGGTTGAATATAATATAGAGATGATGAAGAAAAATATTCAGAAAGATACACAGATGATGGCAGTCATCAAGATGGATGGTTATGGACATGGTGCCGTTCAGATTGCAAAGCTTCTGGAACCCAAGGATTATATCTGGGGTTATGCAGTAGCTACGCTGGATGAAGCTATTTTATTAAAAGATGCATGTTTGAAGAAACCGGTATTGGTTCTTGGATGCATTTTCCCGGATCAGTGGGATACGATGATCCGCAATGAAGTACGTATGACTGTCTATAGTTATGAGATGGCAAAAGAAGTGTCAGAGCTTGCAGAAGCCATGGGCTGTAAAGTCTATGTACATATTAAGCTTGACACTGGAATGGCAAGACTGGGATTCCAGATTACAGAAGAGAATGCCGAAGAAATCGCAAAGATCAGTAAACTGCCGAACCTGGTAATGGAAGGAATGTTTACACATTTTTCCAAGTCTGATGAAGCAGATAAGACATTTACCAATGAGCAGCTTGATAAATATCTCTGGATGAAAGAAGAACTGAAAAAAAGAGGTGTTACGTTCCAGTATTATCATTGCTCCAACAGCGCAGGTATCATTGATCTGAAAGAAGCGAATATGGATATTGTACGTGCGGGTATCACTACATATGGCATGTATCCGTCAGATGAAGTAGAGAAAGAACGGGTTCCGTTAAAACCGGCAATGGAACTTATCAGTCATGTTGCCCATGTAAAATGGCTGACAGAAGGAAAGCCTGTAAGCTATGGCGGAACGTATGTTACAACCCGTCCGACAAAAGTGGCGACGATTCCGGTCGGTTATGGAGACGGATATCCAAGAAGTCTGTCTAATAAAGGATATGTGCTGATCCATGGGCAGAAAGCACCGATCATCGGACGTGTATGTATGGATCAGTTCATGGTTGATGTGACAGCTATCGAGGACGTGGAATTCGGAGATAAAGTTGTAATATTCGGACGTGACGGAAAGGAGTTCCTGTCAGTTGATACGCTGGGAGAACTTTCCGGAAGATTTAATTATGAATTCGTGTGTGTATTGAACAAACGTATTCCAAGAGAATATATCCGCCACGGAGAAGTCGTAGAACAGGTAGACAGTTTTTAATTGCCGTGCATTCGTACAGAAGCTGCCGGTGGCAGGTTCTGTAGATATCGTAAAACTTTGCAGAATACATCTGAGAAAAAAGGAAATACTTAGTATATCTTAAGAATCGGAGTGTGAAGCAAAGTGCAGGTGAAACGAGGAGATATCTATTATGCAGATTTAAGTCCGGTGGTGGGATCGGAACAGGGAGGAATCCGTCCGGTTCTGATCATTCAGAATGATGTGGGAAACAGACACAGCCCAACTGTTATCTGTGCCGCTATCACATCCCGGATGAATAAGGCCAAACTGCCAACGCATGTAGAAATCGATGCAAGAAGATATCATATTGTAAAGAATTCAGTGGTTTTACTGGAACAGATCCGCACGATCGACAAACAAAGACTTAGAGATCTGGTATGTCATCTGGATGAAGAGATAATGAACAAAGTAGATGAGGCGATCCGAATCAGTTTCGAGCTTCATACATAGAAGAAGGAGTTAAGGATAATTAATTATGGAAGAGGGAAGTTTGTTCCAACGAATGAAACAGATATTTCATGAAGATGAAATGGATGAAGAGATGCAGAAAGAAGCTGCAGCGCTGATCCGCAATATTTTCCGCTATATGGATAAAGATGCGAAAGACATTATGACCCACCGTAAGAACATTGTTGCAATTGACGGAGACTGGTCTCTGGAAGAAGCATTAAAATTCATGCTGGATGAAAGATTTTCAAGGTTCCCGGTATATCAGGAGGATATTGACGAGATCATAGGTATTATCCATTTAAGAGATGCAACATCCGGTTATCTGGATGAATCAAAGAGAGGCTGTCCGGTGAAAGAATTGAAAGAATATCTCCGTCCGGTTACATATATTCCTGAAACCAAAAGCATCGATACTTTATTTAAAGAGATGCAGTCCACAAAGAATCATATGGTGATTGTTCTGGATGAATACGGCCAGACGTCCGGACTTGTTGCTATGGAGGATATTCTGGAAGAGATCGTCGGAAATATCCTGGATGAATATGATGAAGAAGATGAGATGATCCAGAAGCAGAATGACGGAAGCATGATCGCAAATGGCCTGACAGAGCTTGAGGATCTGGAGGATCTCATTCCTGTTACATTCGACAAAGAAGATTATGAGACGTTAAATGGTTTTCTGATTGATGAACTGGAACACATTCCGGGTGAAGATGAAAAGTGCGTAGTAGACTATGAAGGATATCGTTTTACCGTTTTACAGGTAGATAATAATATAATTCAGACAGTTAAGATTGAAAAACTGCCCGAAGCGTGATAGAATAGATAAAGTGTGTAATAATACAATTTTTATAAAAGATAAAACAAAATAGATAAAGAGAGGTAAAAGACATGTCAGGACATTCAAAATTTGCCAATATTAAGCATAAGAAAGAGAAAAATGATGCTGCCAAAGGAAAGATCTTTACAAAGATCGGTAAAGAGATCGCAGTAGCAGTAAAAGAAGGCGGAAGTTCAGATCCTTCTAATAACAGCAGATTGAGAGATGTAATCGCAAAAGCAAAATCCAACAACATGCCAAACGATACAATTGAAAGAAATATCAAACGTGCATCCGGAGATATGAGTGCAGCAAACTATGAGCACATTACATATGAAGGATACGGACCGAACGGTACAGCTATCATCGTAGAAACTCTTACAGATAACAAGAACCGTACAGCATCTAATGTAAAGAATGCATTCACAAAGGGAAGCGGTAACGTAGGAACACCTGGATGTGTATCATTCATGTTCGACAAGAAAGGTCAGATCGTGATTGACAAAGAAGAATATGAAGGCGATGCAGATGAACTGATGATGCAGGTACTGGATGCAGGAGCAGAGGACTTTGTAGAAGAAGAAGACAGCTTTGAAGTACTGACAGATCCTGATGATTTCAGTGCGGTACGTCTTGCAATGGAAGAAGCAGGAATCCCGATGGTATCTGCAGAAGTAACAATGATCCCTCAGACATATGTAGAACTGACAGATCCAAAAGACATTGCCAATATCCAGAAGACGCTGGATATGCTGGATGATGACGATGATGTTCAGGATGTATATCACAACTGGGATGAATAAAATGTATGCAACACCTCCATACTAATAAAAAGTATGGAGGTGTTTTTATGAGCGAAGAGAAAAAAGAAAAAGAAAAAAGTGCAGAGCCGACAGAAGAATTAAAAGAAACCGGTAGTGCGAATCTTGAAGGAAGCCGGGACAACCACAGAATCAAACTTCTTACGATAGTGGGTGAAATTGAAGGACATGAAGCGGTATCCGGGAATACAAAGGCCACAAAGTATGAACATCTGCTTCCTATGCTGGCCGAAGTCGAAGACAGCAGTAAGATTGATGGTCTTCTGATTCTTCTGAATACACTTGGAGGAGATGTAGAGGCGGGACTTTCGATTGCAGAAATGATCGCTTCTTTGAGTAAACCTACAGTATCCCTGGTGCTTGGCGGCAGTCATTCGATCGGCGGACCACTGGCAGTGTCGGCCGACTATTCATTTATCGTGCCAAGCGGAACAATGGTGATACATCCGGTGCGGTCTAACGGGATGTTTATCGGAGTTCAGCAAAGTCTCGATAACATGATACGTACACAGGACCGGATCACAAGATTTTTGTCAGAACATTCTTCTATGAAGCAGGAGCGGATCGAAGAGTTAATGTTAAACCCTACAGAGCTGGTCAAAGATGTTGGGACACTTCTGGAAGGAAAGGATGCTGTAAGAGAAGGACTCATTGATGCTGTAGGCGGGTTAAGTGATGCATTGAATAAATTGCACGAAATGATCAGTGACAGAAATCAAAAAAAGAACGAAAATGTGTAATGACAGCAATTCCCCTAAATGCTATAATTATAATTAGTATTGCCATCATAAGGGGGAGTTTTCATGACGGCGAAGTCTACAAAGAGTAAGACGAACAGAAAAAAAACAGGTACGACTTCAAAAAAGTCGACTTCTAATAAAAAAACAACAAAGAAAAATACAAAAAAAACAACCAGATCTACCAGAACCGCAAAGTCCGGTAATAGTTTTCTGATGGATGAAATCCTGATATGGATAACACTTGCGGTCAGTATCATTCTTCTGATCAGTAATTTTGGTGTTGCAGGATTTTTAGGAGATGCCGTATCCGGAGTTTTGTGGGAGATATTTGGGGCCGTGGCCTATATCATTCCATTCGTTTTGTTTGGTCTGGTATCTTTTCAGGTGTCTAATAAAGGCAACCGGTATGCTTACATGAAGACAGTAATTGCAGTGCTTTTGCTGTTCCTTGCTGAAATTTTGCTGCAGCTCGTGGACGAACTTGGCGGAAAGATCGGAAAGGGACTGGCATCTGTATTAACGCCGGCAATCGGTGTAGCCGGAACATATGTTGTCACAGTGATCCTTATGATCATCTGTCTGGTGATCATTACAGGAAAGTCTGCATTAAAAGGTGTGAAGGCCGGCAGTGATAAAGCATATGCAAGGGCAAAAGAAGATGCAAAAAGACATAAAGAGCATGCAGAAGTCAGAAAACGTAAACGCATGGAACAACGTGAACAACGTGAAAAGGAACGTGCTGCGGCTGCGGCAGACAGCGGCATGCACAGGCGGAGAGACAAGCATGTGGAAGGAGTATCTTTCGATACGTCTATCGCTAAGAAATCTCCGGAAGTAAGAGAACTTCCAATCGATCCAAAGACAGCAAAAGGACCGGAGAAACCGGAATTTATCATACACCGTGCGGATCCTGAGCCGGCAGATTATGGAAAAGAAGACATGACGAATGAACCGGAAAAGAAGACTCCGGAATCTGAAAATGATCCAAAGACACAGGAAAAACCTGCAAGACGTAAGAATCCAAAGATGGGGGCGGCAGGAATGGCAGATGAAGTAGCAGATGTTGCTGCAAGCGTTGCCGCAGATTCTTTAAAGCCGAAAAAAGAGTATCAGTATCCGCCGTTATCTCTGCTTCAGAGAGGAAAACGCGGCGGAGGAGAATCAGATGCGCATTTAAGAGAGACCGCTATGAAGCTGCAGCAGACACTCGAGAACTTTGGGGTAAAAGTTACCATTACCAATGTAAGCTGTGGACCTTCGGTTACAAGATATGAATTACAGCCTGAAATGGGAGTCAAAGTCAGTAAGATCGTAGGTCTTGCCGATGATATCAAACTGAATCTTGCAGCGGCAGATATCCGTATTGAGGCTCCGATTCCGGGAAAAGCGGCAGTAGGGATTGAAGTACCGAACAAAGAAAACAGTGCAGTCATGCTCCGTGATCTTCTGGAATCGCCGGAATTTAAGAACAGTTCTTCCAAGATATCTTTCGCAGTAGGAAAGGACATCGGCGGAAAGACTGTGGTAGCAGATATTGCCAAGATGCCGCACGTACTGATCGCCGGCGCTACCGGATCTGGTAAATCCGTATGTATCAATACGTTGATCATGAGTGTCTTATATAAGGCAGACCCTAATGAAGTAAAACTGATCATGATCGATCCGAAGGTTGTAGAATTGAGTGTGTATAATGGTATTCCACACCTTCTGATTCCGGTAGTCACTGATCCGAAAAAAGCGGCAGGCGCACTGAACTGGGCAGTGGGAGAGATGTCAAGACGTTATCAGGCATTTGCCAAATATAATGTCAGAGATATGAAAGGATATAACGAAAAGATCAAAAGTCTTGGAGTCCAGACCGAAGAAGGCGATAAACTGGAGCTTATGCCACAGATCATTATTATTGTTGATGAGCTTGCGGATTTGATGATGGTAGCTCCGGGAGATGTAGAGGAAGCAATCTGCCGTCTGGCACAGCTTGCGAGAGCCGCAGGGATCCACCTGGTGCTTGCGACACAGAGACCGTCAGTTAACGTTATCACCGGACTTATCAAGGCGAATATGCCTTCGAGAATCGCATTCTCAGTATCATCCGGTGTAGATTCCCGGACGATTATAGATATGAACGGTGCAGAGAAGCTTCTGGGAAAAGGAGATATGCTTTTTTATCCGTCAGGATATCAGAAACCGGCCAGAGTACAGGGATCATTTGTTACAGATAAGGAAGTACAGCAGGTAGTAGAATATCTGCGTGAACATAACGGCGATGTTACATACAATCAGGATATAGAGACGCATATGAATACCATTCCTACCGGAAATCCGGCATCAGGATCCGGCGGAAGTGAAGGTAATGAAAATGATGCATATTTTGCAGATGCCGGAAGACTGATCATTGAGAAGGAAAAAGCATCTATCGGAATGCTCCAGCGAGCTTTTAAGATAGGATTTAACAGAGCTGCAAGAATCATGGATCAGTTATGTGAGGCAGGCGCCGTAGGACCGGAGGAAGGAACAAAACCTCGAAAAGTTCTGATGTCTTCGGAAGAATTTGAACAATATTTGAATGAGAAGAATGGATAAGAGATAGAATTCACAGTAGGAGGATGGCATAAGATGAGATGTAGGTATTGTGGTCAGAGAATACCTGAAGGGGAATTGTATTGCAGACATTGTGGAAAAGAGGTCCGCATTGTTCCGGACTACAACCCATTAGATGATATGCTTACAGCACAGATAAAAGGTGCAATAGACAGTGATGGCTATGAGGATGAGATGTATTATTCCCGGCCTTCACGTAACAGAGATGCAGCTGGAAGATCTACAACCGGCAGCCGTAGAGGAAATGAAAGACGCAGTACAGGTGTGGCAAGAAATAATACAAGAAACAGAAGCAGACAGATGAATGAGGATGAACGCAGACGCCGTAACCGTGAGCGTGCAAGACAAAAAGCACTTCGCAAAAAAAAGAAAAAGCGTGCACTGCTTCTTGCATTGTCCCTGTTACTTATCATAGGAATTGTTGGAATATTTGCTTATATGACATCATATATCGGTGCGGTCAACAAGGGAAATAAAGCACTCGAAAGAAATGATTATACAGAGGCAGAAGACTGCTTCAGAAATGCCATGGCAAAAGATGACACCAGACCGGAAGCATACACAGGCCTTTCAAAAGTTTATCAGGCACAGGATAATACAGAAAAAGCAGAGCGTCTGTTCTCGGATGCACTGAAAAAACAGGAAGATAATATCGAATTATATCGTGCGTGCATCAAATTCTATATCCGTTCTGAGCAGAACGAGAAGATTCCGGAGCTTCTGGATAATGCGACTTCGACGATCACAGATGAATTACCGGAATATGTAGTGAAGACTCCGAAATTCAGTCTGGATGACGGTGAGGATTATGATGATGTTCAGCAGTTAAAACTGACGGCAGAATCGGGAAATAAGATATATTATACGAAGAACAAGAAGAAGCCAACCACAGGCAGCCATAAGTACAATAGTCCGATTCAGATTGAAGAGGGAAACACAACGATCTATGCAATAGCAGTAAATAAGGCGGGCATTCCAAGCCTTCCGGTGAAAAAATCATATACCGTTGAACTTCCGATCGAAGATGCGCCGGCAGTGTCCCCATCAACCGGACAGTATAGCACTGCTCAGGAGATTGAGATTAAAGTACCGGATGGATATACGGCGTATTATACGACAGATAAATCAGAACCGACGACTTCTTCTACGAAGTACACCGGACCGGTAGAGATGCCGGAAGGAGAGACCATCTTTAAGGCAGTATTGGTCAATGCCAAGGGAAGAGTGAGCGGAATTACGACCAGAAATTATGTATTGAATTAAGATCAATATGCCACCGGGAGTTGTTGATTTCAATTTATTGAATGAAGTTTTGAGCTGGTGTCACCAGAATTGATAGAACTTTTGAAGTATATGGAACATAGTACGGATGAAGTGTCAGAAGTATGTAAAAGTGAACGAATTCAAAAGATACATAGACGGATTTGTCAGATCAAAGCAAGTGAAAAGACAGAAGTGAAATATATGCAGTCGTGGGAAGAAAAGATACTTATAAAACAGGAAGGTATTGCAGAAGGAAGATTAGAAGAGAAGCAAGAATTTATGAAAAAGTTGTCTAATAAATTCTCAATCGAACAAATTGCAGAAATGCTGGAAATTGATATTTCTGAAGTAGAAAATATAATAAAAGAACTTGCAAAATAATAAAAGCGATCAGATATATTCCGGAAGATATGTCTGATCGTTTTTATCGTTATGCGTTCAAAAGATGCTTCCGATTTCAGGTTCTGTAGACGTCAAAGTATGCAAGAGAAGTATAAGTCGAATTGTGTAATGTTTTTAACAAACTTCAAATGCGTAAAAGAAAAATTAATACTGTGATCGGTTCTGCATATTTTGAATTTTTGTAAAAAGTACATACAAATAAATGAATTTCAACTGGGGAAGTAGAAAAAAACACAAATTTAACATTTCAAACACTTGAAAAATAAATTCCTTAGTAGTACAACTATGTTAAAAGATTAACGATGCTTTGTTGATAAAAAATATTATCAAGTTATACAATGCATCAATACATAATAAAAGGAGCGTGTTTGATATGGCAAGATTTACACTGCCAAGAGTTGTTTCAGGCTTCTTTTTTTAGCTATTAAAGATTATTAAAGAGTATTAAAAAGCCTTATTTAATCACATTTTTGGGAAGGATTGATAAAGAATAATAAAGATCAATAAGGTTGCAAATCTGGATTTTTGTTGCAAAAGTGTTGTAGATGTCTTCAAAAAATATTTGAAACAACAGTTAGAATCAAATTCAATAAAATGACATGAGAGTAAAATCTTGTGTCTTTTTTAGTATTTAACTATAAGTATATGAACCAAAAAAGGAAATACACAATAGATACAATTAAGAAATAAGATCAGAAGTCTTTTACACCAGAAAATAGATTTACAAGAAAAATAATCTATTATTGAACCGAAAAATTTGGGTGAATTGGATTATTATCATATAATAGTATATAAAGATTGAAAAAGGACATAATTATGGTATAATTAAACCATAAAAGGAGGTGCTGATTATGCCACAAATAATTCCTATAAAAGAATTGAAAAATACTTCTGAAATTTCTGAGATGTGTCATAGGACAGAGGAACCTATCTATATTACAAAAAATGGATATGGAGATATGGTTATCATGAGTATGGAGAATTATGAATCGACAATGAAACAGCTTGCAATGTATCGCGATATTGAAATATCTGAAAGGCAGATCGAAACAGGGCAGGTAAAAGATGCAAGAAAGGCACTGGGTGAAATGAGGGCAAAGTATGGTTTATAAATTAAATGTTACAGATCATGCAGACGAATTACTTGATAATCTTGTGTATCATTTGATTTACCGCCTGAAAAACAAAGAAGCTGCAAAACATTTGTTAGATGGTGTAGAAAGTATTTATGACCGATTGGTGGAGAATCCATACCAATTTCCGAAAAGTCGGGATATGTATTTGGCAAAAAAAGGATATTATGAGGCGGTTATTCCACAAATGAATTATATCGTGATATTTGATGTAAGAAAAGATATTGTAAATATAGTTGGTATTTTTCATCAATTAGAGAATTATCTAAGCAAATTGTAATATAAGAAAATGATGTATTATATTAAAGAGCAATTGACATAAATTTGTATGAAGTTTATTGTAATAATACCAACAGGCAACTTGAGTGTCTGTTAAGCGAAGAAGTAAGGTGTTGTGCCGGAGGATTAATGCCTTGCAAGTTTTATAAGGGTTTGGCATTTATCACAATCTGGCTAGAGAATGCAGACTCTCAAAAGAAAATGCCAGAGGCTCTGTTTTATACAGGGTCTTTCTTTTTGACTAAATTGCATGAAAGCAATTCGCGAGGGCTTGCCCAGTAGGAAAAGAGAGAAACTGATCATAATCTTTGATAAAAAAGTCAGGTTGATTATATTTAATCTTCCTGACTTTTCTACATACATATAATTAGGTATTACTATAGCTCATTTAAAACGTACTCTCGTGGCAGATTCCTCTTCGCACCGACAATATAAAGAATTGCCGGCATATAACAGGAGAAAAAGATAATAACCTGCATAAGAAGCGGAAGCTTATAATTAAAATGTCCTACAGACGCTCCAGCATTAAAAATCATATAAAGAGTAACTACGATATCGAAGATAACTGCAGTTACCAACAAAATCTTCCCATTATTCACGAGCTGTGCAGATTTTTCGGTTGCGCCACAATTGCGTTCGGCGATATTTCCAAATGATAAAGATAGCCAAAAGAAAGTAAGACCAATTGCCGCAACAAATAATACAAGTAATCCGGTTTGTGCAAGTTCAGACGGAATTATAATTGTATAAAATAATGCAAGTAATAGGATTAGTGAAAAAAGTGCTGTTCCAAGAATTCCTGTTAATTGATAATAAATTCCGGCACCTTTTAACAGATAGCGACCACCCGGAGCCTTGCTGCCACCGATAGAGTAAAGCAATTCATCACAAAATTCAGTTGGGGTCATGTCCAAAACATCTTCAAAATCTTCTCCACGTTTTTCAGCTTCAAGAGCCATTCCGGTAAGATCCCGTTCAAGTTGCTTAATTTCAGAATCTGATAAAGGAAATGTACGAATATGGCGTATCATTTGCCGTATGATTCTTTGATCTTTTTTATTTAACATGATTTTATACCTCCGTATCAAATATCTGGTTTACAGATTGGGATATCTGCTTCCAGTTTGTTTTAAATTCGTTCAAATATTCTACTCCATCTGGTGTAATGGAATAATATTTCCTACTTGGACCCAGTGGAGAAGGGCGCATCTCAGAGGTAATAATTCCTTTTTTTTCAAGACGGACTAATAATGGATAAATAGTTCCTTCTTTTATATCTTTAAATCCATACCCCAGAAGAGTTGTAACAATTTCATAACCATAAGATGTACTTTTTGATAGTATTTTTAAAATACATCCTTCTAATGTTCCACGCATTAATTGAGATTTATCATACATTGCATCACCTGATATTTTCTAATCTATTTATCAATATTATAACATAGCCAGAAAACATGACAATAGATAAGTAATCGAATTGACAATAACTACTATGTGGTGTAAAGTAGAACTATACTATTATGCGGAGCAAAGTAGCTAGTTGCAGATTACAAAATGAAGAGGGGAATGAAGATGTTAACAAAAATAATCTATAAAAATTTTCGAAGTAATTTAAAGAATTATATTTTGTTTTTCTTGAGTAATATTGTTGCAATTATGGAGCTATTCGTATTTCGTGGATTAAAAGAGATTGTATTGCAAATTGTAAAAGATACCGAAACAGCATTTCTTTTTAGAATTGACTTTACTATGGCTTTAGGAATGATTTCTGTTATTACCATAATGTTGATGGCGTATGCTATGATTTATTATTTAAAATCAAGAATAAGAGATTATGGATTATTTATTATGATGGGAATGCACAAACGAGAGGTATTTAGTTTGATGTTGATAGAATATGTTCTTGGCTGGGTATTCTCATCAATACTAGGACTTATTCTTGGAACTGGTATATTGTATGGCATTCAGTTTTTATTACACAAAATTGCACCTTTATATTTTGTACGAATAGTAACGGCAAATTTGAATATATATGTGTATTCAATAAAATTTAGTATCGGAATTATGATTTTTACGTTTTTTGCTGTCATAGTATGGATTGAAAATCATAATCTGAGTTCACTGATACAAGCTGAAGAAAAGATTCAGAAATGTCCGCAAAAAGGATATTGGACAATTGCAGTTATTATAGGAATTATATTGAGTGTAATTGCCTGGTTTATGTTTCCAAGCTATGAAGAAGTGCATTATGATGCATATTTTATATGGATAATTGGTGGATTTTTAATTTTAACTTTTGGCATGGGTGTATTACTGGAAGAAATAAAAAAACACGAACAATTTTTTTACTTGAAAAATGTATTACAAATAAATCAATTTAGCAGTAAATATCAAAATAACCTAATGCTGTTATTAATGTTTTTTGTTATTCATTTTTTTGCACTTACATATATAAGCACAGAAATTTCTTCATTATTACCAATAGAACACTATAAAGCGAAAAATTATCCATATGATATGTTGTGGATGGCAAGCACAAGTGAACAGAAGTATATAGATTCTCTGGCTGCTAAAACGAAAATAACAGAAATTCCAATGATGAGGGTTACTTCCGTTAGTCGCGATCAGCAAATCGGTATTTCAGAAAGTTATTACAATAAATTGACTGGAAAGACATTACATTTAAAAAATAAACAAATAGTAGTAGCAATGCAAGATCAAAATCATCCCAATAGAATCGTAAAGGATCGAACATTTCAAGAAAATTATAGAATTATGTATACAGGAAGATATTCAGATGATAAAAGTGAAGAACTCCATTCAATTGTAGTAAAAGGGAAAAGAAATGAAAATTCCGCTCAATCCAAACGCCATCTATATAAAATCAAGAAAATGTATACAGAAAATGTGATTGGACAATATACAACAAACAGATGGTCAGAATCCTTGATTATATTCTCTGATAAATATTTTGAGAAAGAATATAAAAGAATAGAACAGACAAAAAATGAACCGTCTAAATTGATTTTAATTAAATTTAATCAGGAAAATAAACGTAATCTCTGGAAAGAAATAAGAACTTATTCCACAAAACATGGAACAAAAATTATTAATGATGGAAATGAACAAAACATTATATATTACACAGAATCTTTTGTAAAAACACAGCAAACATTATTGATGTTTCGTTTATTAAGCAAGGTGTTTATTTTAACAGCATTATTTTTAAATTCGATTTTTATTATGGAAATAAAGGTTGAATCAGAAATCCCATCCTATAAAAAGAAACAGGAATTTTTACGTTGTATGGGAATGCAAAAAAAAGAACGTAAAGCTCTTTATCTCTTGGAAATGCAAAGTGTCGGAATGATTTCATTAGCAGCCGGTATTTTTATGTCCGTCATACATTTTATTGCATGTTTATTACGAATGGAAAAAGCAGGGGAAGTTAATAAATGGAATTTTACAAAGTATTGGCTGGTTGCCTGCTTAGGATATATTGCATTAGAGTTGCTTGTGCAAAGAGGTTTTGCACTATATATTACACGTAAAATTGAAGGAGGATTAAAAGATGAGGAGAAATGTATTAGAAGTTAAAGATTTGGTAAGAAACTATAGAAAATCTGTAATAAAAGAAAGCGAAGAAGATGTAAAGGTTTTAAAAGGAATCAGCTTTCAAGTTGCAGAAGGTGAATTTGTTGGAATCATGGGAAAATCCGGATGTGGTAAGACAACGTTGCTTAAGACACTCGGAATGATTGATAAACCGACGGATGGAACGATTAAATTTATGGGAGAAGATACCAGTGAACTATATGGGGATAAACTTGCGGATATCCGGAACAGTAAGATAGGATTTATTTTTCAGGACTTTTATCTGATGGACAGCCTCTCAGTGGAAGAGAATATCATGCTGCCGATGATCATAAGCAAACAGAATATTAATAAGATGATTGCAGAAGCAAAGAAATATGCAGAACAATTTCAGATAGAACATCTGTTAAAGAAAAACCCTTATGAATTATCCGGTGGTGAAAAGCAGAGAGTTGCCATATGTCGTGCGTTAATCAATAATCCTGATCTGATACTTGCTGATGAGCCGACCGGAAATTTGGACTCAAAGTCAGGAAAAATTGTAATTGATGCATTGAATAAGATTTCATCGGAATATAAGAAGACGATTGTCATGGTAACACATGATCCGCAGATGGCAAGTTATTGTGACCGGATTATTCTGTTGAAGGATGGAAAGATTTTGGAAGAATTAAAGAAGGGTAGTAACAGAGAAACATTTTATCAAACAATCCTTTCCAAAATGGCGGAATTATAAAAAGACCAATGCCAGTATCAGCTATATTTGAATTCAAGATTATTGTAAGGGGTGGGAAGGTATATGCTGCATAAAATAATTTACAAAAATTTTAAAAGCAATATACGGAAATATATTTTATTTTTTGTCAGTAACATTATAGCCGTAGCAGAATTATTTATCTTTTGGGGATTGAATGATGTTGTAGTGCGGGCAGTTACAGAACCTTCGATTATGATGGGAATAAAAAGTGATTTTATGATAGCGGTTGGATTAATAACTGTTGTTACAATACTTTTGATGGTATTTTCTATGCGCTATTATATTAAACTCCGGGCAAAAGATTATGGAACTTTTATTATGCTTGGGATGAAAAAGAAGATGTCTTATATGCTTCTTTTTGCGGAATACATTATAGGATGTATAGGTTCACTTTTAATTGGTATTTTGTTAGGAAATCTGCTCCTATATGGAATTTTATATTGCTTAAATCAATACAATCCTCAGATTATTACATTACAAAAAGTGGATCCGGTCGTATATAAAAATACAATTCTTTTGTGTCTGGGAGTTATGCTTGGAATCTTTATAATTCTCCTGGTGTGGATGGACGGAAGAAATTTAAGCTCTTTAATGATGAAAGAGGAAATAAAGGAAAAACGTCCCGTCAGTTCAAAATGGCTGTTGTTTACAGTGTTAGGGATTGTATTTATAATACTTGCAATTAAACAATATAAGCCAGGAACATGGGGATATTATTTTGCACATATATATTTTCTGATAGGCGGAATTCTTATTATCACTTTCAGTGGTGCATTTATTCTTGAACAGGCGAAAAAAGAACCTTTTTACTTTCGGTATGCATTGAAAATCAATCAACTTGATAGTAAATATCAAAGTAATATATTAATTATTCTGATGTTATTTGTAATACATTTTTTTGTTCTTTCTTATATCGGTACACAAATAGTAGAGATTCTGCCTCTTGACAAGACAAATAGTAATTATCCTTATGATATAATCTGGATGGCACGCCAGAACGATGAAAAATACAGTGAAAAAATAGCTGAAAAATATAATGGGACAGTTAAACATATTCCGATGATCCGGGCAACAATGTTTTATTCACAGGAAGAAATTGGAATATCTGAATCCACATATAAAGAACTAACAGGGAAGGCTTATGGTTTGTCTGGGAAAGAAATTGTTATAGGAATTGAGGACCAGAATTATCAAAGGGAAGAAAAAGTAACTGATAAGGTTCTTTATGATTTATTTGGATGGCTGTATATTGGTAAATTTAATCCGAATAAAAAGGAATTTGAATCTTCCAATATTTTAAAAGATGCGAATTATCAGTATAGGATAAAAGAAATTCATACACAAAACGTATTTGGAAAATTCGTACCAGAAGATGCCGGTGAAGGTTGTGAAGATACAGTTATATTTTCGGATGAATATTTTGATAAACAATGGGAAAAACAGGCAGCAGATGATGAAGAAGTTTCAATGTTAGAAGCATTTTCTTTTCCAAAAACAAAAGAGCAGATGGCCTGGAAAGAGATAAAAGATCATGCAGATAAAGAGGGAATTACTGTATTTCAACCAGATGACAGTCATTCGCCACATGCTATATGCTATGATAAGACTGTGTTTTTAAAAGAGCAGAAAGCAAGTAATATATTTTTACTTTTTAGCAAGCTGTTTATTCTGATAACACTTTTGATTAGTGGTACTTTTATTATGGTTGTTAAAAATCTGGCCGAAATGTCTTCTTATCAAAGACGTTATGAATTTTTTCATTCTATGGGCATGAAACAAAAAGAGCAAAAGAAGATCTTAAGTTTTGAGATTTGCAGCGTAGCAAATATAGCATTAGGTACAGGTATTTGTTTAGCTCTTTTATATGTAATGACTTATTTACATTGGTATGATGCGATGGGTGAAAAAATATCAACCACTTTTTGGAGCTACTGGCTTAAGCTCGTTGGAATTTATATAATTATTCAGATAGTTGTGCAGAAATTATTTGTAAGGTATGTGAACAAAAGAATTTAGAAGAAAGGCTCAGACGAGGTTTGTTGTGTCAAATTTTGAATGCGATATAAAAATACGCATATAATATTTTACTGACAAATGTTTGCAAAAATCACTTGCCTTTTGCAAAGGTTCGTGATAGAATTTTTGTCAGTGATCAGGTTGCAGAAACTTGCGATGCCTGCGACCGGACGGAGGACCTGAGGGCCCTCCGTTTTTCTATATATGCAGATTTTTATAGAAGGTGAAAAATGACAGAAAAAGCGTTAAAACCGATAAAACCGTTTTTGAATTATGAAGAACAAATCAATAATCTCATCGAGCAAAAAGGAATGATTGTTAATGATCATAAATTTGCTGTGTCCAAATTAGAAGATATCAGTTATTTTGCTTTAATAGATGGATATAAAAATCTGTTTTATAATCCTATGACAAGAAAATATAAGGAAGGCACAACCTTTGAGGATCTTGTTGCTTTATATGAATTTGATGAAAAACTTCGTACATTGATCTTCCGGTATCTTTGTCATTTTGAGCAAAAAATGAGATCGCTGATTTCTTATCATTTTTGTGATACTTATTCAGAAAAACAGGAAGATTATCTGAATGCTGTACATTATAATAACTCGGGAGCAAATAAAAAGAAAATTGCTGCTTTAATAGCTATACTGGATAGAGAAGCAAAGAAAAGCACAGATCACGCTTATGTAGTTTATCAAAGAAAAACATATGGAAATGTTCCTATGTGGGTCATTATGAAAACTTTAACATTTGGACAGATGTCAAAGATGTATTCATTTCTGACGACCAGTATGAAAACGAAAATTAGCCGACATTTTGATTATGTAAGTGAAAAAGAACTAATTCAGTACATGAAAGTGCTTACCTTATATAGAAACGTCTGTGCTCATAATGAAAGGTTATTTTCATATAAGAGCAGGTTTGATATCCCTGATACAATATTACATAGAAAAATGAAACTTCCGCAAAATGGAAATAAATACAAATGTGGAAAAAACGATTTGTTTTCTGTTGTGATTGCTTTTCGAATGTTGCTGGCAAAAGAAGATTTTGCTGAATTTAAAAAATCTTTGAATCAGATAATTAACCAGTATATGAAAAAGACGGGCAATCTAAACCAGGATTTATTTTTCAAAGCAATGGGATTCCCGGAAAACTGGAAGAATATAAGTAGATATAAATTATAAAATAATCAATATAGTACGAACCGAGGATTCAAAATGAAAACCACGGAAAACAGATAAATATATAAATGGTCAGGAAGGTCAATATTTTGATTTGCCTGACTTATTTTTTTTATATCCAAATATGTAAGAAAAGTTGCCGATGGAAAGTTCTTTGCATTTTATTTGTAACATTTATCAAATTGAATAGTTAATATTATAAAGGAAAGGAGGACAGCACATGGATTTTGATTGTATATATAAATCATATTACCTGGACGTATATCATTTTTTGTGTGGTTTATCATCGAACAAAGAAATTGCAGAAGATATTACACAGGAAACTTTTACAAAAGCATTGACGGCAATTAATTCATATGATGGAAGAAAAGATATACGTGCATGGTTATTTACAATTGCAAGAAATACATATTTTACATATTGTAAGCGTGAGAAAATCTATGTGGAATGGGAGCCTCCAACGGAGCAGGTCGATATTCAGACGGAGTTTATTGACAATCTAATAAATAAAGAACAGGTTGAGAAAATACATAATTTTTTGAAAAATATGAAAGATCCATACAAAATAGTATTTGAATTAAGAATACATGGGGAACTTTCATTTGAAAAGATTGGAAGAATTTTTGGAAAAAGTTCTGGCTGGGCAAGAGTAACTTATTATAGAGCCAAAATGAAAATATTAGAATATATGGAGGCAGAGAATAATGAATAAAATAACATGTAATGTAATTAAAGATATTCTTCCGCTTTATATAGATGGGGTGGTAAGTGAAGATACACAAAAAATAGTGGATGAACATTTAGCGGAGTGCAGTTTATGCAGGGATGAAATGAATAAATTAAAAAAAACGTTAGTTATTCCAACAAATGAAGAAATACAACAGGAGACTGTCAATGTATTGGAAAAAAGTATTTCTTCTATTGAAAGAACTGTAGTTAAAAAATTTATCCATTATTCATCGTATTTCGATCTGATATTTAATATCGGAATGATTCCGTTTATATATTGGCTGTATGTGATTTGGATAAAAAAAGAAACGTCTCTTTTGAATATATATGTGTTTATCAAAAAATATAGCCGAATAAGCGGGGACTTATTAAGCTTTGCTTTGTTTTTTGTAATATTTATTTGTTGCGATATTATCCATATTGTTTTAACCATGAAAAAGAAACAATTGAATATTATGGATTCGGTAGTTGTGATGTCAATTATGGTAAAGTTATTTCTTATTCTTATTCTAATGGCATTTTTAACGGCAGGTATATTAATGTAAGGGGGAGAATTCATGTTCAAAGTTGTATGGAAAAGCTTTAAGTATAATAGGAAAAATTTTCTTTCTTTTTTTATGAGTGAAATATTATCAGTTGCAGTTATATTTATGCTTATTTATATTCAAGAGGCATTGTCACAAGTTCCAGGAATAAAAACTGAAGCGTTACAATTTGCATATCAAAGTGAATTAAGAAAGCAGTTACGCATAATCATTCCATGTATTATTTTAATTATGATTCTGGTAACGGGATATTCTGTTAAAGCGTATATAAACACAAGAATATGGGATTATAAATTATTTCAATTATTAGGAATACGCAAGAAAAATTTAAAAGTAATGATTGGTCTGGAATATGTAATAAGCGGTATGCTTGCATGTGGTTTTGGAATTCTGTTTGGTTTAATTGGAACGAAAATTATAAAAGAAATTCTTCATACTAGAATAAATGCAAGATTTGTCAAAGGCATTTCGATGTCAAGAGTTTATCTTGTGTTGATTCTAAGCTGTCTGATCATGACGATAGGCGTATATATTACATTGCAAATATTATTAGATACCAGAACGAATTTAGGAGATAAGATATTCAAGATTAAGGAATCTCGAATCCATTCGATGATATCAGTTATTTACTTTATAGTGGGTATTTTGGTTATTAGTAGTGGTTATCTGTTGGTGAATAATGATCCAATGATGGCTTATATGGCACTTATATGTATTTTGACAGGTCTTATAATTCTTATGATATTCGGAACTGGATTTTTTATGGAAAAATTCAGTGAGTCGAAATATTATAAAAAGCATATATTAGCTTGGAATGATTGCTACTGTTACATAAAAAAACATGGATTTCGGATGCTAATGCAGATATTGTTGGGAATCATTTTAATATTTAATACATTTTTAATGCTTCGAGGTACAATTCATGACAGATATATGCCAAATGATTTTGTGTGTATCGGCAACTCAAAAGAAACGACAGCAGTAAATACTGTGGTAACAGCTCGATTTAATGGTCTTACAAAACAATTCCCGTTTCTGTGGTTTAATGAGATGGGAGGTGATTCCTGGGTTGCTATATCACTTAGCGACTATAATAAAATTTACAATAAAAATGAATCGTTAAATAAAAATGAAATAATAAGAATTTGGAGAAAAGAAGGGAGCCGTAAATCGGATCTAAGTGATAAACAACATAGAAAAATAAAATCAATCGCACTTGGTAAATGCGGAAATATGGATGAAGAGGGATTGGAATATAAATACAATTTCCAGATAAAGAAAGAGCAAATCAAAGAGATGATCGGCTTTTCTATGACCGGTCTTGTAATTATTCCAGATAATATATTCACGCAGGCAGAAAAAGAAAGTGATTATAAAAAAATGTTTATGATTATAAATCTGCCAAAAAAGAACCTGACAGTTTCAACACGATACATAGAAAAAAAATTGCAACAAGGAAAACTAGATGAGGCTTTTTGTAAGTTGACAATTCAGGGTATTGATAAAAAAGAAAACGTATTAAATCAAATGGTAGTAATCCTCGTAGCGATTATTATTTTAATTTTTACGATGTTTATAACATGGTTAATGCTGCAGAATGATCAGGAGCATTTAAAACGAAAATATCAGATAGGTGCTATTCTTGGTGTGAAGAGGAAGGAAGGACATTTATCCGTTGTGAAAGAAATATCCAGAGACATGTGTTGGCCTCTTTCAATTGTGGCCGTTATAAGTGGAATGTTTTGCGGAGTATTTATAAAATCTTATTATTACGGAACAATGGAAATTGTTTTGATACAAAAGGAAGTTGCAATGTTAGGATGGATTTTATGCATATATGGAATTATTTTTATGATATTTATTATTTTTTCAACCAGGCGTTTATGGAAAGAAATTTCAAAAATATGGGGTGATAAGAATTGATGAGAAATATATTAGAAGTTAAAAATCTTGTAAGAAGTTACAATACAGCAACTTTTAGGGATTCAAAAAATAATGTGAATGTGTTAAAAGGAATCAGCTTTCAAGTTGCGGAAGGTGAATTTGTTGGAATCATGGGAAAATCCGGATGTGGTAAGACAACGCTGCTTAAAACACTCGGAATGATTGATAAACCGACGGATGGAACAATTAAATTTATGGGGGAAGATACCAGTGAACTGTACGGGGACAAGCTTGCGGATATCCGGAACAGCAAGATAGGATTTATTTTTCAGGACTTTTATCTGATGGACAGCCTCTCAGTGGAAGAGAATATCATGCTGCCGATGATCATAAGCAAACAGAATATTAATAAGATGATTGCAGAAGCAAAGAAATATGCAGAACAATTTCAGATAGAACATCTGTTAAAGAAAAACCCTTATGAATTATCCGGTGGTGAAAAGCAGAGAGTTGCCATATGTCGTGCGTTAATCAATAATCCTGATCTGATACTTGCTGATGAGCCAACCGGAAATTTGGACTCAAAGTCAGGAAAGATTGTAATTGATGCATTGAATAAGATTTCATCGGAATATAAGAAGACGATTGTCATGGTAACGCATGATTCGCAGATGGCTAGCTATTGCAGTCGGTTAATTCTGTTGAAAGATGGTGTAATACTAGAGGATTTGAAGAATAGCGGAAATCAGGATGCATTTTATCAGGAGATCCTCGGAAAGATGAAAGAGCTGTAAAAGATTCACAAAAAATTGACATTGCTGACTTGAAAAAGTAAATTCCAGTGCAAGAGTAAATTCCATCATGTTTTAAATTTTACCGAAATTACGAGAGATTTTCTTTTTGACCAAATTGCATGAAAGCAATTCGAGAGGTTTTGCCCAGCAGGAAAAAAGAGAAAAATACAGCTGATAACGGGTGTAGATTGTATCGCTCCATTTATACCATTTTTGTTCATGGAATATGTGATTGTTCCGGGGCGAAAGGGTACTGTAATGAAACGGATCATAACCTTTGATAAAAAGTCAGGTTGATTATATTTAATCTTCCTGACTTTTTGCTGATACTCCGAAAAAATAAAAGCGATCAGATAAAAATTATTTCTATCACCATGCATTCGGAAGGAACTACCGGTAGCAAGTTCCGTAGATATGTCGAAGTATGCAAAAAAGATTGTTATAAGGGTATTTAGGGAAAATTCATGGTCAGAAAACCGGGTATTCATGGCCACTATCACACCAAGGAAGAAAAGGCATGCTATAATAAGCCAAGAAATTAATACGGAGACAAACAAAATGAAAGACTGGTCAAGAAAAAGAAAAACAGATTTTATAATAGGAGTAGCTTTGCAAATATACCTCCTTTTCCCATGGGTACAGCATTATACAATATATGGCTATTTATTTAATACATTGAAAATAAATGATTACGTCCAAATGTATAACAAAACATTATTGCCATCATTAAAAGAAAAATCATGGGGCTATACAAAAATGTCAGCATTTGTCTTTTTAATTATCATTATTCTATTAATGGTTTTTCAATTAATTGAATTAATGCGAATATATCACATAACCACAAATGAAAGGACAAGTGATTATCGTGGATTTTTCTGGATTATATATTTAATCTTTTTTTCGATATTTATAGATAAGGTAGAGTTTGTAGATTATTCTTTGATTCCTGCTTATGTAGAAGTGTATATGATTGTACTATTAGTTTTTTTAGGATTGTGGATTTTAATTGATGCAATGCTAGATACATGGGAATCAGAACATCAGATATTAATTTCTCAATTAGAGGAACAGGAAAAGCTCGCATTACAAACGAAAGTCAAGATTTTAGAAGAACGCTATCAAGAAATGTTAAAAAGCCGAAAAGTGGTTCATGATATGAAGAACCATATTCTGGCACTCAAGAACTATGATCAGGAGCAAAACTGGTCCGGATTGCATGAATATTTGAATGAGCTTAGCGATGATATGCTGGAATATAATTTTCATATCTGGACTGGAAATCATATGCTGGATATGATCTTAAACCAAAAGGAAAAGGATGCACAGAATCAAAATACTGTTATGCAGATTGATACAGAAGTCTTTTCGACACTCCCTTTTACAGACCGGGAGATCATATCACTTTTCGGAAATCTATTGGATAATGCGTTGGAAGCCTGTGAAAAAATCAATGATAAAGAGCGTTGGATAAAGATTAAGATAAAAAAGAAAAACCTATTGTTATATATTGAAATTGCAAATGCATTAGAGCAAAGGCCAAAGCAAATTCAGAAAAAATTTGTTTCAAATAAAAAAGATAATGGACTTCATGGATATGGAATGAAGAATATACAGGATATTGTAAAAAAGTATGATGGAATCTTCCAATATAAGGTATATGAAGATCAGCTGATATTTATGATTTCTATCTATACTGATATGCACAGAGATTGCTATTAAATATTATTTTATGTGAGTGGGTGAGTGAAATGAAAAAAGACAAGTTATTTTTTCAGATAATGAAAAAAATATTTTTGGGGCACCATAAAGAATTAAGAATTCTGATTTTATGCGAAACAATACTGACGGCAATTTCATATGCTATAGTCAGCGGATATCAGATGTTTTCCAACGGACATTCCTCAGAATATTTTATGCAGGAAGACGGAATAAGCAAAAGCTTTCTTTCCGCCGGAACAATTCTATTATTCTGCGGAATTATACTGATTATCACAGTTCTCATATCATATCTTGGAAAGCGTATTCCGGAATATGTATTTTTACAAAGAATGGGAATATCAAAGAAAGATTTAAAAACGATGGTTTTATATGAGGCAGCAATTTCGTATCTGGTATCCATCATAGCAGGATTTTTCGTTGGAAAAATATTGACCGAGGGATTAAAGATCCTTATGGTTCGTGCTTTGCATATAAATTTTAAATTAGGAAGGGTGGCTTTCTTTACATATCCGTCTATTTGTATCCTCATTTTATTTATATATGGGCTCAGTTTCTTGCTGGTAAAAGAATTGCAATCCGATTTTCTGATCATTACAAATATGAATGAGACAGCAAGAATAGAAAAGCTGGAAGGAAAATTCAGAGTTCCTAAAATAATGATCGGAATCATACTTTGTATTTATTCCGTTTATGCATATTCTAAAATATACCATTATGAGAGTGCATATCTAATCATCGCTTTCTTTGCCGGATTGTATTTAAGCTTAAGAAATATATTTTCTATTTTTTTAGAACGTATAAAGCACAAAAAGCAGAAAAAATATTATAAGAATCTTTTGATGAATCATCGGTTTTATTACCGTATGAATACCGTGAGCAGATATATTTTATTCTTTTCACTGATGAGTTTTTTAAGCTGCTTTTATTTCGGAATACAATTTATCAGTACGATAAATGCCGAAAAAGCAGAAAGTTTATATCCGTATGATTTTATGTGTGTTGCAGATAAATCAGACGATAAGCTTTTTGAAAAAATAAAAGAAAAGTATCATGCTACATTAACTGAATATCCAATGGTAAGAGTTGCAAACGCAGATAAGACGGAACATTTAGAGGGACGAGGGGAAATTATTATCCAGGGACAACAGATTGGTATCTCGGAGTCTACTTATTACAAGTTAAAAAAAGCTGTAGATCCATTGTATAAAAAGAAATCCTTAAATCTAGATAAAAATGGAAAGAAAGTATATGTTGTCCATCAACAGGACCGGGCAACAAAGGCTCAGCCGGTCGACTGGTACTATAACAAAAAGACACCGACTTTACATATCGGACTCCCTTGTGAATATTGTGATTATGCTGATCATGAGACAACATACGATAAGAAAATAGTTGCCGGAGAGGAGATCTCCAGTCTTACAGGGTGTTACAGTACACCAAAATGTGAAAATCTGATCGTTTTTTCCGATGAATATTTCAAAAAAGCTCAAAATGAATGGAAGGATATAGAAGCTTTGACTGGTTTTAAATTGGAACGGTATAAGGCAATGTATGGTGATGATGGAGAACCTTATATTATTGAAGGACCAACAAAACTGGTATTCATCCAGACAAATAAAAAGTACATAGATCAAATCGATAAAGAATTGGAGTCAAAAGAAGAGAGACATAAATATATCGGCAATTATGATTCTACGGTAAAATTTCATTATTTATCAAAAACAGCAATTACGGATATGAAAACCGAAAGAGCCGTTAAGTCGATGATCTGTGTATATATTATCATTACATTAAGCATATTGAATTGGATCATGCTATATGCCATGAACGAAATGGAGAAAAAAGAAAAAGCAGAACGCGAGAAATTCCTGGTATCCATGGGAATGGACCGAAAAGAACGGAAGAAAATGAATAAAAGAGAATGGTACATATATTGGATTGTCCCGACAATTATTCTTATCATTTCAACCATATTATTTATGCGAGATACCATGACTGCGAGAATGTATCCAGATGATATCCGGAAAATCTGTGAATTACAGGAAGCAGTGGTTATAGCAGTGTGGATCGTAATAAATGGAATATATTTTTGGATTATGAATCGAAAGGCAAGAAGGGGGTAGAAAATCATGACAAATAATACAGAAATACTGCGGACAGAAGGGTTAAAGAGATCATATCTTGTTAATGAAACGAAAATAGATGTATTAAAAGGAATCAATCTGACCATTAATAATCAGGAATTCATAGCCATTATGGGAAAATCTGGATCTGGGAAAACAACACTCTTAAAATTATTAGGACTGCTGGACCGGCCGACGGAAGGAAAAGTCTTTTTTAAAGGTGAAGACAGTAATTCGTTAAGAGGGGACAGGCTTGCCATGATCAGACGCCGTGAAATTGGATTCATATATCAGGATTACTATCTTATGGACAGTTTATCGGTAAGAGAAAATATCATGCTGCCGAAGATTCTAGATCACAGTCCAGTAAAAGAGAGTATAACGGAAGCAGAAAAACTAGCCGATATTATGGGGGTTCGTGCTTTACTGGATAAAAAAATCTTTGAATTATCAGGAGGCGAAAAACAAAGGGCAGCGATCTGCCGGGCGTTGATGAATCATTCGGATCTGATCCTTGCCGATGAACCGACCGGAAATCTGGATTCTGCTTCATCAGAAACAGTAATGGAATACCTGCAGATGATCAATAAAGATTTGAAAAAGGCTGTTGTTTTGGTAACGCATGATGCATATGTTGCAAGCTTTTGTGACAGGGTGATTTTTGTAAAGGATGGGAATATTGAAGTTCAATTAAGGAAAAAAGAAAAACAGGATGTTTTCTGCGATAAGATTATGAAAGCACAAAAAGATATCTTGAAAAACAAATGAATGATATAGGAAAGACAATCATCATGGTCACACATGATCTGCAGATGGCAAGCTATTGTAGCCGGTTGATTCTATTGAAAGATGGAGTGATATTGGAGGATTTAAAGAATAGTGGGGATCAGGAGGCGTTTTATCAGGAGATTCTCGGAAAGATGAAAGAGCTGTAAAAGATTCACAAAAAATTGACATTGCTGACTTGAAAAAGTAAATTCCAGTGCAAGAGTAAATTCCATCATATTTTAAATTTTGCCGAAATTACGCGAGATTTTCTTTTTGACCAAATTGCATGAAAGCAATTTGAGAGGTTTTGCCCAGCAGGATAAAAGAGAAAAATACAGCTGATAACGGGTGTAGATTGTATCGCTCCATTTATACCATTTTTGTTCATGGAATATGTGATTGTTCCGGGGCGAAAGGGTACTGTAATGAAACGGATCATAACCTTTGATAAAAAAGTCAGGTTGATTATATTTAATCTTCCTGACTTTTTGCTGATACTCCGAAAAAATAAAAGCGATCAGATAAAAATTATTTCTATCACCATGCATTCGGAAGAAACTACCGGTAGCAAGTTCTGTAGATATGTCGAAGTATGCAAAAAAGATTGTTATAAGGGTATTTAGGGAAAATTCATGGTCAGAAAACCGGGTATTCATGGCCAGTATAAGGCGGAAGAAGAAAAGGCATGCTATAATAAGCCAAGAAATTAATACGGAGACAAATCAAATGAAAGACTGGACAAGAAAAAGAAAAATAGACTTTATAATAGGCGTAGCTTTACAAATATATTTTCTTTTCCCATGGATACAGCATTATACAATATATGGATATTTATATAATGTGTTGAAAATGAATGACTATGTCCAAATGTATAATGAAACGATATTGCCATCATTAAGAGAATCCTGGAACTATACAAAAATGACAGCATTTGTTTTCTTAGTTATCATTATTCTAATTGCACTTTTTCAATTGACTGAATTAGCACGAATATATCACATATTAAAAAATGAACAGTCAAGTGATTATCGTGGATTTTTTTGGATTATATATTTAGCTATCTTTTCGAGGTTTTTTGAGAAATTTGCTTATGTAGATCCTATAGATAATTCTTTGATTCCTATATATGTAGAAATATATATATGTGTATTGTTGGTTTTTATCGGTCTATGGATTCTAATTGATGCAATGCTGGATACATGGGAAGCAGAACATCAGATATTAATATCTCAATTAGAGGAACAGGAAAAGCATGCATTACAAACGAAAGTCAAGATTTTGGAAGAACGCTATCAAGAAATGTTAAAAAGCCGAAAAGTGGTTCATGATATGAAGAACCATATTCTGGCGCTCAAGAACTATGATCAAGAGCAGAACTGGCCCGGATTGCATGAATATCTGAATGAACTTAGTGATGATATGCTGGAATATAATTTTCATGTCTGGACTGGAAATCATATGCTGGATATGATCTTAAACCAAAAGGAAAAGGATGCACAGAATCAAAATACCGTTATGCAGATTGATACAGAAGTCTTTTCGACACTCCCTTTTACAGACCGGGAAATCATATCCCTTTTCGGGAATCTATTGGATAATGCGTTGGAAGCCTGTGAGAAAATCAATGATAAAGAGCGTTGGATAAAGATTAAGATAAAAAAGAAAAATCTATTGTTATATATTGAAATTGCAAATGCATTAGAGGAAATGCCGAAGCAAATTCAAAAAGAATTTGCTTCAAATAAAAAAGATAATGGACTTCATGGATATGGAATGAAGAATATACAGGATATTGTAAAAAAGTATGATGGAATCTTCGAATATAAGGTATATGAAGATCATCTGATATTTATGATTTCTATCTATAATAACTGATAAGGATAAGGGGATGAAAAGTATGTTGAAAAAAATATTTTTTAAACTGCTGGGAGAAAGGAAAAAGGATTACATAAGAGTTATTTTAAGTGGAATCTTCTGTATATCGGTCGTATTTTTTTCTACGTCTGTTGGCAGCAGTCTTGTTTATATATCAACGGGACGACGGGCAACTATGACAGAATTAGTAATGGAAGTTGAAAAGAATTTTATTTTGCCGTATGTGTTACTGATCTTTCTCATGATTTTAATTATACTCGGATATATTCGTAAACGATCCAGCGATTATGCAATGCTCAATATACTGGGAATCAAAAGGAAACACAGATATATGTATATTGGCTGTGAATATCTCGGAATCATTTTAGGATCAATTGCAGGAGGATTGATTCTTGGAATATTGGAAGCAATGATCGTAAAAAAGATACTGGAAAATATTTTTCAGAATTATGTAAGCAATATATATTTGGGAATATCACCGTTAATTCTCACACTAATTATCAGCGTAATCATGTTTGGAATCGGCTTCGCCTTTTGTGATCAGTATATTGCCTGTATCGGAATTGACCATATAGTATCGGGAGGAAGTAATCATAACAGAACAAGTAAGAATACATTGCTATTTTGTCTTATAGGAGTTGCAGTATTTATTCTTACATTAGTTTCTATTGTTACATATTGGGGACAAATCGGATATACGATTCCGACAGCTCTGGGAATCATAACGGCAGTTATTTTTACTTTATTTGGCTGTAGATTATATCTTGAAAAATTAAGAAAACAAAAGAATAAATATTATAAAAAAATCCTTTGGCTCGATAACTGGTACGATCAGTTTTTCAGTCATGCTAATATCAGTTATATTGTCAGTGCTTTTCTGATTGTTATTCTGTTTGGATTTAATATTGTATTGGTAGACAATCTTCCTGTAAAGCAGCCGGAAAATTATCCGTATGACATAGTCTGGGGTGCCAATACAAAAGATAAAGCATTTATCGAAAAGTTAAAAGAAAAGTATAATGTTCAGACAGAATTCATTCCATCTATCAGAGTGACTTCAGGAAACTGTGCAGAACATACTGGAATTTCTGCAACAGAATATAAACGCCTTACAGGAAAGCAGGTTCATTTAAAAAATAATGAAATATACGTTATATACCAATGGGACCGAAGCGAATATGGAACAATTGGTCTGGATTTCGGAAAGCTGAAACCAAGATTATACACCGGATGCGCTACTGCAGATATCTGGATTTATACTGCGAGAACATTACCAGGTAATAAATTTACAAGAAAATATACAATTAAGGGAAATGACAGAAGAATCATTACCGGGAATTTTAAAACAAGGGTTTTGAGTACCAGCAATATGAATACGGATGTGTTTGAAGATATAATTGTATTTTCGGATCATGAATATGATAAGATCAGTCAAAAAGCCAAAGGGTCAAACCTTACAGTATTAATGAACGTAGCACAGAATTATGATGCTGTTGTAAATAAAATAGCTAATTATGCAGCAAAACATTCACAGATTAATTTCTTTGATTATCATGACGGAAATCTGATTTATGATAAAAAACCGTGCACAATAGAAAATCAGGAAAACCGAATGTTAAATGTAAGTGCGATGTTGATTGATATGCTTGTGTTATTTATCAGCATAATCTTTATCTTACTAGAGAAAATATCCAGTGATTACGAAGCACTGGAATGGAAGTATTTATTCTATTACCGTACAGGAATGCCGGAGAAAAAACGAAGAGAAAGTATTTATAAAGAAATAACCATGACATCCAAAGTTGCCTTGATAACAGGAATATTTATAGCAGCAGTAATGATATTGGTGAAAATATTATATAAGAAAATGCCGGTATATTGGACAAAGATTTATCTGGCAGAAGCCGCAGTAATGATTATAGGTATGACCGCTATTATCATAGTAATCGTAAGAATTGCAGCATGGCGTTCATTTAAGCGCAGTGAGAGGAGAAATAAGGATGAATAAAGAAAATATATTAGAAATTGATAATCTGGAAAGAAGCTATTCAACAGTCATGCCGGACGGAGCGACAAAGGTTTATTCTGTGCTAAGAGGAATTTCATTTCAGGTAAAACGAGGGGAATTTATTGGTATTATGGGAAGTTCCGGATGTGGGAAAACCACACTTTTGAAAACTATCGGAATGCTTAATAAGCCAAATGGCGGAAAAGTGCTCTATAACGGCGAAGATACAACAGAAATTTATGGAGATCATCTGGCAGAAATACGCCGGACGCAACTGGCGTTTGTTTTTCAGGATTTTTACTTGATGAATAGCTTAACTGTTCGTGAGAATATTATGATGCCATTGATATTAAATGAAGATGATCCTGTGGAAAGTTCTAAAACCGCAGAAACTATGGCAGAAAAACTTGGAATTTACAAGCTGTTAGATAAAAAACCTTACGAACTGTCTGGAGGTGAGAAACAGAGAACGGCGATTTGCAGAGCAATGGCAGAAAATCCAGAATTGATACTTGCAGATGAGCCGACCGGGAACCTTGATTCTAATTCATCCAAACAGGTTATCCATACATTGTCCTACATTAATCAGGAATTCGGGAAGACGATTGTCATGGTAACACATGACCCGCAAATGGCAAGCTATTGCAGTCGGTTAATTCTGTTGAAAGATGGTGTAATACTAGAGGATTTGAAGAATAGCGGAAATCAGGATGCATTTTATCAGGAGATCCTTGGGAAGATGAAAGAATTATAAAAAACAGAAGTAAACGTATTAGATATATCTACGTTTACTTCTGTTTTTCAATTGTGTAGGATGCTTTGAAGGAAACAGTAATTCCAGAAGATATATTTTATCAAGTATCGTACCTTTTCTTACATACTATTAATATAAGGTAAGAAACACGTACATTAACCAATGGCTGGAAGCATACAATTAATATATTTGATTATAAAGAAAATCTTGAATATAATAAATTGGTAAATTTGAATTTTTGCAATAGTTATTTATTGAAATTTCCTTTAAAAAAGGAGGAAAATTCAATGAAAGAAACTAATATTATATATGATTCAGTTTCTAATACCTGGAGTATTATCGTAAAGGTGGTGAATAAAAGTTTGCTTCAAATAGAATATCCTGAATTAACAGGATATAAAACAAAAGAAGACGCAGAAATTGCTTATCATAAGGCAATGCATCAATTTGCTATGGATATGGAAAATATTAAAAGCATAACGGGCGTAAAATACACATTGTCTTCTTATATAGAACATTGGTATGTTGATATTTTCAAACAATATACAACGAGCCCTTCTTATCTTCAAACTACGGATTGGGCAATTCAACGGGTAATCCTGCCATCTATTGAAGAGGATCATTTATTAATCAATCTGACACCAGAATACATAAATGATATTTTACAAAGATGTGCAAAACTTCCATATCGGACAGCTGGAATCGTAAGCAGGAAAATTCTGTGCACGATTCTGAAAACGGCAGAAGCGGAAGAACTTTTAGATATTAAATTTTCGTTTGAAAGTATTATAACTTTTCCAAGGATTCCACCGAAATATATTGCTTATGAAAAAGAAGATATATGCAAGCTGTTAGAAATAGCCAAAAAAAGTGATGCAATTTACCTTGAAATACTTTTATGTCTATTTGCCGGATTACGTATAGGTGAGGTTCGAGGACTTAATTATGATCATGTTGATTTTCAAAATAATACAATCACAATCATGCAACAGATTCCAAATGAATCATATATAGAGATTAAAACTGAAAGTGATCGAATGGAGGATGATGATTACGCAATTCCATTTAATTCTGTTATGAGCAAAGAACAGGTAGACGGTTCATACAAATTGTTCACGATCTGGGGCTGGGATACCTTCCAAAAGAAACATGAAATTGATATCTCTTTTGCAATTCAGTTCCATAGAACGAGAAGAATAGTCCCCGTTCATGTAAGAGTAAAGTACAATCTTCAGAAGTGTTTTTGGCGATACTGAATTTATTCTTTCATAGGTAGAATACAGGTCAGTCAAATCCATTCCCTCCACAAACTGACTTAGTAATCGCACAGAATCATCTTCCGGAATGATTGTTTCCAAATTTAAAGGAAGTTTTAGTTGATATCCTCCTTCATTCAAAGTATAATTCTTATGTAAAAATATAGGTTTTCGCATACTTATATTTTACACCAACAGCCGGACTTTTCGAAGCCCGGCTGTATTTTTTCATCGAAAAGAGGCTGCGCACTAATTGCTTAGTGCGACAGCCCCTTATAGCGATAAATACCTTATCTTGAATTCCGTATAAACAGGTTATAAATTTAACCTTATCACAAAAAACACGGGATACTATTTTGATTCATACAGAGAGAGAAACCTATAAAAACACGGGATAAAACATTTATCGCTATAACATAAGCGTCAGATAAGAACGTGTAGAGACAAGCAGCGATTATAGAAAACTCCCCTGCTACTTAAAATGGGAGCAGGGGAGTTGAGATGTCAATGACAATAAAATAATCTTTAAAATGCAGTTTTCCATTATTTCTCTCATCATCTGGTGATTATTCACATGTCTTTTCCTTATATTAGAAAAATTAAGCTTTAATCCATTTGCCAATCCATTTCCTTGTTGTTTGATTATATCTACATTTATACAAGACGCCATTTAAGGTTTTATATTTCCAAACAATAGTGTGCGAAGCCGGACTGATTTCTGGAGGCGTAGCATCCGTCGAAGCAGCATAAACATTTGAAGTAATAAGCGTATGATTAGCAAAAGCTATAGATGATGGCGTTGTCAGACTAAAAATAAAGCTGCAGATTAAAGTGATAAATAGTGTTTTAGTCGTTTTCATGAATTGGTTCCCCTTCCTTGTAGCGTGGCAATCTTTTTAAGTCTTCAGAGAGGTGGTCGATGTCGGCAAAGAACCTTCCTTCGTAATAAATGGTATATTGTTTGGTTCCGTGATCAATGATATAAGCGTTATCTTCACGGAGCTCTACTGCGCCGTCTGTCACCGGATACAGCTCCCGAAAATTAGGTTCAGGGACGCAGAAAACAGAGAATATGACCACAGCAAATATGGCCGTATGGCACAGATACCCGTGTACACGCTTAAAACGGGAAGTATTTTCCTGATTATTTAAGATAAAGTAGATTCGTGTACTTAGTACAGAGGTATCATTTACGGCAAAGTGCATCATGCGGCTGGGCTCTGCGAGCCTGGCGCTTTGTATTCTTTTTGCGGTTTTTACAATCAGTTCAGCGTAATCGGTGACACTGAATTTCGGGTTGGATTGTATCAGGAAAAAGTCGTTGGAAAGCTCCAGAAAGAGCATAAATTCTTTTTTTAAATGCTGTACAAAAGGATTCCACCAGTGTATGCGGCAGATAATTTCCATCAGAAATCCAAGCCATAGGTGATGCTCTTTATAGTGCGCAATCTCATGCAGGCAGATGTACTTAAGCTCCGTTTCGGAAAAGCTTTGCCCATCGGGCATTATCAAAATCGGATGTAATAATCCAGTAATGGCCGGAGAGATTGGCTCCGGGATAAGGGCAATCCGTATCGGTTTGGCAAGGTATTCCTGTAAAAACTCGTACAGATATGCATATGCGCCTTCTTTTTCAACAAAAAATGCAGAGAGCGCATGGTGCAGCCGTATATACTGAACCAGGAGCCGCAACAGCAGGATAAAAGCGACCGTAAACCAGATTGAAAATATCAGCGTATCCACCCGTAGACGGCAGCCAGCAATATTTTGTGTTGTAAAGTCTAATATCCTTGGCAGGACCTGATAAGACTGAAACGAATAGGTAAAAGGAAAATTGAAAGGTATACTCATGCGGATTAAAATAACAAGTATACCGATTAACGAAAATTGTATCGTGCGTTTGTGGAAAACGGATGTGTGGTGCATGATGATATGCAGGTACACCGTGAGAAAAAGCGTTACGATAAAGCAAGTAAAAAAAGGTCCAAATGAAAGCGCCATATTTAATTTCCTCCGTTGATAAGAATGTGTTTGCGCTGGGCTATCATCTCTTCCAGATGCTCTAATTCATCCAGGTCTGTTTCAGTATCGATCAATGAAGCAATTAACGCAGATTTCTGCCCGTCTCCGAGTATATCTGTACAAGTATTGCCAAAATACTCATCACGGGAAATGACTGGCGCATAGCTTCTGGTAAGCACCGTACCGCTGTAGACGATATCTGCCACTTTAATAGAATGGTTCGCAATCAGTGAGCGGAGACATGCCTGTACGGTATTGATATTCAATGTATCGTCTTTCCTGACAATATCGGATGCAACCATTGGCGTATCGCTTTCCCACAGAACCTTCATAACATCCAGTTGCTTTTTTGTAAATCGTTTCTTCATTATTATATCACCTCGCTTTTTATGATAATTGTTCGGATAGCATAATCATTGCATAAAAAAGAAAATATGTCCATACTAAAAAAAGATAAAAATAAAAAAAGAATATTTTTTTAATAAAATAAAAAAATTTGATTGACAAAACAAAAAATAAATGACATATTAAAAAAGTAATTACAAAGGAATTCCGAAACAACTTAAAAGAAAAAAGGAAGAACAATTATGGGTAACTTTAAAGATTTTGATCTTGACTTAAGGAATGTAGCATCAGGTGGGGAAGCGGAGCCAAATGGATTATCAAAGATTACGACTAAGATTACGATCGGCGTATCCAAAATGTCATTAAAGAACAAGTGTAAATCTGTTGATACGCCGACAACAGGAAGGTCAGCGATATGCTGCAAGAGGACGAATGCTGCGGCTGAACCTCAGTGTATCTAAAATGTAAGAGCGTGGCATTTTGCTGCGCTCTTTTATAAAAAAGAATCAAAGGGAAGGTGTGAATATGGAGACAATTTTATTTTCAAAAACAGATAAAATAAAAATCGTTACATTTGTAGCTGTAGCTTTTGGATTGCCGTGGTTACTGTTACCGCAGATACGGGTAGAGGGGATTTTGGCGTACAATATACCGGCGTCGTACATGATGATTCTTCCGACTTTCGGTATTATATTGGGAAGAATTATCTGTGAGCGAAAAATTCATGGGTGGTTTCATTGGATTTATACAATTGCTTTTATCGAGAGTACTGCGGTGATGGTATTGTGTGCGGCGAAAGTAATAACCGGGAAAGCGGCAGATGATATGCTGACGGTTTCTTCTATGGCATTGAGCATCGTTCTTTTATTGGGCAGGATGATTGACGAGCAGGAACTTTATCCGTTTAAAGATTTAAAAAAGGCCATTGGCATTTATATTATGTTTGTAGCCATTGCGCAGATATCAAACCTTCCGCAGCTTATACATGCCGGAGCCTTGCGCACGGCAGATGAGATTGTTTCCAATCTACTGTTTACGCCAATCGACATTTTCGTGGTGCAAAGTATATATTTTTTCGGGGAAGAATATGCATGGCGGGGGTGCCTGCAGGGACGGCTGCAGAATATATTCGGGAAGCGCATGGGCGTTATTTTGCTGGGAATTATATGGGAGCTGTGGCATATGCCGCTGTGGTTCCAGATCTCTGAGCCGGGGCAGGGGAAGCTGATTGTACTGCTTGTTTTGATGCGTATGCCGTATGTTATTGCGCTAGCTGTATTTTTTGGATGGGCATATATGAAGACAAATAATATCTGGCTCTGTGTTTTGATTCATGGAGTCAATAATGCGGCGGTGGCAGCATTTGATTCTGATTTAGTAACTGTCGCCGATACGGTTGAAAGTGTAAGCGTCTTTGACGGTATTATGACCGCTGTTGCTGTGATTGTTATGCTGCTATTTCTTTTTACGAAGGAATACAGAAAAGGGGAAAGAGTATGAAAGTAGTTGGTTATGCAGGAAGTCGCTCCGCGTTTTCAAAAAGCATCTGTCTGGGAGAAAAATTGAAAACAATGCTGCGAGAGAAGAACATAGAAATGGAACTGTATACAGCCAGAAACAATGTAGTGGAGGAGTGTCGGGGATGCGGAAAATGTTTTGATGAAGGGTTATGTCCGCAGGATCAAGAGGATAGTATGGAATACATTAGAAAAAAAATTCTAGAAGCAGATTTAATTGTTTTACTGTCGCCAGTCTATTTGAATAATGTGTCCGGCGCGATGAAAACATTTCTTGACAGGATTGGATCTTGGGTTCATACTTTGCGGAAAAGAGCATAGAAAGAAAATTCGCTGAAGATTTGGATGCAGCCGAAGAAGTATGCGTATATGCAAAACTTCCGAGGACATTCCAAATTCCTACTCCAGTCGGTAATTATTCCCCTGACTGGGCGATTGCGTTTTATGAAGGAAAGGTTAAGCATATCTTCTTTGTGGCTGAAACCAAAGGTACTATGGAAAGTCTTGAACTCAGACCGATTGAACAGGCAAAGATTTCTTGTGCAAAGAAATTGTTTAATGAAATGTCAACAAGCAAAGTAAGATATCATGATGTTGACAGTTATCAGAACTTGCTTGCTGTGATAAATTCAATAAAATAATAATGTGTCAAAATTGAATAATACTAAAAAAGAAGTAAAAAAAACAGAAACGAGATTCGTTTTGGGAAGCTTATGGATGATATTTTTGATGATCATAACAAGAATTGAAGAGAGGCAGGGTAAAATCCGTTGCCTCTTTTCAATTTCAATAAATGACATTAATCCAACTCCGCTCCTAACTCATACCTCCAATACTCTGCCGCCGCATACTCCCTGGGTTCTGAGAGTATCGGAACGGTAAAGAGTTCAACCGGAACACCGAGCGTTGATGCGAAGAGTTTCATAAGATCCTCTTTCGGTGTTCGGACATCGCTTTCATACTGAGCAATCCGGACATCAGCACAGCTGTCGGGAAATCCAACAGCCATGCCAAGTTCTTTCTGGGTGAGTTGATTTTTTTGTCTTAAGTGTTTTAATTTTCTTCCAAATGTAATCATAGTATTATTTTCCTGTGCTTCCGAAGGCCCCGGTTCCTCGTTCTTCACCGAGGTCCAGGACAAAGTCTGCGATCACGACTGGTGTAATCACCAGCTGACCGACGCGTGTGTCTTTATGAATGGTCTGAGAAGATGTGCTCACGTTGCTGATGATAGCATGGATCTCACCACGGTAACCGGAGTCAATCGGTGGAAGTTCGCATACCAGTCCTTTTGCTGCCATGCTGCTTCGTGGAAAGACATATCCGGCAAATCCATCCGGTATGATGAGACCGACCAAGTGGAATCCTAGCAACCTCGCCTGGCTTTAATATGCACTCATAAGGCATGAATCATCTCCAGAAATTCAGCTTCTGTAAGAATTGGAATACCAAGGCTCTGGGCTTTTGCCAGTTTGCTGCCGGCTTTTTCCCCGCAGATTAGGTAATCGGTTTTCTTTGTTACAGAGCTGCCAGGTTTGGCACCAAGCTCCAGAATCTTATCGTTGATACCGTCTCTGGTAAAATGCTCCAGTTTCCCTGTTGCTACGATGGTACATCCTGTAAATTTGTTTTCTTTTGTCATAATGGGCTCTTCCTTTCTTTGTTCAAATGTGAATTCGTTCTGTAAGTTTTTCCATAAATCAAGATTTGCTTCATCTGCAAACCAGGAATGGATGTTGTGATTTAAGATTTTGCCAAAATCCTCCAACTGAGTGAAGTCGTAATCTCCGACAGCCGCCTGTTCAAATGCAGTTAAATTTCCGGAAAATACGGTGTCCAGAATCCGGCTTTTGGTTCTGCCAATCATAGGAATATCCATGGAAACCAGATAGCGGACAAAGCTGGTCCTCCGGCTGGCGTTGATGGATTCCCATAAGCGGTCGAAAGATTTCTCACCATATCCGTCCAGTGCCACAATTTCTTCCCGGTGTTCCTCCAGATGATAGATGTCCTGAAAAGAGTGCAGATAGCCCAGATTCAGGAATTTTTCCAAAGTGGCTTCTGACAGTCCTTCGATGTTCATTGCCTTCTTGCTGGCAAAATGGACAAACCTTCTTGTAATCTGGCTGTCGCACTGCGGATTATTACAATGCAGAGTTTCTACGGTGCGACCGTCGCTGGTCTTACGGCTGTAGGTTCTGGTTTTGGAACCACAGCAGGGGCAGACCGGAGGCGTGATGTCGGTATACCTTCCGCGATCCAGATTATCCTCTATATGTGGGATGATCATGTTTCGTTTGGAAACAAGAATCCGGCATCCGGGTACAAGCTCCAGATTTTTGATAAAGGTCAGATTATGAAGGGAAGCTCTGGAAACATCGCAGCCGTCAATCTCCACGGTATCGAAGATGCCGACCGGAGCAATCTCGCCAAAACGGGTTGGAGTCCATTCAATTTCTCGCAGGACTGTCTCATAGGTGTCATTCTCAAACTTATAGGCGAGGCCGTCCTTATAGTGGTGTCCGGTCTTTCCGCAGCTTTTGGAGTAGCTGAGACTGTCAAAAATCATGACAATGCCATCGATAGGAAGATGTAAATTAGCTGCTGTGGATACCAATTCCTGAATGAATTTCTCCGCATATTCTCTTGAAAGTCCGGTTCCTGAAATTGAGAAAAACGGGCAGTAACCAAAGCCCAAGTGTGTTAAACCTTCTAATTTGCAGGCTCTGCTGTCCGGGAAGGGAACATCCTCCATTCCTTCTAATACATTGAACGGAAGAAAGCGAACACAACGTCCGATACAGTTCTTCGGATCAAGACTTCGTACTGATCCGGAAGCAAAATTACGTCCGTTTTTATAAGGTTTTCCATTTCCATCACGCAGAGTATCTTTCAGACGTTCAAAATCATTGGTTGGTATAAAAGACTCACCGGTAATGACCAGACGTTCTTTGTGTGGAATGGTAAGCGGTACATTTAAAAATGCCGGGATATTGTGTGTAATATCTTCCCCCACTTCACCATCTCCACGGGTAGAAGCCTGAATCAGTTTGCCGTCTTCGTAAATGAGTTTGGTAGTCAAACCGTCCAGTTTCAGCATAAAGAGAACTTCCTGTCCTTTCATGAAATCTAAAAGCTCTGAAATCAGTTTTGTTTTCTCAAGCGAGAGCAGCGGAGTCGGATGGGTGACTTTGGCAAGTTCACTGACCGGATAATATCCAACCGTCTGTGTCGGAGAATTTGACAGGATGAAACCAGTCTGTTCCTCCAGTTTCTTCAGTTTGTCAAAGAGCCGGTCATACTCGGCATCGGATACCAGAGGGGCATCCTGATTGTAGTAGGCATGACGGTATTCATTGAGTTGTTTTACAAGGTTCTTAATTCTTTTGATTGACATAGAGTCTCCTTTCTTTTGTGGCGTGCCAGTTCCGGAATCATTTGTTCCCGTAATCCTCCTTTCCCTGCGTTCAGGCATAAAAAAAGAGAATGACGCTTATGTTCATTCTCAAAATAGATGCAGTTTCCTGCAAAATAAAAAAAGCCAGAAGTCCCTGCTGCTTGTTGGGCATAGGAATACTCCTGACTACGTTTCAAACCTAAACTGCGTGTGATAAATCCTTTCCGGATTGACACAAATAATTGATACAAGAACAGTGTAACACTAGATATAGTATATGTCAAATTGAAATATACTAAATAAGCAATAGCAAAACAATATAGAAAGGACACAGAAAGTTCACAAAAATATTAGCACTCACTATTGACGAGTGCTAATATACGTGCTATAGTACATATAGAACAAAGAAGAAGGAACAACAAAGAGAGTTAAAAAGATTCTCTTGAGTTTCTTATAACATCCCAGTTCCAAAGAAACAAGGTAAACATGCATAGAAAAAAGGAGAGATGACTTATGTTAATGCCTAGTATTTTTGGAGAAAACTTATTTGATGATTTTTTTGATTATCCATTCGTAAAAAATGAAGCGGAGTCAAATGGTTTGATGAAGACGGATGTGAAGGATACCGAACATGGATATGAGATTACAATGAACCTTCCGGGAGTAAAAAAGGAAGATGTAAAGGCAGCATTGAAGGATGGTTATCTGACAATCAGTGCTACTTCAGATTCCAAGAAGGAAGAGAAAAATGATAAAGGACAGTACATCCGTCGTGAACGTTACACTGGTTCCTGCAGCAGAAGCTTTTATGTTGGTGATGCGGTAACTGAAGAAGATATCAAAGCCAAATTTGAAAACGGTACATTGAAGATGCTGGTTCCGAAAAAAGAAGAGCAGAAGGCTGTGGAAAATAAGAAATACATTGCCATTGAAGGATAATGTATTCATGACATAGATGTTCAATCTGCCGGACTTCCAAAGGAAGACCGGCTGACATGACAGGTTCATAAAAAGGAGGAATGACGTATGTTAATGCCTAGTATTTTTGGAGAAAATTTGTTTGATGATTTTATGAGTGATTTTCCATTCTTTGATGATAGAGATCTGAGAAAGACAGAAAGAAAACTGTACGGACACAATGCAAAACGCCTGATGAAGACTGATATCAAAGAGACAGATTCCGGCTTTGAACTGGAAATGGATCTTCCGGGATTCAAGAAAGACGAGATCAAGGTTTCACTGGACAACGGTTATATGACCGTCAGTGCGGCGAAAGGCCTGGACAAGGATGAGCAGGAGAAGAAATCCGGAAAATATATCCGCAGGGAGCGTTATGCCGGAGCCTGCGAGCGTTCCTTCTATGTAGGAGAGAATGTTACGGAAGCGGATATCAAAGGAGAGTTTAAACATGGTATTCTGAAACTGCTTGTTCCGAAGAAAGATAAACCGGCAGTAGAAGAAAAGAAATACATTGCCATTGAAGGCTAATGCGAAGATACAGGTGAGCGGGGGAGCGAAGAAATGCTCCTCCGCTCTTGTGCTATTTGGAGAGAAAATGAACGAGAGGTGACGGTGATGAAACAATATATACTGGATACCCGGATGGGAACCATACAGGAAGAACCGATACAGGGAAAAATGGGCTGGGATGGAACAGAAAACCAGCAAGAGAATACGTGTCTGATACTGGCAGCAACACTAAAGGAATTTGAAGCAAGTGAAATCCTGCATCCCTGTAAAAAGGAGCTGCTTCACAGTCTGAACTGTGAGAAATACTGCAAAGTAGAGTTCTTTCATAATTGTATTCAGGGAATTATCCGGTCACCGTTGACAGATGGGCACAGGCAGAAGCCGTTCCTTTTTGGATTCCTGCTGTATCAGAACATGCTGTGGTTTGTGAGTGATGATGCAAAACTGCCGAACATGGTGGAACAGATTCGGGAAGAACTATATGAGGGGTTCTCTATTCAGGATTTTCTGCTTGCCTTTTTTAATCATCTGATTGAGAAGGATATGAGCTTCCTTCAGAAAATTGAAGATGGGCTGGAACGTATGGAAGAAAAAGTGCTTGACAGGAAAGAAGCCCACCTCAATGAAGCAATCATGCAGAACCGCAGGGAGTTATCACAGCGACACGGCTACTATCCTGGAATATGTATCTGCGATTCAGGCCATCATGATGCAGAAATCTGGAGGCAGGGGAACAGACCCGATGCAGTGTTCGGAAAGTCTGTATAATACAAGATTCTCACACAGTCCCGGTTCTATTACCGATCCGAATTATTCGATAGAGGTGGGAGTGCAGACCTTTGCAGACTGTATCAGTCAGGCAGGATGCAGCAGCCCACAGGATATGGATAAGTTAAGACTTGCATGACAGGGATATAACTATGGAAACGGATACATAGGATGGGCGCTGCAAAGAGGCGGATACACAGAAGCCAATGCTTTACAATTTTCACAGGAACAGGAAGCTTCGCAAGGATGGAGCAGTTACGGAGATCCCCAATACGTTCCCCATGTGATGCGGTATTATTCCGGTGGCAGCCTGTTTTCTGGTTTGTTTGGAAATCAGCAGATCGTATCGGTTGCAATGGGGCAGCTTGGAAACAGTGGTGGTCAGAAGTTCTGGAGCTGGTATGGATTTGAAAGCCGGGTAGAATGGTGTGCCTGTTTTGCATCATGGTGTGCAGAACAAAGTGGAATGGTTGCATCTGGACAAGTATTGAAGTTCTCAAGCTGTGCTGTAGGAGCAAGTTGGTTTCAGGGACAAGGAAGATGGAAAGGAAAAGGCTATACACCATCCGCAGGAGACTTTATCTTTTTTGATTGGAATAAGGATGGACAGGTGGACCATGTAGGGATTGTTGTGAATGTAGCGAATGGACGAGTGAATACGATTGAAGGAAATACAAGCAATATGGTGGCAAGAAGAAGTTATCAATTTGGGGGAATAGTGATAGTGGGATATGGATATATATAAAATCTATTGACAAAATATCCTCCTTGTTATATATTTATAACAATAAATGTTATAAATATATAACAAGGAGGAGTAATATGAAAAAAAGAATTAATCCGATATCCTATCTTGGATGGTTAGGAATAGTGGGAGTGATAGGTATTAATACAGGAGATTTTATGTTGCAATTGTTCTTGATATATTTCATTTTTTTTACATATAGAAATATGCCAGCTGATGAATTATTTTGGTTGAATATAAGAAAATCAGCAACTAGAGCGTTTATATTGGAGATTATTTTAAATAGTGTGATGATTATTCTAATTACAATATTGGAAAAATATAATATATCTAGTAGTGCGATAAGAATTTCAATTATCAGAGGATTTGGAATAATATTTTTAATAGCGCTTTTGTTTTTTATTGTAATGTTAGCATGGTACGGAAAACAAGAACGAAAGAGTGTTGAAGACATATATGATAATAACAAATATTAAAGAGTTTAGAGAACAAAATAAGATGAGTCAAACGGAGTTGGCTCAATTAGTTGGAGTGAGAAGAGAAACAATAGGTCATTTAGAAAATGGACACTATAATCCATCATTAGTGTTAGCAGCGAAAATTGCAAAAGTATTTAATGTCACAATTGAAGATATGTTTATAATTATAGATGAATAACCAGAATTATACATATTATACTAATTCAGAGAAAATATTATTAAAATGCTAAATTAGTAAAAGAACAGGGGAGGGGATTACCGTGAAAAAAGTTTTTTTTGGTGGTTTAAAAAATCATTGGAAAGATTATATACTTGTACTAATATGTGGTATATTCATGGTCACAATTATCTTTTTATCAAATTCTTTAAGTGATTGTTTACAGTGGATAATTGATGGACAGATAACAGGTAATGCGGAAGAAAGTTATAGCTTTTTTGATTTTTCAATAACTTACCTTCTTCTGGTTTTTATGATGATTCTGATTATTTTTTCGTATATACGAAAAAGATCTTATGATTATGTTTTGCTAGATGTAATGGGAATTCAGAAACGGCATAAGTACATATTTATTGGATGTGAATATTTAGGAATTGTTGTGATTTCTATATTAGGCGGAATATTGTTTGGGGCAATATTATCTGAAATTATAAAGATTGAACTGGAAAAAATCTTTGCAAATATAATTTTTACAGAGATAAATTATGGATTTTCGCCTTTCCGGATGACTATAATTATCGGTTTTTGTGTTTTCGGACTTTTGTTTATTGTGTTTGATGAAGCAATCTCTTGCTTGGGGATGGATTCTCTATTGTCTTGTGGGAAAAAAAGTGGAAAACCTGTAAAAACAAGACCTAAAGTGTTTATTCTAGGAATGACATTTATGTTTCTTGCGTATATTAGTTTATGGTTTTATTGGGGAAAAGTTTCAAAAGGGATACCGTTAATTTTGTTGAGTATTGGAATACTGTTGGGAATGATTTCTATAGGGGCATATTATTTGTGCTATCTAAGAAAAAAGGAAAATAAATATTATAAAAAAATTACATGGTTAGATAATTGGTATCATAGATTTTTTTATAATATTAATATGTCTTTTATAATTACTGAATTTATTATAGTTACATTATATGGGTTTTCTATAGTTATATTCGATAATATTCCGGTTAATGAACCACAGAATTATCCTTATGATGTAGTATGGATGGCAAGTGACAAAGATATAGCATTTATAGACGAACTGAAACAAAAGTATGAGATAAAAGTAAAAAAACAACCTTGTATTAGAGTGACAACAACTGATCAAGGGGAGCATATGGGAATTTCTGCTTCAGCATATGAAAAATGGACAAAAGAATCATTAGATTTGAAAGACAATGAAATATATGTTGTTTATCAGAGAGAAAGATCAGAAAGAAATTATTTGGGAATTGATTTTGGTACAAAGAAACCAAGAATTTATATGGGGGAAGCAAAGGATGATCTATGGCAGTATATAACTGGAGTCCCTACGCCAAGTAACAAATTTGATACATCTTTTAATATTGTAGGAGAAGAAGAAAAAATTCTTACAGGTGTGTTTGGAAATAAAATTTCGGAACATATTATTGTGTTCTCAGATTCATATTATCAAAAGGTATGTAATAGGGTTGAGGGTCCCAACCTTATAGTTATGGTGCAGATACCGAAAAATTATGAGAAGGTTATTGAAGAAATATGTGCTTATACAAATGGGAGCGGAATCGTTTACGAGAAAAAAAATTTATTGTTACAAATAAGTAAAACAAAAATTATTAATGTATCGGCGGCAATTATTAATATATTCGTTCTTTTAATATGTTCCTTTTTTGTTTTAAGCATTAAGATGGAATGTGATTTCCCAGAACAGAAAGGGAAATATATATTTTATTCTCAAGGAGGCATGACGCATAGGAATATAAGAAAAAGTATTATGAAAGAAAGTTTTTGGACAGGAGGAATTCCAATTATATTTGGAGTAGTAATTTCAACTATTTTTATGGGGACAGAGGTATATTTAAAGAAATTATCGCTAGAATGGATCAAGCAATATGCGGTGAAATTAATGGGGACGATAACTGGAATTATATTTCTTTTTCTTTTTATTAGTATTTGTTTTGGAATTAGAAATATTATAAGAATTGAAAGAGAGGAGTAAAGATGAAGCCGGTAGAATATCAAAACATTTTAGCAGTAGATCATTTGGAAAAAGGTTATAATTATATATCGAGTAAGGGGGAAAAAGTGAGTTGTCCTGTATTAGAAAATATTTCTTTTCAGATAGAACCCAAAGAATTTGTTGGTATTATGGGACGTTCAGGATGTGGAAAAACAACATTATTAAAAGTTCTAGGGATGCTTGATAAACCTGAAAAAGGAACGGTGTTTTATAAAGGAAAAGATACAAAAGAAATATATGGAACAGAACTGGCAAAAATCAGACGAACAGAACTTTCTTTTATTTTTCAGGACTTTTGTCTTATGGACAGTTTATCGATAAAAGATAATATTTTGCTTCCACGAATATTAGATGAAGCAGAAATAGAGGAAAGCAAGAAAATTTGTGAAAATCTAACAAAAAAATTTAATATTAATAAATTGCTAAATAAAAAACCATATGAGTTATCTGGTGGAGAAAAACAAAGGGTTGCCATTTGCAGAGCATTAATTAATAATCCTCAAATTATTTTAGCAGACGAACCTACTGGAAATTTGGATTCAAATTCTTCAGAAGTTGTAATGCGTACTTTGGAAAGCATAAATGGAGAAATGGGAAAAACAATTCTTTTGGTAACTCACGATCCTATGATTGCTAGTTTTTGTAAAAGGATTATCTTTTTAAAAGATGGACAAGTAATTGAAAATTTGAAAAGAGCTGATAATAAGGAGATGTTTTATCAAGAGATATTAAAGAGGATGAAAAATTTATAAAATAAGCAAAAGATAAGATATAATAATTTTATGTTAATATAAAATTATATATGAAATATGTATAATGGCTTGATATATTAGACTCGAAGAATGATATTTCATTTATTGAGTGGTGCGAATTGTTTGCGGATCAATATAAATTAAAAAAGCTTGTGATGGGTGAAGAAATTTAAGGGAGTTAGAGTTTTATGGCGTAGTAGTTTAATTGCTACGCCATTCTTTTTTGAGCATGAATAAGATATTGGTTTTATAGGACTAAATATTCTAGTTTATAAATAAAGCTTTAGAATTTATCGAAAATATAGAGTGAATCAAATTATTATATGTAATGAGCATATAGATTCATGGGGGATTTTTTTATCAAGAGAGAAAATATAACATAATTCTACTGTTTTTTTACATGTGAAAAAAAACAGTAGGATTATGTTATATTATTATACTTACAAAAATTGTATATACCATACAGAGAGTTTGGAGTTGTTGGTATATACAAAAAAATAGGAGGAAAAGCAAATGGAAAGTGGATTACAAGAGTTAAAATTTTCAAGGTACAATCAAAAAGTAGAATTATCGGGCAAATTATTTCTATATAACGCATTGACGGGTGGGTATGCTAGTGTTGATGAGGAGTATAGAGATAATTTTGATAAATGTGATTTTAAAAAATTAGATTCGATGAAAGAGTTAGCAGAACTTCCAAACGCAATAATTAATCAATTAATGGAAGGAGGTTTTATAATTCCTAAGAATTTTGATGAGTTTAATGTTATTAAATCTATGCATTATAGAGGAAGATTTGGTGCGAATAAAGCATTAACAATGACTCTAATTCCGACAATGAATTGCAATTTTAGATGCCCATATTGTTATGAAAAAGATAAAAAATATCCAGTAAAAAAAATGACAACAGAGGTAATGGATTACTCATCTTGCAAGAAAGGCAGGGTGAAGCTATGAATAAGAATCAAAAACAATTTATTCGTCCACCTTATGATTCACGATTTGACCAGTTAAATATTATTAACTGGAATTTTCCGCAAAACCCGACTTTTCAACATGGAAAATACTGTATCCGTTTTACTCTGATTTTGGGTGATGGTTCTACATTGAACCGTCAAAAGGGTGGGTTTGCTTCTGCGAAGGAAGCTATGAAATATCGTGACAATCTAATTGTAAAACTTACCAAAAATCAATATATGCCATACCGATTTACTTTAAAGGAATTTTACAATTTCTGGTTATATTACTACATTATAGATGGATGTAAATATGCTTATAATACGTTTAAATACTATGCAACACCGGTTAAAAGGTTTTGTGAATATTTTAGACCAGACACCTATATGGATTCTATAACCACAACAGATTTAAAAAATTTCATCAACAAGTGCGAAACTTTTAGCGCATACAAAGCTATGATGCAAATGATTCAAAATTCTTTTCAATATGCAAAGAATCAGCAGATTATTATATCAAATCCGGCACCACTGGCAATAGAAATTTGCAAAAAAGAAAAGAAGATTACTAAACCACCTACTAAGAAAAACGCATTTACGCTGAACGAACTTATGAATTTATTATTGACCGCAAGAAAAATGGATTATACATTCTATTTATTTTTACTGCTGTCTGCTTCAACAGGAGCACGTGTAAGTGAAACAAGAGCGATCTGTTTTTCAAAAATCGACTTTCAAAAAAAACAACTCTTAATCGACTGTCAGTTGGGAAGAGGATATGATAATGAGGGGTTCGATGACAATACGTTACTTTCTCAAAAGAGGACATTAAAAACTCGTAACAGTAAAAGATACGTCCCGCTTCCTGATTTTATTATGGATGAGCTGTATCTGGCAAGAGCACGATATGAAGAAACACTGAAAAATGATCCGGAATTTGATGAAAACTTAGATTTTGTTTTGTTTAGGGATCACGGGAAGGCAATCGCAAGACCGTATTATTACTTTAAGAAACTAATGAAGAAATGTAATATTGATTGTACAAAACATGTATGGCACGATTTACGGCACACTTATGCAACACTGTTAGATCAAAACAATATGAATATGAAAGTAGTATCGGAGATATTAGGTCATTATTCAGAAGAATTTACAAATGAAGTTTATGTCATTCATAAACCAGAGGTCATCATCTATGATACAAGTGAAGTAATGAACTCATTTATTGAGTCATTAAAACTGGACTCAACAGAAATAACCATACCTGTATATGATATTTCGTTCATTCAGGAATATTTATTTTAAACTATTCTGACAATTCAAATTTTTATTTATTAATTTAATTTTAGTGTTACATTTTTAACAAAGCTTTTGGCAAAAATATGTAATACTTAATGCTTATCAATGATTTTTAATCGTTATTAAATAAGCGAAATCTTTTGAAACAGAAAAGAATTTTTGCAGATTTTAAAATTTTTAAAACTAAGATATTTTGTTACAACAGAAAAGCAACAAAAATACAACTAAAAGTAGTTAAGATAAGAGATATTTTAACAAACATCAAAAAGCTATAAATCGGAAAAAAATCTTCTAAATATACATTTGTTATATAGAAGTAACAAACAGATAGAAGAAATACACTATAATATTAAAAAAATCACAATTTTATCGCCCCAAAGACTTGAAAAAGAAATTCGCGAGTAGTACAATTGTGTTAAAAGATTAACACAATATTTTAAAAGGAGCGTGTTTGAAATGGCAAGATTTACATTACCAAGAGATGTTTATCACGGAAAAGGATGTTTATCCGAATTAAAGAATCTGAAAGGTAAAAAAGCTGTCCTCGTAGTTGGCGGCGGATCTATGAAGCGTCAGGGATTCCTGGACAAAGCAGTGAACTACCTGAAAGAAGGCGGAATGGAAGTTAAACTGATCGAAGGTGTTGAACCGGATCCGTCTGTAGAGACTGTTATGAAGGGCGCAAAAGTAATGCAGGAATTCGAGCCTGACTGGATCGTAGCAATGGGCGGTGGATCTCCAATCGATGCGGCTAAAGCTATGTGGGTATTCTATGAGTATCCGGATGAGACATTTGAGAATATCATCACGCCATTCAGTTTCCCTGAACTTCGTCAGAAAGCAAAATTTGCAGCCATTCCATCTACATCAGGAACTGCAACAGAAGTAACAGCATTCTCCGTAATCACAGATTACAATACAGGAATCAAATATCCTCTGGCAGACTTTAACATCACACCGGACGTTGCAATCGTTGATCCTGAACTGGTAGAAGGACTTCCTCAGAAACAGGTTGCTTACACAGGAATGGATGCACTGACACATGCGATCGAAGCTTATGTATCAACACTCAACTGTCCATTTACAGATCCACTTGCACTGCAGGCAATCGAGATGGTTCTGGATTATCTGCCGGCATCTTATAACCTGAATATGGAAGCAAGAGAGCAGATGCATTATGCACAGTGCCTGGCTGGTATGGCATTCTCGAATGCATTACTTGGAATCGTACATTCTATGGCTCATAAGACAGGAGCAGCATTCTCAACCGGACATATTCCTCACGGATGTGCTAATGCGATCTATCTGCCATATGTAATCAAATACAATGCAAAAGATAAAGTGGCTGCATCACGTTATGCAGAGATTGCACGCAGAATGGGACTTCCTGGAACATCAGAAAAAGCTCTGATCAACAGCTTGTGTGCAAAGATTGATGAGTTCAATGCAAAGATGAATATTCCTAAGACTCTGAAAGAATTCGGAATCAACGAAGAGGAATTCAAAGAAAAACTGGATAAGATTGCAGAACTTGCAGTTGGTGATGCCTGTACAGGATCTAATCCAAGAGCAATTGATCCTGCAACAATGGCTAAATTATTTACATGTACATATTATGGAACAGAAGTTGATTTTTAAATAACAAAAATCAGATAACGGCGGCTGTCACATAGGTTTATGTGGCAGCCATTTTGCGTACTTTGGTATAAAAATCAAAATCTATTCCATATACAATAAAACGAATCTTGAACAATTTTATCGACATTTTTTGAAAAATATGGTTTTACTTGCGAAATAGAACAAGCCGTATTATGATAATAGTAATATTGGGAATTAGGAGGAAATAAGATGTACAAGATTTTAAAAGCAGAACAATTAACTGCTAACATCTTTCTGATGGATGTAGAAGCTCCTCGTGTAGCAAGACATTGTGAACCGGGACAGTTTGTCATTGTAAAGATGGATGAAAAAGGGGAAAGAATCCCACTTACAATCTGTGACTATGACAGAGAAGCCGGAACGATCACAATCGTATTCCAGCCGGTCGGAGCATCCACAACAAAAATGAAAGAATTAAAAGCAGGAGATTATTTCCGCGATTTCACAGGTCCGTTAGGAAATGCTTCAGAACTCGTAGAAGAAGATATCGAAGAACTGAAGAAGAAAAAGATCCTGTTCGTAGGAGGCGGTGTCGGAGCAGCACCTGTCTATCCACAGGTAAAATGGCTGCATGAGCACGGCGTAGATGCGGATGTTATCATCGGTTCCAAGACAAAGGATATGCTGATCCTTGAAAAAGAGATGGAAGCAGTATCTGGTAATTATTATCCATGTACGGATGACGGTTCTTACGGTCATGCCGGAATGGTTACGACAATGGTAGAAGAACTGGTAGAAAAAGGTAATAAATACGACGTATGTATCGCGATCGGTCCAATGATCATGATGAAATTCGTATGTCTTCTTACAAAGAAACTGGGAATCCCTACTGTTGTAAGTATGAACCCGATCATGGTAGATGGAACCGGTATGTGCGGAGCCTGTCGTCTGCATGTAGGCGATGAGATCAAGTTCGCATGTGTAGATGGTCCGGAATTTGACGGACACCTTGTCAACTTCGATGAGGCTATGAAGAGACAGCAGATGTACAAGACTCAGGAGGGTCGTGCAATGCTGAAATTACAGGAAGGCGACACACATCATGGCGGATGTGGTCAGTGCGGAGGTGACGAGTAATGGCAGATGTATTAAAGAAAGTTCCTGTAAGAGAGCAGGAGCCAAAGGTTCGTGCTACGAATTTTGAAGAAGTATGTTATGGATATAATAAAGAAGAAGCAATGGAAGAGGCAACAAGATGTCTGAACTGTAAGAATGCAAGATGTATCCAGGGATGTCCTGTATCCATCAATATTCCTGCATTCATTGCACAGATCAAAGATGGCAATATTGAAGAAGCTTACAAAGTGATCGGACAGTCATCTGCACTTCCTGCTATCTGTGGACGTGTATGTCCTCAGGAGTCACAGTGCGAGAGCAAATGTGTCCGTGGTATCAAAGGGGATGCAGTATCCATCGGTAAACTCGAAAGATTTGTTGCTGATTATGCACTGGAAAATGATATCAAACCAGAAAAACCAGAGAAGACAAATGGTCATAAAGTGGCAGTCATCGGTTCCGGCCCGTCAGGACTTACCTGTGCCGGAGATCTTGCAAAACTCGGATACGAAGTAACCGTATTCGAAGCACTGCATGAACTCGGCGGCGTTCTGGTATATGGTATTCCTGAATTCCGTCTTCCAAAGCAGAAAGTTGTTAAGAAAGAAATCGAGAAAGTAAAAGAACTTGGCGTTAAATTCGAGACAAACGTTGTTATCGGTAAATCTACAACAATCGACCAGTTAATGGAAGAGGAAGATTTCGAAGCTATATTTATCGGTTCCGGAGCAGGACTTCCAATGTTCATGGGAATCCCTGGCGAGACAGCTAACGGAGTATTCTCAGCAAATGAATACCTGACAAGAAGTAACCTGATGAAGGCATTCGATGATTCTTACGATACACCAATCGCAGCAGGCAAGAAAGTAGCCGTTGTCGGTGGTGGTAACGTAGCTATGGATGCTGCCAGAACAGCACTTCGTCTTGGCGCAGAAGTACATATCGTATATCGTCGTAGTGAAGCAGAGCTTCCTGCACGAGTAGAAGAAGTACATCACGCAAAAGAAGAAGGCGTACAGTTCGATCTTCTTACCAATCCAAAAGAAATCCTCGTCGATGAAAATGGATGGGTAAAAGGTATGAAAGTAATCAAGATGGAACTCGGTGAGCCGGATGCTTCCGGAAGAAGACGTCCGATCGAGATCCCTGGATCTGAATATGAGATTGAATTAGACACTGTTATCATGTCTCTTGGAACATCTCCAAACCCATTGATCTCTTCTACAACAAAGGGACTTGAGACAAACAAGAGAAAATGTATCGTAGCAGAGGAAGAGAACGGACAGACTTCAAAAGCTGCCGTATTCGCAGGTGGAGATGCCGTAACAGGTGCTGCAACTGTAATTCTTGCTATGGGTGCAGGTAAAGCAGGAGCCAAAGGTATCCACGAATATCTGTCTAAAAAGAATGCTTAATTCTTTGTGCACAGTGAAAAGATGATGTTATAAGCATTCATAAATATGTACAACACGTAATTATATAAGAGATATACATGAGAATGATTCTGGTGTATATCTCTTTTTGCTTGCCATGCGTTCGTAAAAAGCTGCCAGTAGCAGGTCCTGCAGACAGTACATCCGGACTTGAATAAAAACATATATATGTGGTATGATTGTAAGACACATTTAATGCTGAAAACAGCTGAAAATCAATCCTGCTGATATGTAAGGATAAAACAAAAAAGACAGGTTGGAGATTATGACAGAATTAGATTTAACAGACGGAAAGATATTTTTAAATAAAGTAACAGAGAAGATCCGCACACGCCTGGCCGAAGTAGATGCATCCATCGAAGCCGGACAGAAAGACATCCAGAGTATGAATGAATACTACTGGGAGAATTACACCGAGATGGATGAATACGGTTATGAAAATTATGACAACCAGCAAGCTCTTTTACACCAGGTCAATGACAATCAGGAAAAACTGAAGATGCAGCACCGGCTTCGTAAAATGCTGGAAGCTCCGTTTTTCGGACGTGTGGATTTTATCTATGATGGCGAAGACGAACCGGAGATATTCTATATCGGCATCGGTAACTTTGCGGAACGTACGGGTATGCTGCCTTTGATCTATGACTGGAGAGCACCGGTCAGCGGGCTTTTTTACGATTATGACAAAGGCCCTGGATCTTATGAGGCACCAGCCGGGCTGATCGAAGGTGAAATTGCTGCCAAATGGCAGTACAAAGTGAAAAATGGAAAGATGGTCTATGCATTCGAAAGCGATACCAAGATCGATGATGATATTTTAAAGCAGGAGCTGGGAACCAACAGTGATGTACAGCTCAAAAACATCGTCCGTACGATCCAGAAAGAACAGAATGCGATCATCCGTAATACACATGACCGTATCCTTGCGATCCAGGGTGCTGCCGGAAGCGGTAAGACTTCCGTTGCTTTACACCGGATTGCCTATCTGTTGTATCATGACAGAGAGCATTTGAAATCCTCTAATGTACTGATCCTTTCTCCAAACAGTGTATTTTCAGATTACATTTCCCATATTCTTCCGGAACTGGGCGAGGAAAATATTCAGGAGATGAGTTTTGACCTGTTCGCATACCGGGAATTGAAAGGTATCGTTCCGGACTGTGAAGACCGCTATGACCAGCTGGAAAGAACCATGAAGCTTCAGGACCCGTATCTGACAGAACGCTTTGAAGAGAAGCAGTTGGAAGGCTTTGTCGGAATGATGGAAGGATTCCTTGCAAGACTGGAAGATGAACTGATGGATTTCCGTGCAATCGAATATAAAGGAATTCAGAAGACAAAAGAAGAACTGATCAATCTCTTTTATTTCAAATTCCAGAATGCACCTCTGCTCAGCCGGGTGGATGCAATCAGAGATTATTGTGTTGATGAATACGAGACATTACTTGGACGTGATCTTTCGGAAGAAGAGCTCCTGATCGTACAGGAGAAATTCGATAAGATGTATGTAACAAAGGACATCTACAAGATATACGGCTGGCTTCTGGAAGAATGCGGATACCCGTCACTTCCGGATGTCGAATATGAAAAGCGCAAACTGGAATACGAAGATGTATTTCCTGTATTGTATCTGAAGTACCGCCTGACCGGAAAAGCTGTGCATAATCACATCAAGCATCTGGTTATTGACGAAATGCAGGACTATTCTTATCTGCAGTATGTGATCCTGAATCAGATCTTCAAATGCCGGATGACCATTCTCGGTGATAAAGCACAAACTTTAGATGAACAGATGCGTGATGTATTGCAGTTCCTTCCGGGCGTATTTGATCAGAAGATCCGCAAGATCGTGATGAATAAAAGTTACCGGAATACAATGGAGATTGCCAGATATGCCGAAAAACTGACTGGTGTCAAAGACGTAGAACTCTTAAAACGTCATGGAAAAGAAGTGGTAGAAGAACAATTCCAGACAGAAGATGCAGTTCTGGATGAAATCCTTTCAAAAGCCAAACTTGGAGAAGACGAGTATGAGACTGCTGCCATTATTACCATGACGGAAGCAGAGGCATCCACCTTATACCAGATATTAAAAGCCCGCGGCGAAGAAGTGCATTATATCGACCGCAACAGTTCCGTATTCAAAAAAGGACTTACCGTCACGACCTTTTATCTTGCAAAAGGTCTGGAATTCGACCAGGTATTCGGTGTGTTCCAGGATTCCGGAAACCCGATGTTGAATCAGGCAAAATATATCTGCGCAACAAGAGCATTACATGAATTATATATGTATCAGATAACAGAATAGAAGAACACTAATCACTAAGGCAGAAAAATTATTAGCAGAATAGATGTGCAGAAATTAGTTTTTCGAAAGATTATTAATTATAGTTAAAATTAAAAAAAGCAGAGATAGAAAGAACAATAGAATGAAGATAACATTAATCACAGTGGGAAAGATAAAAGAAAAATATTTAAAAGATGCAATCGCAGAATACAGCAAACGTCTAAGCCGCTACTGTAAGCTGGAGATCATCGAGGTGGCAGATGAAAAGACTCCGGATAATGCAAGTGAGACCGTAGAAGATGGTATCCGCGACAAAGAAGGAGAGCGGATTCTCAAATATGTCAAGGACGATGCCTACGTCGTTACACTTGAAATCAAGGGAAAACTTCTGACCTCAGAAGAACTGGCAGAAAAGATTGACAAGCTTGGGATCCAGGGAACCAGTCACATTATATTTATCATCGGCGGCTCGATCGGACTTGGAAAAGAAGTGCTGAAACGCTCGGATTATGCACTAAGTTTTTCAAAGATGACATTTCCACATCAGCTGATGCGGGTGATCCTCCTGGAACAGATCTACAGAAGCTACCGGATCATCAGCCATGAACCATATCATAAGTAAAATGCCGAAATAAAAGAAAATATTATAGAAACAATTGTAGATATATAAAAGATATTATAAAAAATTCTTGTTTCAAAAGATATCATCCTTTATACTAATAAGGATGAAAATGTCAGGAGAGGATATACTATGAAGCAAGTGAATTTAAAAAATCTGTGTATGATCTTGTTGGGGAATACAGTTTATGCACTGGCGATCGTCATGTTTATTCTGCCAAATGATATGATCACGGGCGGAACGACAGGACTGGGTATTGCAATCCACCATTATTTCGGGCTTCCAATCCATACATTTGTATTAATCTTCAATACATTGATGTTCTTACTTGGAGCGGCTGTCCTTGGAATGAAATTTGCACTTACAACACTGGTCAGTACATTCTATTACCCGGTTATTCTGGGTGTGCTCGAACAGATACCGGCACTTCAGAATGTAACAGACGATAAGATGTTATCAACAATCTGCGGCGGTCTGATGATCGGAATGGGAATCGGAATTGTAATACGCTGCGGCGCATCGACCGGGGGAATGGATATTCCGCCGTTGGTTCTCAACAAAAAGTTCGGACTTCCGGTATCTGTGATGCTGTATGTATTTGATTTTATAATCCTGATCTCACAGATGCTTTTCACCAACAAAGAAGAGATTGTATACGGTATCTTACTGGTACTGATCTATACCGTCATTCTGGACAAGGTACTGCTGATGGGATCTACCAGAACAAAAGTAGAGATCATGACTGAAAAATACGAAGAACTGAACCGTCTGATCCAGGAACGTCTTGACCGCGGAACGACACTGGTCTATACACAGACCGGATATCTGAGAAACGATCAGCCGATGATCCTTACCGTAGTTTCCAATCGTGAACTTATGCGCCTGAACCAGCTGGTACAGGAGATCGACCCACATGCATTTATGATCATTGGAAATGTAAATGAAGTGCGAGGAAGAGGATTTTCACAGCAGAAAGTTTATAAGAAAGAAACTATCGAAAAATAAAAATACGCAGAATAATACAGAAAACAAAACCGACAGACTGTGCCCGGCAAATCTGCTTCGAATGAAGCAGATTCCCGTATGGTACAGATTGTCGGTTTTCCTGATTTTTAACCTTTTTTCTTGCGCTCTATACATTTCCATTCGGAATTCTCACAGATGAAGTGCCAGTATTCCAGAAGCTTTTCAGATGTCTTTCTGTCCTTTCCGCGGACGATGAACCAGAGGTCATCTGCGAATGTTCTTGATTCTGTTTCTTTTTCATTCTGTCCGTCTTCCGGATTTGACATCTTTACAGGTGACGCCGTTGTAAGTTTGATATCTTTGTAACGGATGATCCTCTCGATTTCATCCTGAATCTTCAGATATTGTTCTGTAATACCAAGTTGGCGGTATTGCTCTGCCAGGCGGATTCTTTTATTTCTCCCGGATAAAATAACATACGTGACAACAGATGTTATGATTGATGCAATAATCACAATTGCCAATATGATCAACACAAGAAGTGGTGTAGCCATAGATAATCGCCTCCTTACATAATATGGCTCATTATAACACCGATATCCTAGAAAAACCACCGTGAAATTGTCCGTATTTTCCTCGGTTTATGAATGGATTTTCTACAAAACTACTGTTATAATAGATAAATATATCAGGCGGATATAATTACTATGTTACTTTGGTATCTGCCAAAAGATAAAAAACACGGAGGTACAACATGAAAAAATTTGGGAAGATCTTAGGTGGAATCATACTTGGAATTGTATTGATTCTCCTGGTGGCTGTTGCCATTCTGACAGCGCTGGAATACCGTCCGGATCAGATAGAGACTTTGAACACAACCAGTGGAAAACAGTCCATATCTACAGGAGATTCGATGACGATCCTGACCTATAATACCGGATATGCCGGACTTAGCAAAGACGAAGATTTCTTTATGGACGGCGGAAGTAAAGTCATGCCGGAGACGAAAGATCTGGTAAAACACAATATGAAAGGAATTGCCGGCATTCTGAATGATGCAGATGCCGATGTCTGTTTTCTTCAGGAAGTAGACATTGATTCCAAACGATCTTATCACATCAACGAAAAAGCTTACTACGAAAAAGCACTGGGTGTAGATGGAATCTTTGCATGTAATTTCAAATGCGTATATGTCCCATACCCGCTTCCGACGATCGGTAAAGTTGAAAGCGGCCTGGTAACATATTCTGATTGCAAAGTATCGGAGGCTTCCAGAATCGCACTTCCGGAATCTTTCAAATGGCCGGTAAAAACCTGCAATCTTAAGCGCTGTATGCTGGAAACAAGAATTCCGATAAAAGGCAGTGACAAAGAGCTGGTTCTGATCAATTTTCATCTGGAAGCTTATGACAGCGGAGAAGGTAAGATCGCGCAGCGGAAAGTTCTGGTGAAGAAGTTAAAAGAAGAGTATGAAAAAGGAAATTATGTGATTGCCGGCGGGGACTTTAACCAGACATTTGATGGAATGGACACCTATCCGATCCACGATAAAGACAGCTGGGTTCCGGGAAAGGTCGGAAAAGAAGATATCCCGGAAGGATTTTCTTATGCAGTATCAGATAATGTACCGACCTGCCGCCTGTTAAACGGACCATACAGCGGTAACTATGATGATTCACAGGTATATGTACTGGATGGCTTCATCGTTTCGGATAATCTGAAGATCGATCAAGTGGAAAATATCGACACACAGTTCGAATATACCGATCATCAGCCGGTAAAATTAAATGTAACATTAAAATAATATACCAAAATATAATCTGTTTATCAGCCTGCCTTTCCCGGCGGGCTGATTTAACATAGATTTAACATATATCTAATATAAGTCGGGGAATGCTATGCTATATTAGGAATACTGGAATGAATATTTCGGAAAAGAAAAAAGTAAAAAATACACAGAGAAAGGTGAGAAAACACTATGAGCAGCATATATATGAACCGGGAACTTTCCTGGCTGAAATTCAATGAACGTGTACTGGAAGAAGCTGAAAATCCAGAAGTCCCATTATGTGAGAGACTGACATTTGCATCGATCTATCAGAGCAATCTGGACGAGTTTTTCATGGTACGTGTGGGATCATTATATGACCAGACACTTCTTGACAAAAAGATCCGTGAAAATAAGACAGGCATGACATCACAGGAGCAGATTGATGCAATCTTAAAACGCACAAAACAAATCAATAAACGCAAAGAAGCGGTCTATGAAGAACTGATGGAACGTGTGGCAGAACAGGGCATCCGCATTTTACGTTTCAATGAACTCGATGAAGAAGGGGCTGCATATCTCGAGCGTTATTTTGAATCCGAGATTGCACCATTGATCTCGCCTACTGTTGTAGGAAGAAGACAGCCATTCCCATTCCTTAGAAATAAAGAAATCTATGCCGTAGCCGTACTTGGCTCCAAGGGCAAGAAAGACCGTCTGGGAATTATTCCATGCACCAGCAACATCTTCGGACGCCTGATCGCAGTTCCGGGAATGCAGGGCACCTATATGCTCGCCGAAGAACTGATTCTGCATTTCGCACCGGCGGTATTCAAAGGATATAAGATCAAATCAAAATCTTTACTCCGTATCACAAGAAATGCCGATATCGATGCAGATGCATTGTACGATGAAGATCTGGACTACCGTGAATTTATGGAAGGGCTGATTAAGCAGAGAAAGAAACTGGCACCGATTCGTCTGGAACTTTCCAGAGATATCGACAAAAAAGGAATTGTCGTATTATGTGAATATCTGGAGCTGGATGATAGCCATGTATTCATATCTTCAACACCACTGGATCTGTCGTTTGTATTCCAGATCCAGGATCTTCTCAGAAAGCATACGGAATTATATTTTCCAAAACGTACACCGCAGCGCTCTGACCAGTTCCAGGATGGAAAAAGTATCATAGAACAGATCCGGGAAGAAGACAAACTGTTATCTTACCCATACGAATCCATCCGTCCGTTCTTACATCTGCTGACGGAAGCGGCCGAAGATCCGGATGTCATCTCCATTAAGATGACCCTGTATCGTGTGGCGAAGCAGAGTAAAGTGGTAGAGGCACTGATCGAAGCAGCCGAGAATGGAAAAGAAGTTGTCGTACTGGTAGAACTGAGAGCCCGTTTTGATGAGGAAAATAATATCGGCTGGTCCAGACTTCTGGAGGATGCTGGCTGTCAGGTGATCTATGGACTGGATGGTTATAAAGTACACTCCAAACTGTGTCTGATCACCCGCAAAAACGGAGGTCAGGTAGAGTACATTACACAGATCGGTACCGGTAATTACAATGAAAAGACATCCAGATTGTACACCGACCTTTCTCTTATGACAGCTAACGTAGAGATCGGACTGGAAGCTTCCAATGTATTCCAGGCTTTGTCAAAGGGTGAAGTTGTAGAGCACAGTGAACATCTTCTGGTTGCACCGAAATGTCTGCAGAATAAAGTACTTGCCATGCTGGATGAAGAGATTGCACATGCAAGAAATGGAGAAGAAGCTTATGCTGGATTTAAGCTCAATTCTCTTACAGATAAGAAGATCATCGATAAACTGATCGAAGCTTCCGAAGCAGGTGTGAAGATCGATATGGTTGTCCGTGGAATCTGCTGCCTGATCCCTGGTGTGGAAGGAAAGACAGAAAACATTCGTATCATCAGCATTGTCGGAAGATTCCTGGAGCATTCGAGAATCTATATATTCGGAAACAGTAAGCGCAGGAAATACTATATTGCATCCGCAGATTTTATGACAAGAAATACAGTCAGACGTGTGGAAGTGGCAGCGCCTGTATACGATGAAAGACTGCAGAATAAATTACAGGATATGTTCGATATTATGCTTGCAGACAACCAGAAAGCAAGATATCTGGATGCAGAGGGGAATTATCATCGTGTAATTAATGAGGAGGCACCACTGAATTCACAGGAGTATTTTTACGCACAGGCATATCACGAACTTTAAAAAGAGGTAACTGAATTGCTATGCATATATTCCGGCGAAAAAGCATAGAGTAATACAAATTACCAGCACGGTATTTTTATGAAACGTCAGGAATGGAAAGAAAAAGCGGCGGAGATGTCGGGAGTCCCAAAAGATGTAGCAATGGGGCTCCCGATTCTTACGATTACCGGAACAAATGATCTTTGTGTGGAAAATTACAGAGGAATGACAGAATATACAGATCAGATAATAAGGCTTCAATCCAAAAGTGGTCAGATCAAAATCACTGGGAAAAAACTGGAAGTTATATATTATACAAATGACGAGATGAAGATTCACGGTCACATCAGAACAATTGAGTATCAACTATAGGAGGGGACCGTCGTGTTTGAACAGCTGATCTGGTACTTGAAAGGTTATGTCAGGATACGGGTAACCGGATATTCGCCGGAACGTTTTCTGAACGCCTGCCGTTATAAAAATATTTATATATGGGATCTGAAGCGGGTCTGCGGTTCATATGAGATGAATCTTACGATTGATGGTTTTCGCAGACTGAAAGAGATCGTAAGGAAGACCGGTACGAAGGTTTGCATCATACGCCGCAGTGGTCTTCCTTTTCTTTTAGACAGATACCGTAAACGTCACATACTGCTGTCTGGTTTTCTTATCTGTGCCGGTCTGATCCTTTTTATGACACGTTTTATCTGGGGCATAGATATCAGTGGGAATCTCTCTTATACAGATGATACGCTGAAAAGATTCCTTTCGTCCGAAAACGTCAAAGACGGTATGAAAAAATCAGATGTAAACTGTAGAAAGATTGTGCAGGATCTCAGAAAAAAGTACGACAGGATCATATGGGTTTCTGCTTCCGTGGATGGATGCCGTCTTGTCATTCGGATAAAGGAAAATGAAGACGATTTTACGGACAGTTCAAAAATCAGTTTAGACAATAACGAAGAAGGAAAAGATATTATTGCAGATACGGACTGCACAATTGTAGATATTATAACGCGTACCGGCACTCCTATGGTACAACGGGGGACAAAAGTGAAAAAAGGAGCTATCCTTGTGTCTGGTCAGATTCCAATCTGTAATGATGAAAAAGAGATTACCGGTTACAGATTGAAAAATGCAGATGCAGACATAACAGGAGAAAAAGCCATTACATATCAGAAAGAGTTAACCAGACAATATATACAGAAAAAATATTACCGTTCAAGATTTTACTTTCTCCAGAAAAGAAATTACGGAATCCGTCTTGGCAGGCATTATTTCACGACTGAATCTAAAAACAATCAATATCCGGTCTTCGAAAAATATGTAGTTCAGAAAAAATATCAGATTGCCAATGTAATTCCGGTGACATTAGAAAAAAGCACGATAACGCCTTACCGCAAAATGTATAAGAAGTATACCAAAGCAGATGCCAGAATGATATTATCGGCAGATTTTCAGGATTACTGTAAAGAATTGGAGAAAAAAGGGGTAGAAATTATCCAGAATGATGTTAAAATATACACAGGGTCTGAGACGTATTATGCAAAGGGAACACTAAAGATCAGATGTTCCGTTGGCAGAAAGATGCCGTCTGTACCGATTCCGATAGAAAATTCTTCGGAAGAAGAAACAAAGAATGGAGATTAATGCATGGGATTAATGGAAACAGTCATCGATATACCTGCAGAACATGAAGCGAATGTGTTCGGGCAGTTCGATGTATATGCAAAGAAAATAGAACGGGCTCTTCATGTAACACTGATCGCGAGAGGTGAAAGTGTAAAGATCATGGGAGATGCTCTGAAGGTGGAAAAAGCAAAAAAAGTGCTGGATCAGCTTGTTGAACTTTCCAAAAGAGGCAACACGATTCAGGAACAGAATGTAGATTATACACTGGCGCTTGTAATGGAAGACAGTGAAGAAAATGTTCTGGAGATCGATAAGGATATTATCTGCCATACATTACAGGGAAAGCCGATCAAACCCAAAACCCTTGGGCAGAAAAAATATGTAGATGCAATCCGCAAACAGATGATCGTCTTCGGACTTGGGCCTGCCGGTACCGGTAAGACATATCTTGCGATGGCAATGGCAATCACTGCATTTAAAAATAACGAAGTTGGAAGGATTATTCTGACACGTCCTGCAATCGAAGCAGGAGAAAAACTCGGATTCCTTCCGGGAGATCTTCAGAGTAAGATCGATCCGTACTTACGTCCACTTTATGATGCACTGTATCAGATCATGGGCGCAGAAAGTTTTATGAAGAATTCTGAAAAAGGTCTGATTGAAGTGGCACCGCTTGCTTATATGCGTGGGCGTACGCTTGATAATGCATTTATTATTCTGGATGAAGCTCAGAATACCACCCCGGCACAGATGAAGATGTTCCTTACACGAATCGGATTTGGCTCAAAAGTTGTCATTACAGGTGATGCAACACAGAAGGATCTGCCATCCGGTCAGGTATCGGGACTTGATGTGGCAACAAGAGTTGTAAAAGATATCGAAGATATCAGTATCTGCCACCTTACCAGCAAAGATGTTGTACGTCATCCGCTGGTACAAAGAATCGTAAAAGCATACGAAGATTATGAAAGCAAACACGAAAACCGTCGTGGAAATGATGCTAAATACAAAGGAAAAGATAAGAGGCGAAGATCATGACATTATATTTTGAAGAAGAAGGGGATGTGAAACTTCCACTTGAATGTGAAGCACTTGCAAAAAGAGTAGTAGAAGAAGCCCTGGATTATGTAGGCTGCCCTTATGAGGCAGAAGTAAACCTGCTCCTGACAGAAAATGCACAGATTCATGAGATGAATAAGGAATTCAGAGGAATCGACAGAGCAACTGATGTATTGTCTTTCCCTATGATCGATTATCCGGAACCCGGAACATTTGACTTCCTGGAAGAACAGGAAGATTGTTTCGATCCTGAAAGCGGAGAGCTGACGCTTGGTGATATTGTGATATCAAAAGAGAAAGTTCTTGCACAGGCAGAAGAGTACGGACACAGTCCGATGCGAGAATATGCTTTTCTTATTGCGCATTCTGTGTTACACTTAACAGGTTATGACCATATGGAAGATGAAGAACGCCAGGTGATGGAACAAAAACAACGAGAGATTATGGAACGCCTGGATATTCTGAGATAACAATTGATCTTACTAATTTATACAAAATGATGGAGTTAAAGATGTATGTCTGAACAACGTAAAAAAAATGAGAAGAATTTCCTCGTACAGGGATCGATTCTGGCGATAGCAGGAGTTATCACAAAGCTGATCGGAGCATTTTACCGCATTCCGCTGCTTAATATTATCGGAACGGAAGGAAACGGATACTATTCCGTAGCGTTCTCAATCTATTCCGTGGCTTTGATGTTGACTTCTTACAGCCTCCCTTTGGCAGTATCAAAACTGGTATCCGCAAGAGTCGCCGTAGGAGAATACAAAAATGCACATAAGATTTTTCGTGGAGCCATAACATTTGCATTGCTCGCCGGTGGTTTTGTAGCTCTGCTTGTATTCTTTGGAGCTGATTTTATTGCAACGACGATCATGCATCTGGATATGAGTGCATATGCGCTCCGTGTATTGGCACCGTGTATTCTGATCGTTGCATTACTTGGAGTTTTGAGAGGATTTTTTCAGGGAATCGGTTCCATGGTCCCGACTGCAATTTCACAGGTTATTGAACAGATCATAAATGCAGTTGTATCTATTGCGGGAGCCTATGTATTATTAAATGCAGGAAAAGCCGTAGGAAAAACGAGAGGTGACAAATCTTTCGGTCCGGCATTTGCCGCAGCCGGAGGAACACTTGGTACTGTTCTTGGAGCATTCAGTGCATTAGTATTTGTTGGTCTTGTATTTCTTGCATATAACAAAGTCTTCAAACGCAAAATGAGACGTGACCATTCGAAAAAACGCGAAAGCTATAAGACGGTATACAAAGTTCTGTTTGTAACGATCGCACCGGTTATTTTAAGTGCAACTGTATATAATATCAGTGACTTCGTAGATACGGCGCTTTTTAATAACGTAATGGCTGCACAGGGGTTCAGTAAAAAAGAATATGCAAGTCTTTTGGGAATCTTTCAGGGACAGTACAGTACAATGATCAATGTACCGCTTTCTATTTCCAGTGCACTGGCGGCATCTCTGGTGCCAAGTCTGGTTGCAACAGTACAGACTGGTAGCAGAAAACAGGTACATAATAAGATCAATACGGTAAGCCGTTTTAATATGGTGATCGCAATTCCATGTGCGGTTGGTTTTATTACGCTGGCAAAACCAATCCTGAATATGTTATATTTTACTCAGGATAATACAACGGCTGCACTGATGCTTCAGATGGGAGCTCTTTCGGTTGTATTCTTCTGTCTGTCAACTGTTACCAACTCTGTATTACAGGGCCTTGATGACATGATGACTCCGGTAAAGAATGCTGCAATTTCCCTGGTGATCCATATTGTGACATTGTTCCTGATGCTGGTAGTATTGAAATGGAATATCTATGCCGTAGTATTAAGTAAGATTATTTTCTCCGGAGCAATCTGTGTATTGAACGCAAAAGCACTGCGTGACAGGATTGGATATGTGCAGGAAAAGAAGAAGACTTTTGTAATCCCTGCACTGGCTTCACTGATCATGGGTGTGATCGCTGTTTTGGTCCACCTGATTTTCGAATTGTTCGCAGGCCCATATATTGCGACGATCATCGCACTTCTTGCAGCAGTGGTAACTTATGGTGTGGCTATTGTTGTACTTGGAGGAATTACAGAAGAAGAATTACTTGGCATGCCAAAAGGAGCTACCCTTGTGACATTATGCCGTAGATTACATTTGATAAAAGGGGAATACAGGTAAGTTATGAGACCAGTAAAAAAGATTGCACTGTTACACGATATATGCGGTGTAGGAAAAGCAGCCATGATGAATATGACACCTATCTTAAGTATGATGGGAATTGAAGCGTGTCCCATCCCGACTGTGTTGTTATCGACACATACCGGAGGTTATGGAACACCTGCCATATATCATGTACCCGGAGAATATATACGTACGTGTGCGGATCACTATAAGAAAGAAAACATTACATTTGACGCGATTTTTGTAGGATACCTTGGTAATGTTGACGTGATTGATTCTGTTATTTATTTTATCAGTCAATTTCCGGATACCAAAGTAATCCTTGACCCAATCATGGGTGATCACGGGAAATATTATTCTAATTTTGATGGATCTTACGGTACATCGATGAGAAGGCTTTTGCCTTATTCGGATGTAATTCTGCCAAATCTGACAGAAATGTATCTGCTCGCCGGAAAAGAGTATCAGATCACAGGGAATCACCGAAATGTCCTGCATCTGTGCGAAGAACTGCGCAAAATGGGTGCCAAAGATATAATCATCACCAGTGTTCCGAAAGATGACTGCAAAAAAGGTATCGTATTATATGAAGACGATGCATTTCTCTATATCGGGAACGGTGAAGTATTAAAAGAATTTCACGGAGCCGGTGACGCATTTGACGGAATGTTTCTTGCCAGACTCCTGCAGGGTAACACACTTCTGGAAAGTGTCCAGGCTTCTCATGCATTCGTATGTGCATGTATCAGAGAAAGTGAAAAGTATGATTATCCGGAGCGGGAGGGGCTTCTTATCGAAAAAACATTGAGAAAAATCGTATAAATACAATGTTATAAGCTAATACTGTACTCAAAAAGGAGTAATCACTATGAAAAATAAGTATGGTATTGGCTTTTTACTGTTTCTGATCCTTGTAGTATTTGGAATTACCTGTGCTTATCAGCTGAGTTTGAATAAAGGAAAGCGTGAAATCCAGGCCGAAATAAATGCGAAGGAACAGAAAGAAATGAACAACACTTCTGTGGCAGCAGACGGACAGGCTCTTAAAGACGACTGTTATTATCTGAAGGAATTAAATGGATATGTGGTTGTATATCTTAGTGATAAAAAGACAGTATATGAATATACAGATATTTCACTGGAGGGCCTTCCGGAAAATCTTCAAAAAGAAATTCAGAATGGAAAATATATAGAAACATCAGAAAGCTTATATGGTTTTCTGGAAAATTATTCCAGTTAAACCTGAAACTTACAGAAAGGACAAAAGATAATGGATGATAAAAAAGTAGCAAGAATCAATGAATTATATCACAAATCAAAATCAGAAGGTCTGACACCGGAAGAACTAAAAGAACAGCAGATCTTGAGAAAAGAATATATAGATTCTTTTAAAAGGAACCTGCGTGGGCAGTTGAACAACATTTCTATAAAGGAAAAAGACGGAAGTATTACGAATTTAGGTGAGAAATTTGGAAACAAAAAAGGAAATTAGACATAAGATCATCCGTCTCAGAAAAGAGATGGATCCACTTGTGTGGCAACAGGCAACCAACGACATTACCGAAAGAGTTATCAATCATCCGCGATTTTTAGAAGAGACCGATATATACTGTTATGCAAATTATAACGGAGAAGTGGGAACCTCTTCCATCATGGAGGAAGCCTGGAAGCTCGGAAAAAGTGTGTGGTTTCCGAGAATTGAGGGAAGCGAAATGAATTTTTACCTGGTAGAAAGTAAAGATGACTTACAGCCGGGCGCATACGGGATTCTGGAACCAACCGGCGATCATATAGCAGACGGAGAAGACGGACTTTTGATCATGCCTGGAGTCGCTTTTGATGAAGAATGCCACAGGATTGGATATGGCGGCGGCTTTTATGACAAATATCTGGAAAAACATCCGAATCTGCATGCAATTGCAATTGCATTCGAATTGCAGATGTACAGAGAACTTCCTTTTGAGGAACATGATATAAAGCCAGAGAAAGTTGTGACAGAAAAGCAGAGTTATCCGCTTGATACAGAAGAGAAAAGTCTTATATAACAAAAAGGAGTGAACAAAAGATGGCAAATGGGTTACCGAAAGATCCTATGCTGTTACTTAGTGTAGTCAATACAAAACTCAGAGATTATTATCACAATCTGGATGCTTTATGTGATGATATGAATGTAGAAAAAGAAGAAATTGTGAATACTTTAAAAACCATTGATTATGAATATGACGAAAACAGACATCAGTTTGTCTAAATCCATGATTACTAATTGATTCTAAAATAATACAAAGGAGCAAAAAGAATGCTTAATAATGTTAATTACGATATAGATATTACAAAAGAGCCGCCGGCGGATGATACTGCCCGTCAGTATTATTTCATCGAAAAGGCAAAGGCATATGTACAGCGTGAATCCGAAGAACTTGGTCGTCCGCTGACGTTCTGCGTTACAACCTTTGGTTGTCAGATGAACGCGAGAGACTCTGAAAAGCTTTGCGGAATCCTGGAAAAAATCGGTTACGTAGAAGCTGCGGAAGATGAGGCTGATTTTATCATCTTTAATACCTGTACAGTAAGAGAAAATGCCAATATGCGTGTCTACGGACGACTTGGCCAGTTAAAACCAAGAAAAAAGAAAAATCCTCATATGATGATCGGTCTTTGCGGATGCATGATGCAGGAACCGGAAGTCGTAGAAAAGTTAAAGACGAGTTATCGCTATGTAGATATTATTTTTGGAACGCATAATATTTTTAAATTTGCCGAACTCATCGTCACACGTTTTGAATCGCAGCGTATGGTGATCGATATCTGGAAAGATACCGATAAAATTGTTGAAAACCTTCCGAATGACCGTAAATTCTCCTTCAAATCCGGAGTAAATATCATGTTTGGATGTAATAACTTCTGCAGTTACTGTATCGTACCATATGTACGTGGAAGAGAAAGAAGCCGTGATCCTGAGGCGATCATATCCGAAATCCGCCAGCTTGTTGCAGATGGTGTTGTTGAGGTTATGCTGCTCGGCCAAAATGTCAATTCTTATGGTAAGAATCTGGAACATCCGATTACATTTGCCCAGCTTCTTGAAAGAATTGAACAGATCGAAGGACTGGAACGCATTCGCTTTATGACGTCTCATCCAAAGGATCTATCCGATGAACTGATCGAAGTCATGGGCAAATCCAAAAAGATCTGCAAACATCTGCATTTACCGGTACAATCCGGAAGCAGCAAGATTCTGAAGAAGATGAATCGTCATTATACAAAAGAACAGTATCTGGAACTGGTAGAAAAGATCAGAAGATCAGTACCGGATGTTTCTCTTACTACCGATATCATTGTTGGTTTCCCTGGTGAGACAGAAGAAGATTTTGAAGAGACAATGGATATCGTAAGAAAAGTCCGCTATGACAGTGCATTTACTTTTATCTATTCAAAACGTACCGGAACACCGGCTGCAGTTATGGAAGATCAGGTGCCTGAAGATGTGGTCAAAAATCGTTTTGACAGATTATTAAAAGAAGTTCATTCCATCGCATCAGAAGTATGCTCTGTTCATGAAGGAACTGTTCAGACAGCATTGATCGAATCAGTCAGTGAACACGATCCATCCATGGTGACCGGACGTTTAAGCAACAATCTGCTGGTACATATCAAGGGAGATAAAGGAATGATCGGACGTCTGGCAGATGTCAGACTGACTGAATGCAAAGGTTTCTATTATCTGGGAGAACTGGCAGAATAAATGTATTATAATTAACCATAAAAGCGCTCAAACTATGTAGTATCAACAAGATAGTGAGGGCGTTTTTATATGAAAAAAATCAGTGAGTATTTATTTTTATGGGGTATCGGAGGATGGATCTACTATTCGCTGGAAATCATCTTCCGTGGATTTTCACATTGGTCCATGTTTGTACTGGGCGGAATCTGTATGATGTTTTTCACGTACCAGGGAGAACTGGTACACTGGCAGGATGATTTTCTAAGGCAGGTGCTGCGGTGCAGTATCTTTGTAACAGCAATGGAATTTATCACAGGTATCATTGTAAATAAATGGTTTGCACTTCATGTATGGGATTACAGCTGTATGCCATTTCAGTTATTCGGGCAGATTTGTCTGCCGTTTGTGATATTGTTTGCCTGTCTTTGTGCTGTTGGAATCTATCTGAGTGCCAATATTCTGCATTTGTTATATGGAGAAGACAAACCACAGTTTGTGAGAAAAACTATCCTTTTAAATTCAAAATATAAATGCTATAATGAAATGTAAAAATAAAATGACAAGAGGAGAAGAAAAGTGGCAGAATTAACACCAATGATGCAGCAGTATATGCAGACGAAAAAAGAATATCCGGACTGCATCCTCTTTTATAGATTGGGAGACTTTTATGAGATGTTCTTTGATGATGCACTGACCGCATCCAAAGAACTGGAGATTACATTAACCGGAAAAAACTGTGGACTCGAAGAACGCGCACCGATGTGTGGTGTGCCATATCATGCAGTAGACGGATACCTGAACCGACTGGTATCCAAAGGTTATAAAGTAGCAATCTGCGAACAGATGGAAGATCCGGCAACTGCAAAGGGACTGGTTAAAAGAGATGTTGTAAGAATCGTAACACCCGGAACCAATCTGGATACTCAGGCATTAGATGAGACAAAGAATAATTATATTATGTGTATCGCCTATGCATCAGATCATTACGGCGTATCAGTTGCCGATGTATCAACCGGCGAATACATGGTAACCGAGATCGAAAATTCAGAAAAATTATTTGATGAGATCTACAAATTCATGCCTTCAGAACTGATCTGCAATGAAGCGTTCTATATGAGCGGAATGGATTTTGAATTATTGAAAGAAAAACTTGGAATTACCGTATATTCCCTGGATTCCTGGTATTTTGATGATGCAATCTGTGAACGGATATTAAAGGAACATTTCCATGCAGGGACAATTGAAGGATTGGGACTTGCCGACTATGACTGTGGCGTGATCGCAGCCGGCGCACTCATGCAGTATCTGGTAGAGACACAGAAAAGAGATTTATCACACATTTCTCATCTGACAATCTACGCAGCCGGAAAATATATGCTTCTGGATAGCTCGACGAGACGTAATCTGGAGTTGTGTGAAACACTGCGCGACAAGCAAAAACGTGGTTCCCTTCTCTGGGTACTGGATAAGACAAAGACCGCAATGGGCGCAAGAACATTACGCAAATACATTGAACAGCCGTTAATTGACAAAAATGCAATTGAAAAACGACTGGATGCCGTAGATGAACTGATGAAAAATGCGATTTCCAGAGAGGAGATCAGAGAATATCTTTCACCGGTTTACGATCTCGAACGACTGGTATGCAAAATCACATATCAATCTGCCAATCCAAGAGATCTGATCGCATTCCAGACTTCACTTGCCATGCTTCCACATATTAAGTGTATCTTAAGTGACATGCAGACACCGCTTTTAAAGGAACTGTATGAAGAGCTGGATACATTGGAAGATCTGTGCAAGCTGGTTAGTGATTCTATCAGGGAGGATCCACCGATCGCCATGAAAGAAGGCGGTATCATAAAAGATGGATACAATGCAGAAGTCGACAAACTCCGCAATGCCAAATCCGACGGGAAGGACTGGCTTGCCAAACTGGAAACAGATGAGCGGGAAAAGACAGGAATCAAGAATCTGCGTATCAAATACAACAAAGTATTTGGCTATTATCTGGAAGTTACCAATTCTTTTAAAGATCTGGTACCGGATTATTATACAAGAAAGCAGACTCTTGCCAATGCAGAGCGTTATATCATTCCGGAATTAAAAGAACTGGAAGACACGATTCTTGGTGCGGAAGATAAACTGTACGCACTGGAATACCAGCTTTATTCTGAAGTCAGAGATACGATTGGAAAAGAGGTCGTACGTATTCAGAAGACAGCCAAAGCTATTGCAAAATTAGATGCATTTGCCTCACTTGCACTGGTTGCGGAGCAGAATAATTACGTCAGACCGAAGATGAACGATAAAGGACTGATCGACATCAAAGACGGAAGACATCCGGTAGTAGAAAAGATGATTTCCAATGACATGTTTATTTGTAACGATACATATCTGAATGATAAAAAGGATCGTATTTCCATTATCACAGGACCAAATATGGCCGGTAAATCAACCTACATGAGACAGACTGCGCTGATCGTCCTGATGGCGCAGATTGGTTCATTTGTTCCGGCTTCATCCGCTAACATCGGTGTGGTTGACCGCATCTTTACACGAGTGGGTGCATCAGATGACCTTGCAAGCGGCCAGAGTACTTTCATGGTCGAGATGACGGAAGTTGCTAATATTCTCCGTAATGCGACAAGTAAGAGTCTTCTGATCCTTGATGAGATCGGTCGCGGAACCAGTACTTTTGACGGTTTAAGCATTGCCTGGGCAGTGATCGAGTATATCAGCAACAGCAAATTGCTTGGGGCAAAGACGTTATTTGCAACACATTATCATGAACTGACTGAGCTTGAAGGAAAAATTGAAAATGTCAATAATTACTGCATTGCCGTAAAAGAAAAAGGTGATGATATCATTTTCCTGCGTAAAATAGTAAAAGGTGGTGCTGATAAGAGCTACGGAATTCAGGTCGCAAGACTTGCCGGAGTTCCGCAGTCAGTTACGGACAGGGCGAAAGAAATCGTAGAAGAACTGGTGCAGGCAGATGTAACCGGACGTATCAAGGACATTGAAGTGCAGGGACAGGAATCTTCCAAACAAAAAACAAAGCATTTTGATGAGGTAGATCTTGCCCAGATGTCATTATTTGATACCGTAAAAGACGACGACGTAATTAAGGAGATTAAGGATCTGGATCTAGCCAATCTGACTCCGATCGACGCATTAAATACATTATATCAGCTTCAGAACAAGCTGAAAAACAGGTGGTAAACGATGAGTAAAATTCAGGTGTTAGACCCGATTACAATTGATAAGATAGCAGCAGGAGAGGTCATTGAAAGACCCGCTTCTGTTGTAAAAGAACTGGTAGAAAATGCCATCGACGCAGGTGCTACGGCAATTGTGGTAGAGATAAAAGAGGGCGGGATTTCCTTTATGCGCATTACAGATAACGGATGCGGGATTGAACGGGATGACGTCCGTTCTGCATTCTTACGGCATTCAACGAGTAAAATCCGTTCTGTAGATGATCTGGTCCATATCGGTTCACTGGGCTTTCGCGGTGAAGCGTTATCCAGCATCTCTGCAGTTGCACAGGTAGAACTGATTACCAAGACCAGGGACCAGACCTTCGGAACTTTATATCGTATCGCAGGCGGCAAAGAGGAAGACCTTGAAGATACCGGAGCACCGGACGGAACGACATTTATTATAAGGCAGTTGTTCTATAATACTCCGGCCAGAAGAAAATTTTTAAAGACACCTATGACTGAAGCAAGTCATGTAGGAGATCTGATGACAAGACTTGCACTTTCGCATCCACACATTTCTTTTCAGTTTATCAACAACGGACAGTCGAAATTGCATACATCCGGCAACGGCAAACTCAAAGATGTGATCTACCATATCTATGGACGTGATATCGCAGCAAATCTTCTAAAAGCAGAATACGATGCAAAAGGCCTGAAAGTCACAGGATTTCTCGGGAAACCAATCATTTCCAGAGGAAACCGTAATTTTGAAAATTATTATGTCAATGGAAGATATGCCAAGAATAATATCATTTCCAGAGCCATTGAAGACGCATATAAAGATTTTACCATGCAGCACAAGTATCCGTTCGTGGTACTGCATATCGAGATTGACGGTGAACATGTAGACGTCAATGTACATCCAACTAAAATGGAACTGCGTTTTAATAACCAGCAGGAAGTATATAATGCCATCTACTCAGCGGTTGATCAGGGTCTTCACGAGAAAGAACTGATCCCGCATGTGGAGATGCCGGAACCAAAGCCGGTTGTTTCCAATACACCGGCATATGCGCCGAAACCAAAGACTGGATCTGTTTCTCAGACCCCGGCGGCGGTCCAGACAGGAGCAACATCAGGAATGACTGGTGGTGTAACATCCGCATCGATGCCGCAACGGAAAAAAGCAATTGTGCCGCCTCCGCAGGAGCGTGATCTGGAATACTTCATGTCCAGGATGAAAGAACGGGTTCTGGCAGAGCATGAAGAGAAGAAGAGAAGAGAAAAGATTGCAACAAAGCAAGCAGTACATACGACAGAAAATATAGCAGAAAATATTTCGGTAAAAGAAAGCCCGTCGTTTTCTTCTGCTTCAACACCTTCAAACGTAGCAGAAGAAAAAATACCTTACATGCAGAATGCATCCAGCAAATCAAAAATAACAATGTCGACGAATACAGACGAAACAACTAAACCAGAACCGTCTCTTACGGAAACACCGAAACAGATGGAGCTTTTTGAAGATCATCTGCTTACAAGAGAGGCCATGCAGAAATATAAAGTCGTTGGTCAGGTATTTGAAACCTATTGGCTGGTAGAATATGATAACAGCCTGTACATCATCGACCAGCATGCGGCGCACGAACGGGTTCTGTATGAAAAGACTTTAAAATCCATGAAAACCCGGGAATTCACCTCACAGATGATCAGCCCTCCGATCGTACTGAACTTAAGCATGCAGGAAGCAGAGCTTCTGAACACCTACATGGATCAATTTACAAGGATTGGATTCGAGATTGAGGAGTTTGGTCAGGATTCTTATGCCGTCCGCGCCGTACCAGATAATCTGTTCAGTATTGCAAAGAAAGAACTGCTGATCCAGATGTTGGACAGTCTTTCGGATGAAATTACCAGAAATCAGTCTCCGGATCTCATCGACGAAAAGATTGCTTCGATGTCATGCAAAGCTGCCGTAAAGGGCAACATGAAACTGTCGGTGCAGGAAGTAGATGCGCTGATCGGTGAACTGCTATCACTGGACAACCCGTATCACTGCCCACACGGAAGACCTACCATTATCGCAATGACAAAACGAGAACTGGAAAAGAAATTCAAGAGGATTGTGTAAAATGAAAAAGAAACCATTAGTAGTACTAACAGGGCCTACGGCCGTTGGCAAAACAAAAGCCTCCATTGGACTTGCAAAAGCCATCGGAGGAGAAATCATTTCTGCTGACTCCATGCAGGTGTATGAATATATGGATATCGGTTCCGCGAAGATACGTCCAGAAGAGATGCAGGGGATTCCTCATTATCTGGTAGACGAATTAAAGCCATGGGACGAATTCCATGTAGTCCGTTTCCAGCAGATGGCAAAAAAAGCTATGGAACAAATCTACGCTAACGGTCACATTCCAATCATTGTAGGAGGGACCGGATTCTATATCCAGGCATTACTATATGACATTGATTTTACCAGCACTTCACAGGATGACAATTATCGTCAAGACCTGGAAAATCTGGCAAAAGAAAAAGGGGCGGAATATCTGCACAATATGTTACGCGAAATTGATCCAAAGTCCGCTGAAGATATTCATGCCAATAATATAAAACGTGTGATCCGTGCGCTTGAATATTATCATCAGACCGGTCAGAAAATGTCCAGACACAATGAAGAAGAGCGTCAGAAAGAGTCTCCGTATGAATTTGTTTATTTTGTTCTCAACGCACCAAGGGAACAGCTTTATCAGAGAATTGACCGACGTGTGGATCAGATGATGAGCGAAGGGCTTGTTGAAGAAGTAAAACGGCTGAAAGAGATGGGCTGTACCAAAGAGATGGTTTCAATGCAGGGATTAGGATACAAAGAAATACTGGCATATCTGGACGGAGAGTATGCTCTTGACGAAGCAGTATATACAATCAAACGCGATACCCGGCATTTCGCCAAGAGACAGCTTACCTGGTTCCGGCGTGAGCGGCAGGTCACATGGATCCAAAAAGAAAAATATGATTATGACGAAGAAAAAATCTTAGAAGCAATGATTTCACATCTGGAGGGAAAAATATGCTAAAGAAAAAACTGAGGGGTAAATCAAAGTTTTTGCGAAAAATGAATGAATTAATGGAAATTTATTCACGCAATCAGGATACAGCATTTGCATATCGCGAACTTCTCGGACTGGAACCGCTGATCAAGTACGAGGGAGAGAGGGCCATGTTCGATCTTAACAGAGCTTCGCTCTTATATGATATGGAAAGATACCGCGAAGCGGAAAATGTGCTTCGCCGCATTCCGTCCATCAATCCGATGTTTGATGCGATGTGCGAATCCCTGCGGTTTAAAATTTTAGATGCAAAATAAACAGATGATAAATTTTTCAGAAAGAAGGATAACAGACAATTATGATACCAATGAACACAATTTATAATGAAATGGGCATTCGTGAAACAGTCCTTTCATTTGGAAAAAATATAGAAAAAAATCTGAAAGACAGATTCGAAAAGATAGATGAGATTGCAGAATACAATCAGTTGAAAGTAATAAAAGCCATGCAGGACAACCGTGTCAGTGCCGGATGTTTTAATTATGCCAGCGGATATGGTTATGATGATCAGGGCAGAGATACACTTGAAAAAGTATATGCGTCTATTTTTCACACAGAAAGCGCACTTGTACGTCCGCAGATCACTTGCGGAACACATGCTCTGTCACTCGCACTTGCGGCAAATCTAAGACCCGGAGATGAACTTCTGGCACCTGCCGGAAAACCGTATGATACTTTGGAAGAAGTGATCGGTATCCGGCCGTCAAACGGTTCGCTTGCTGAATACGGCATCTCATATTCCCAGGTAGACCTTCTGGCAGATGGCACTTTTGATTATGAAAACATCAAAAAAGCAATCAATGATAAGACAAAAATGGTAGCAATCCAACGTTCCAAAGGTTACCAGACCAGGCCGAGTTTCTCCGTAAAGCAGATTGGAGAACTGATCACATTTGTAAAAGGGATCAAACCGGATCTTGTCTGTATGGTTGATAACTGTTATGGCGAATTCGTTGAAACAATTGAGCCAAGTGATGTCGGAGCAGATATGACCGTTGGATCTCTGATCAAAAATCCGGGCGGCGGTCTTGCTCCGATCGGTGGATATATTGCAGGACGTGAAGATTTAATTGATGCCTGCGGATATCGCCTGACTTCTCCTGGACTCGGAAGAGAAGTAGGCGCATCGCTTGGTGTGATGAAGGATTTCTATCAGGGATTATTCCTTGCGCCGACAGTATCTGCATCCGCATTAAAGGGCGCAATTTTTGCAGCAAATATTTATGAAAAACTTGGTTTCCCTGTAATTCCAAACGGGACAGAAAGCCGGCATGATATTATTCAGGCAGTAGAATTCGGAATTCCCGAAGGTGTAATTGAATTCTGCAAAGGAATTCAGGCGGCCGCTCCGGTGGATTCTTATGTTACACCTGAACCGTGGCCGATGCCTGGATATGATTCGGATGTTATTATGGCCGCCGGTGCATTTGTCCAGGGATCGTCTATTGAATTGAGTGCAGATGGTCCGATCAAGCCTCCATATGCGGTATATTTTCAGGGCGGACTTACCTGGCCACATGCAAAACTGGGAATTCTGATGTCTTTAGAATATCTGGTCCGCGCAGGAATCGTAACCTTATAAATTTATAAAAATCTATGCAGAAAAAGAGGATTTGCAGATGAAGAAAATAGCAATCATTGGCGGCGGTGCTTCCGGTCTTGTAGCTGCGATTGCAGCTGCAAGATCAAACCAAAAAGTTCAGATTACGATATATGAGCAAAAAGATTCTGTCGGGAAAAAGATTCTCGCAACAGGAAACGGAAGGTGTAATCTGACGAACAAAGATATGAAATCTTCTTATTACCGCAGTGAAAATATTCCATTTGTTGAAGAAGTGTTAGAGCAGTTTGGGTATGAAGATACCATACGCTTTTTCTCATCTCTCGGACTTATGGTCAAAGAAAGAGGAAATTATGTCTATCCACATTCAGATCAGGCATCTACCGTTCTGGAATTATTAAAACTGGAACTTCACCGGCTTGGCATCAAAATTCTTACCGGTGTTCAGGTAACGGATATTACCCCGATATCGTCCGGCTTTATGATAAAGCTAAATACAGGAAAACAGAAAGCGGATGCTGTAATTCTGGCCTGTGGTGGAAAGGCCAGTTCAAAACTGGGATCTGATGGCAGCGGATACACACTGGCAAAGGGCCTGGGACATACAATGGTTCCCGTGGTTCCGGCGCTGGTACAGCTTAAGGTCAGGAAAAATCTATTCGCCAAAGCAGCCGGTGTCCGAACCGATGCTTCCGTAACCGCAATCTGTGACGGGAAAGCCATTGCTTCTGACCGCGGAGAATTACAGCTTACAGCGTATGGAATTTCCGGAATTCCTGTATTTCAAATCAGCCGCTATGTTGCGAAAGCTTTATATCTCAAGCAAAATGCAAAGGTTAAAATTGACTTTCTGCCTGAGATGTCAGAAAACGAATTTTTATCCTTTCTTTTAGAAAGAAAAGAAGGGCGGGAGCAAATGACCTGTGCGGATTATCTTCTTGGGATCTTCCACCAGAAACTAATACCGAGATTTTTAGAGCAGGCCCGCATCCGTATGCACACGCTGGTTCAAGAGTTGTCCGAAACGCAGTTCAAAAGCTTTGTGCAAGCGGTTAAGCAAAACGTAGTACTAATTGATACTACTAACGGTTTTGACAATGCACAAGTGTGTGCAGGAGGGATTTCCACTATAGAGCTTAGTGCCAGGACAATGGAATCCAGATATATAAAAGGCCTGTATCTTACAGGCGAACTTCTGGATGCAGATGGAATCTGCGGTGGTTATAATCTTCAATGGGCATGGGCAACCGGCTATCTGGCCGGCAAGGCAGCTGCGGATACGCAGTGATTTTTACAAAGATAACAAAAAGGAGTAAAACATGATACGGATCAATCAGTTAAAATTAAACATTGCACATACACAATCAGATCTGGAACGAAAGATTTTGAAAACACTTCATATGAAAAAAGAATATCTTCAGGGATACAAGATCAGACGCCAGTCCATTGACGCACGTAAAAAGCCAGATCTTTATTATGTTTATTCCGTGGATGTCCTGGTAAAAGATGAGGCAAAAATCAAAAAAAGCATCAAGAGTAATCAGATTCAATTTCAGGCGAAAGAAGATGCTTATAACTTTCCTGCAAACGGAACCAGAGAGTTCCAGCACCGTCCTGTTATCATCGGGACCGGACCTGCGGGACTATTCTGCGGATATATGCTTGCAATCCACGGATACCGGCCAATCCTTCTGGAAAGAGGGGCCGATGTCGATCAACGCACTAAAGACGTAGAAACCTTCTGGAAGACCGGAACATTAGACCCTTCATCGAATGTTCAATTCGGTGAAGGCGGTGCTGGAACATTCTCTGACGGAAAACTTAACACTCTTGTTAAAGACAAATCAGGGCGGAACCACGAAGTTCTCCGCATCTTTGCCAGACATGGTGCTCCGGAAGCGATCACATATCAAAGCAAGCCGCATATAGGAACAGATATTTTGTCCCGGGTTGTAAAAGAAATGCGTGAATGTATCTGTGCGCATGGCGGAGAAGTACGGTTTCATTCACAGGTCACTGATATCCAGACCGTTACAACAGGGAACACAAAAGTGCTCCGCAAATTAGAAGTATACGATCTCAAAAAGCAGGAAAAATATGTTCTCGATACAGAGCTTGCTGTTTTTGCAATCGGTCATAGTGCCCGTGATACATTTGCCATGCTGCACCAACACGAAGTACCTATGCAGCCAAAAGCATTTGCAGTAGGAGTCCGCATGGAGCATCCTCAGGAAATGATTAATAAAGATCAATATGGAGAGCATTATCCGGACTTTCTGCCCGCAGCACCGTATAAACTTACGACAAATCTGAAAAACGGAAGAGGTGTATATACATTTTGTATGTGTCCCGGTGGATATGTAGTAAATGCCTCTTCCGAACCTCATCGCCTTGCTGTTAACGGAATGAGTTATAGCAAGCGAGACGGACAGAATGCCAATACCGCCGTTATCGTTACCGTAACCCCGGAAGATTTTGGAAGCAGCCATCCACTTGCCGGCGTTGAATTCCAAAGAAAATTAGAAGAAAATGCATATCGGGAAGGAAACGGCAAGGTTCCGGTACAGTTATTCGGTGATTTTTGTAAAAATATACCTTCGCAAAAATTAGGTGATATTATTCCACAGATAAAAGGTATGTATCAGCTTGCTAATGTCAGACGCATTTTTCCTGAGATCATTGCGGATTCATTACAGGAAGGGGTATGCATATTTGATCAGAAGCTTCCTGGATATGCAAGAAAGGATGCTGTCATTTCAGGAGTTGAAAGCAGAACATCTTCGCCGGTCAGAATCATAAGAGATGATTCTCTGCAAAGCGAGATCCGCGGAATCTATCCTTGTGGAGAAGGCGCGGGTTATGCCGGCGGCATTACATCTGCAGCCATGGATGGAATAAAAATTGCCGAAATGATTGCCGGCACATATCGCCCGTTAGAGACAAAAAAATAAAAATTTTTTATGAAATATGCTCACTTTATGTAGAAAATTGAAAAGAAGTTTAAGAATTTTTTAATATCATAAACCTATACACTTTTTCTGAAATGTGATAAAATGTATTGAGTTTTTTAGATAGGAAAAACGAGGAGGAGTACATATGAAAGGTGCAGGGAGTAAGAACGCCTGGGCTTTATTTCTGCTTATTCTGGCAGGAGTAGTTCTTGGTGGCTTTATCGGGATGCTGGCAAAAGGGGTGCCGGCCTTATCCTGGCTGAGTTATGGACAATCCTTTGGAATAGACGAGCCGATCGTCCTGGACCTGGGAGTGTTAGTCATAACATTTGGTCTGTCGATAAAGATAACCATGGCAAGTATCATTGGCGTGATTCTTTCCATTATCATATATCGTTTCTTATAGTTTACAGAAAGGTAGGTCCCTGACTTTACTTCTGTGAACGTCGTGCGAATCTAAAGAAAATATGAATCAATCTAATACCATGAGAGAAATGCCGAAAGACGAGCGGCCATATGAAAAATGTGCACGTCTGGGAGCGGACAGTTTAAGTGACGTTGAATTATTGGCGGTATTATTAAGAACAGGAACTCAGGGTGAAAATGCAGTAGACCTTGCAAGAAGGGTCCTGTATCATGCCGGCGAAAACGGAATCCTCGGGATTCACCAGTTTAATGTTGAACGTTTGAAAAAGATCAAGGGAATCGGTCAGGTAAAAGCAATTCAGATATCCTGTATATCGGAACTTGCAAAAAGGCTTTCCAAAGCTTCATATGAAGAAACCGTATGTTTTACCGAACCGAAAACGATTGCACAATATTATATGGAAGATTTAAGACACGAGAAACAGGAACATATGAAATTATTGATGTTAAACTCGAAGGCAAAGCTTCTCGGCGAAACCAATATTTCAAAAGGGACAGTAAATGCATCCCTTATTACACCGAGAGAGCTTTTTATAGAAGCATTGCAGAAGAATGCGGTATCAATTATAATTTTACATAATCATCCAAGTGGTGATCCGACTCCAAGCCGTGAAGATATGTTGACAACAAAAAGAATTCTGGATGCGGGTGCGCTTATAGGAATTGATTTGTTAGATCATATTATTATTGGCAATAATTGCTATATGAGTTTTCGTGAGGAGGGCATGCTGTAAATTCTGCAAACAAGATAGAAGAAAGGATTCTGTCAGATGGCAAGAAATGTATACGGGCTGGACCTTGGTTCTTATGATATAAAGGTCTACGATAAGAAAAAAGATACGATCTGGAAAGAGAAAAATGTAATTGCATTTAAAGATAACCGGGATCGCGATATTTTTGCAGTTGGAGATGATGCATTCAGTATGTATGGAAAAGCACCATCCAATATAGAAATCACATTTCCTATGGAGGCAGGTGTCATTTCCAGATTTAATGACATGCAGTTTCTGCTTCAGAACCTGTTAAAAAGGGGACGTCAGTTTTCGCGTGGTTCTGAATATGTGATTGCTGTTCCAACGGATGTAACAGAAGTAGAAAAGAAAGCATTCTTTGATCTGGTAATCCATTCAACGGCAAAAGCAAAAGAAGTAAACATTGTAGAGCGGTCTATTGCTGATGCAGTAGGTCTGAATCTTGATATTCAGAATACAAAAGGTATCATGATTGCGAATTTTGGAGGCGAAACAACCGAGTTATCTGTACTGGCCGGTGGAGGTATGGTTTTAAACCGCCTTGTAAAGGTCGGCGGTCTGACGTTTGACCAGGGGATCATCAATCTTGTAAAACACAGTCACGATTTTTTGATCGGACGGCAGACGGCAGAAGTACTTCGAAGAAATTTCAATGTATTTACGGGTGATTCCGATTCTATATTATCGGTGGCCGGAAGAGATCTGATCACAGGTGTACCGATGCGAAAGCCTATTTCTATTATGCTTGTCCGTGCGGCAATGAAGGATCCTCTGCTTGAATGTGTAAAAGCAATACATTCTCTTTTAGACAGGACACCTCCTGAGGTTCGCAAAGCAATTTATGAAAACGGGATTTTCCTCACAGGTGGACTTGCAAATATGCCAGGCCTCGAAATATATATCGAGCAGATGGTTGGAATCAAATCAAGGACAGCTCTGGAACCGGATACCTGTGCGGTAAATGGGCTGAAGCGTATTATTATGTCAAAAGATTTGAGAAAACTTACATTTTCAATGATAGAAGATAATTATAGGTGGATGAGATAATGAAGACAAAAAATCAATCTTCCCTTCCAAGTAAATACTGGCTGATCATCGTAATCGTCATCTGTGTTATTCTGATGGGGGTAGAACGTATTACCGGAGGGAACGGACCAATCAGTTTCATTGCAAATTATACAGTAATTCCTATGCAAAAAGGTATCGGATATGTAGGACGTTATATGAGCGATCTTTCCGATAATTTTGAGACACTGCAGGATATGAAAAAGGAAAACAAAAAATTACAATCCAAAGTAGATGATCTTACAATAGACAACACCAGACTCCGTCAGGATCAGTATGAACTGGAAAGACTCCGTGAATTATATAAACTCGATGAAAATTATTCGGATTATAAAAAAATCGGCGCACATGTAATTTCCAACAGCGGTTCTAACTGGTTCAGCGACTTTACGATCGACAAAGGGAGCAAAGACGGAATCAAGAAAAACTGTAATGTTCTTGCAGGCAGCGGCCTTGTGGGAATTGTAACAGAAGTCGGACCTCATTACGCCCGGGTACGTTCTATTATAGATGATGAAAGTAATATCAGTGCAATGCTTCTTTCTACTTCAGATACCTGTGTGGTAAGAGGTGATTTAAAACAGATGGAAAATGGAAGAATCCGTTTTGAAAAGCTTGCTAATAATGATAATAAGATTGAAGTTGGAGAACAAGTCGTTACTTCGCATGTCAGCGACAGATTTCTTCAGGGACTCTTTATCGGATATGTCAGTGATGTAAAAGTAGATTCCAATAACCTGACACGTTCCGGATACATTACACCTGCTGTTGATTTCAGCAAACTTCAGGAGGTTCTTGTTATTACAACGACCAAAAGCGAACTCATCAAACAGGAATCCGGAAACACCAAGGGAGAGTAGCATATGAAAAGAAAACTTATCACATTTTTCATTATCATTATCTGCTTTTTATTAGAATGTACCGTTTTTCACAGATTGGCATTCGCAACGATCAAACCCAATCTGTTGATTATCGTTACTTCTTCGTTCGGATTTATGAGAGGGAAAAAAGAGGGCCTTGCCGTTGGATTTCTGTCCGGTTTCCTGACAGATGTATTCTGGGGAAACACTCTCGGTTTTTACACCCTGCTTTTTTCGGTAATTGGTTACATGAACGGGTCATTTCGAAGACTCTTTTACGATGATGATATCAAACTTCCTATCGCACTTATTGCGATCAGTGAATTGATATACGGTTTAGTTACATACTTCTGTATGTATCTTTTGCAGGGGGATTTTGCTTTTGAAGCATACCTGAGACAGATCATTATGCCAGAACTTGTGTATACCATTCTGGTTACTCTGATTCTGTATCAGATCATATTACACATTAACAAGAAACTGGAAGCAGAAGAGCAAAGGAGTGCAAGTAAATTTGTATAGTTTATGGGAACGGATCAAATCCGGCATTGCAGAATTCGTACAATCTCGAATATTTGTATTAATTATTGTCTTTTGTATTACATCGGCAATCCTGGTACAGAGAATATTCTATCTTCAGATTGTCAAAGGGCAGGAATATCTTGATGATTATAAACTGCAGATTCAGAAAACAAAAGAAATACAGGGTACCCGTGGTAATATCTATGACCGGAACGGTAATCTGCTGGCATATAATGAATTGGCATATTCCGTTACAATCGAAGATAACGGATCTTATGACAGCATAGCACAACAGAATAAAGTTTTGAACAAGACGATTTCTTCTGTTATTAAAATGGTCGAATCGAACGGAGATACCGTTATCAATAACTTCGGAATCATTTTGGACAGTAATAACAATTATCAGTTTGTTGCGCAAAATGAGACTCAGAAATTACGTTTTATTGCCGATGTATATGGAAAATCAACCATCGACCAGCTTTCTAAAAAACAGAAAGCAACAACGGCAGATGAACTTATTCATTATCTCTGTACGGATAAACAAAAGTTCGGAATTAATGAAAAGGAGATGGACAAGTCCACTGTACTAAAACTGATCAATATTCGTTATCAGATCTGGCTGAACAGTTATCAGAAATATATCTCAACCACAATCGCTGAAGATGTCAGCGATGCCACAGTTGCGGATATTATGGAAAATCTGGACAAATTATCAGGAATCAATGTAGAAGAAGAATCACTTCGTAAGTATGCTGACAGTAAATGTTTTGCAAATATTATCGGATATACCGGTCAGATCTCGCAGGAAGAGTATGATGCTTTAAGCGATGCCGATCAGGAACGATACAGCAAAACTGATACTGTAGGTAAGGCAGGACTTGAAAAGGCGATGGATTCTCAGCTTCAGGGTAAAAAAGGAAGCGAGAAACTCTATGTTAACAACGTAGGTAAAGTTATCAAAACCGTAAAAGGAACAAATCCGAAAGCCGGGAATGATCTTTATCTGACGATTGATGCCAATCTGCAGAAAGCTGCCTACAATATTCTCGAGCAGGAACTTGCAGGAGTTCTTCTCGCCAAAATTCAGAACTCTCTTGATTTTGACCGCAATAAGGTAGAAGATGGAAGTGACGTTATCATCCCGATCGGTGATGTATATAACGCAATGATCAATAATGATGTGCTTGACATGACACACTTTACGGATCCCGATGCCGGAGAAGCTGAAAAAGAAGTTGCCTCTGCATTTTCTATAAGAAAAGAAGAAGTTAAAAATACACTGACAAAAGTGCTGAATGATTCAAAAGCTGCCGCATACAAAGATCAGCCAAAAGAAGTCCAGGCGTATCTGACATACCTGGTATCTGATGTACTGACTAACGGTACAGGCGTCTTGATGTCAAAATCCATTGATACTAAAGATGCTACGTATAAAGCCTGGAAAGATGAAGAATCTATTAATGTTTATACGTATTTGAATTATGCAATTTCAAAGAACTGGATAGATACTTCTTTATTAAAAGACTATATAAAATCCAACGAACAATATTCCGATTCCGGAGAAGTATATCAGGGAATCATAAATTATATTCTGGATTATATAAATACCGATAACAATTTTGACAAACTGATCTACCGTTACATGATAAAATCAGGAACTATTACCGGCAGACAGATATGTATGATGTTATATGAGCAGAATATTCTGGATAAAAAAGATAATCAGTACGACAGCTTAAAAGCCGGAAGCATCGGTGCTTATGATTTTATCCGCAGCAAGATCCAATCACTGGAAATTACCCCGGGACAGCTTGGACTTGAACCATGTACCGGATCTTTAGTTGCAACAGATCCGAATACTGGTGAAGTACTGGCCTGTGTATCATATCCGGGATATGACAACAACCGTCTTGCAAATACTATGGACTCCGATTATTATAGTAAACTGCTTACAAATCAGTCTCGTCCATTTTATAATAATGCAACTCAGGAAAAAACAGCACCAGGTTCTACCTATAAGCCGTTATCTGCTATCACCGGTCTGACAGAAGGTGTTATTGATGTAAATACTTACCTTCCGTGCGCAGGTGTATATAAAAAAGTTACACCAAATCCAAAGTGCTGGATTTATCCGTCTGCTCATGGCAACCTGAATGTATCGCAGGGAATTCAACATTCTTGTAATGATTTCTTCTATGAAGTCGGATACAGACTTGGCCTTAACAGTACAGGGAATTCAAAATTAGATAATGATACTTCTGACGGAAAGAGTACTCAGAATTACTATTCAAGTGAAAGAGGAATTGCAAAACTGCAGAAATATGCAGAAGAATTCGGACTTGGAGATACTTCCGGTATGGAAATTCCGGAATCAGATCCGCAGATTTCCGATGACAACTCTGTATTATCCGCTATCGGACAGGGAACCAACAACTATACAACCAGTCAGCTGGCAAGATATATTACAGCTGTTGCAAATAAGGGTACTGTATATAATTTAAGTCTTTTAGACAAAGTGACTAATCCGAAGGGAAAGACAGTAAAAGATTATACACCGGAAGTAAAAAATAAAGTAACCGATGTATCATCTACTACATGGCAGGCAGTTCACGAAGGTATGAGAGCAGTGGTAACATCCGAAGACAAAGATATTTTCACAAAATTAAATGCCAGCGGTGTACAATTATCCGGTAAAACAGGAACAGCTCAGCAAAGTCAGACTCACCCAGATCATGGTCTTTTTGTAGGATTTGCTCCTAGTGACAGTCCACAGATTGCATTTGCAATACGTATCGCCAATGGTTACAGTTCAACTTTTGCAGCTGAAGTTGGTAATAATGTCATGGAGTATTATTATAAAGTTACTCCGGAAAATGAACTGATCACCGGAGAGGCTTCCAATATCGGAACTGGATCAAACGGTGGAGATTAAAGAAAGGATGATTCTATGTGAAAGATGATGTTCTCATCAAGAGCAACAAATACGGCATTACGATTTATTTTAATTCCGACAATTCATTTGAAGAATTGCTTGATGACGTAAAAAACAAATTTCAATCTGCCGCCAAATTTTTTAATCATGCAAAAATGGCGGTAGAATATGAAGGCCGTTCTTTCACAGAAGAAGAAGAGCGGCAGCTGACAAGAGCGATTGAATCAGCTGCCGGTATTGAAATACTATGCATTATTGAAAAGAATACTGCTACAGAACAAGTCCATAAAAAATTACTGGACGAAAGCCTTGAAGCTATCCATGAAAGGGACGGACAGTTCTATAAAGGTACATTAAGAGGAAGACAGGTTCTGGAGTCGGAACAGAGCATCGTGATCATCGGAGATGTTGAAGAGGGTGCAACGGTTGCATCAAAAGGAAATGTAATCGTGACAGGTACTATATACGGAACCGTGATTGCAGGTGCCGCCGGCAGGACAGATGCTGTCATAGCAGCACTCCATATGCAGCCTAAAAAACTGCGGATCGGAGGGATTAAAGTAAAACCAGTTATAGGAGGAAGTTATTCATGGGCGAAGTTATTGTAATTACATCAGGAAAAGGCGGTGTTGGAAAGACAACAACAACGGCAAATATAGGTGCAGGATTATCTAAGCTTGGCAAAAAGGTAGTGATTATTGATACTGATCTCGGTCTTCGCAACCTTGATGTTGTTATGGGCATGGAAAATCTGGTTGTATATAATCTTGTTGATGTTGTTGAGGGAAGCTGCCGGCTTAAACAGGCACTGATCAGAGACAGCCGATATGAGAATCTTTATTTACTGCCATCCGCACAGACAAAAGATAAATCCGCAGTTTCTCCGGGACAGATGAAGAAACTCACCGCAGAATTAAAAGAAGAATTCGATTACATACTTCTGGATTGTCCTGCAGGAATTGAGCAGGGCTTCCAAAATGCAATTGCCGGTGCTGACCGTGCACTTGTAGTTACAACTCCGGAAGTATCATCCATCCGTGATGCCGACCGTATCATCGGACTTCTGGAACAGAACCAGATCCATACAATCGATCTTATCATTAATCGTATCCGGATGGATATGGTGAAAAGAGGAGATATGATGTCGGTTGACGATGTCACAGAGATTCTTGCCGTTCCGCTGATTGGGATCCTTCCTGATGACGAACAGGTTGTAATAGGAACGAACCAGGGGGAACCGGTAATCGGATTGGATTCAAAAGCCGGAAAGGGATATCTTAACATTTGCAAACGAATCACGGGCACGGAAGTCTCTTTTATGAATCTTGACACAGGCAAAGGGTTATTTTCCAGAATTTCCCATGCTTTCAGGAAGAATTAGGAGGATTTATTATGCTGAAAAACTCTTCCGTATCCATTGCAAAGAATCGTCTGCGCACGTTGGTCATATCAGATCGTGTACAATGTACTCCTTCGGCTTATGAACATATTTGCAAAGATTTATACGAAACACTTTCCAAATATATGGAACTTACAGAAGATGATTTTCAGGTAGAGATTAACCGTTCACAGATAGTGATAAAAATAGCAGGAGAAGAAACGTGAGATCACATAGATTTACTAAACCATACAATTTAAAAAATTACAAATTTGGAATCGTAACACTTGTCGGGATTTTGTCTGTTCTGGGTATTTTAGTTGTCGGCAGTGCAAAGGAATCACTTCAGAGCAAACAGATTCTTGGTGTTATCATAGGCTTTACTGCAATGATTGTTGTTTCCTTAATTGATTACATGTGGATTATGAATTTTTACTGGGTTTTGTATGCATTGTCTATCATTATGCTTGCAGCTGTAAAATTATTCGGAGAAAATGTAAATGGGGCAACCCGTTGGATTAAAGTAGGATTTATTCAGTTCCAGCCATCTGAACTGGCAAAAATATTGCTTATTATTTTCTTTGCCAAATTCCTGATGGAACATGAAGAGGATATTAATGATAAATTTACATTAATTAAATATGCCGTTCTGGCAGGAATTCCTCTTGCTTTAATTTTAATTGAGCCAAACTTATCTACTACGATATGTCCGGCACTTATGATCTGCCTTATGATCTATATTGCCGGACTCAGTTATAAGTTTATCGGTACGGTATTGATTATACTAGTCCCGATCGCAGTAATATTTTTGAGTATTGTTGTTCAGCCGAATCAGAAAATCCTCAAAGATTATCAGCAGAAACGTATCCTTGCTTTCATTGAACCAGAAAAATATGAAAGTGATGAAGCATATCAGCAGAAAAATTCTGTAATGGCTATAGGATCCGGACAGTTAACAGGAAAAGGACTGGATAACAATACAACTACTTCCGTAAAAAACGGTAATTTCATTCTGGAACCTCAGACAGACTTTATTTTCGCGATCATCGGAGAAGAATTAGGTTTTGTCGGAGGGTGTATAATTATTGCGTTATTACTATTGATTGTGATACAATGTATCTTAGTTGGGATACGATCGCAAGACCTTGCAGGAAGAATCATATGCTGCGGTGTTGGCGGCCTGATCGGCATACAAAGTTTTATCAACATTGGTGTTGCCACCAAAATTTTGCCAAATACCGGAGTTCCATTACCTTTTGTAAGTTATGGTCTGACTTCTCTTGTAAGTTTATATATTGGAATTGGATTAGTCTTGAACGTAGGATTACAACCGAAAAAATACCAGTAAGGAGTGAATGATATGAATATAGGTCTGATAGCACATGATTCAAAAAAAGCATTGATGCAAAATTTCTGTATCGCTTATAGAGGGATTTTAAGCAAACACAGTCTTTATGCTACAGGAACGACCGGAAGATTAATTGAAGAAGTTACGAACCTGAAAGTTCATAAATATCTTGCCGGTCCTTTAGGTGGCAAACAGCAGCTGGGAGCTCAGATTGCGCAAAATGACATTGATGCGCTTATCTTTTTGAGAGAACCCTCTAATCCAAAGCCACATGATCCAGATTTAAATGACGTGATTCGGATGTGTGATACTTATAATATCCCGTTAGCTACGAACCTTGCAACAGCAGAGATTATTATTTTGGCAATTGACAGAGGAGATTTGGACTGGCGTGAAATGTATCGGTAAATATTCAAAATTAATTTCTGTACTGTTATTAACGGTTGTCATGGCAACCGGATGTGGAATTACAGATCTGCTTGGAACGAAGAATGTAGTCTCTGAATACGAGGCAGAAAATTATAACAAAGACCTTTACACCGGAAAATTATTTGCTTCAGATTTATGTGTAGCTTCCGGTGATATCAGTCTCAGTGGCATATCTTCGGATGAGACTAATACATTACATTCTGCTGCGCTGTTTGATGTGGACAGAAAGAAAGTAGATTTTTCTTATCAAATGTTTGACAAAATATATCCTGCAAGTACAACAAAGATCATGACGGCACTTGTAGCCTTAGAAAATGCGGATCTTTCCGATGTTGTAACCGTTTCCCAGAATGCGGATATGAACAGTTTTGCTGCGGATGAAGCAACTTGTGGAATAAAAGCTGGAGATAAAATTACTTTATCCGATTTATTATATGGTCTGTTATTACATTCAGGTAATGATAATGCTACTGCTATAGCAGAATATGTAGGCGGAAGTATGGATGGATTTGCTGAAATGATGAATAAAGAAGCAGCTAAATTAATGGCAACCGGCACACAATATGCTCGAAGCATCGAAGGTTCCTGATATCGTAGAAATTGCGATTTCCACACGTCCGGACTGCATCCGTGAAGATTATCTTGATGTTTTAAATAGGATTCGCGAAACAACGGGAATTCAGATTGCAATAGAACTTGGACTTCAGACAGTAAATTATCATACTCTGAAAAGAATATCGCGCGGTCATACTCTTGCAGAATATATTGACGCCGTTCTTCGTATCAGCAGATATGGTTATGATATCTGTACTCATGTGATTTTAAATCTGCCAGGAGATGAGATGGATGATTCGATTGAAACCGCCAAGATATTATCGGCTCTTCCCGTTCAGATTGTAAAAGCACATTCTCTCTATATAGCCAAAGACACACGGTTGTGCGATGACTATGAAAATGGTACAATATCTCTATGCGAAAAAGAAGAATATCTGAACAGACTGATTGCTTTTCTTGAACATCTAAATCCGGATATTGCCGTAGAGCGTCTGTTTAGCCGTATTCCTGAAAAAGATGCCGTATTCTGCAACTGGAACACAAGTTGGTGGAAATTACGTGATGAACTTCTTTTAAGAATGGAAGAGCAGAATAGTTTTCAAGGAAAAAAACTGAACTATCTGGATGGAGCGGCATTGCGTTTATTGGACAACAAAGAATAGGAGGCCCGTATTTTGGCTGCAAATATTACTTCTTCAAATATAAAAGTTTATCAAAAGAAAAAACATTTAAATATCGGAATCGTCATTTTTGGGGTTATATTTATTTATCTTCTTGTGACGGTTCTGATGTATCTGACCGCAAAGCACATTTCTGTTTATGAAGTACGTGAGGGTTCGATCGTAAAAGATACTTCTTACACCGGTCTAGCCATTCGTAACGAAACGGTCGTACATTCCAAAGGGAAGGGTTATGTTAATTACTTTATTTCAGAAGGAAACAAAGTCGGTGCCAAAACACAGGTTTATTCCCTGTCTGACCAGAAACTTCAATTTGAAACAAATACAAACAACACACAAAAATTAACCTCCAGTGAACAGTCGGCAATCAGTCAGAAGACACAGACTTTCTGCGAAAATTATACCGACGGAACCTTTGGGGATGTATATACTTTAAAGAACAATATTTCCGGAGTTCTTGAAGGCAAGTCTAATCAGAATCGTCAGACGCAGATCGCGGCTTTGACGGAATCAGATCTTGATGGTTTGAAAGTATATACCGCTGAGTCCGACGGAATTATCAGCTATTCTGTAGATGGTTTTGAAAATACAAAAGCAGAAGATATAACCCCTGATATGCTCAACAAAGAAAACTACAATAAAAAAGAGCAGAAGAATAATACGAAAATCAAATCTGGTGATTCAGTATATAAATTGATCAAAGATGATGACTGGACACTTGTGATTGCTCTAAGTAAACAATCAGTAAAAGATTTAACTGATGCTTCCAGCGTTCAGGTCCGTTTTCCGAAAGATAACGAAACTATGACAGCGGCTTTTTCCATGAAAAAAGTAAAAGGCACCTGGCTTGGATATCTGGCATTTGATAATTCTATGGTTCGTTATGCCCAGGATCGTTTTGTAGATGTAGAGCTTATTATGGCAGATCATACCGGACTTAAAATACCAAAATCTGCAGTCACCAAAAAGAATTTTTATGTGATCTCAGAAGACTATCTTACACAGGGTGGTAACAGCAACAGCACAGGAGTATTGATCGATACCGGGAAGGAAAATGCACAGTTCCAATCAGTCGATATCTATTACCGAGATACATCAACCGGTTCTGTTTATATAGATCCTGATGATTTTGAAGAAAATACAACACTTAGAAAGCCTGATTCATCGGATACCTGCCAGTTAAACAAAACCCGGAAGTTAAAAGGTGTATATAATATTAACCGTGGTTATGCCGTATTCCGACAGGTACAGATTCTGTGCGAAAGCGATGAATATTATATTGTTCAAAGTGGTGATGACTACGGACTTTCCAATTATGATCACATTGCTCTGACGGGTAAGGACGTACATGAGGGCGATGTAATATCCTGACACACACAATAACAGATTATACAAGGAGTGGACAATTATGTTAAAAGAAAATCTGGAAAAAGTAGAAGAAAATATACAGGCTGCATGTGACCGTGCCGGACGTAAAAGAGATGAAGTTACTCTGATCGCCGTAAGCAAAACAAAACCTGTAGAAATGCTGCAGGAGGCCTATGACCTTGGAGTCCGTATAAACGGAGAAAACAAAGCACAGGAACTGGCTTCTAAATATGAAGTCCTTCCAAAGGATATTCACTGGCATATGATTGGGCATATGCAGCGTAATAAAGTAAAATACATTATTGATAAAGTTGATCTGATTCATTCTGTAGATTCTGTCCGACTCGCAGAAACAATTGATAAAGAAGCAGAAAAGCACGGTGTTATTGCCAATATATTGATTGAAGTAAATGTCGCAAAAGAAGAAAGTAAATTTGGTCTCATGCCGGAAGAGGTTCCTGAATTTGTAGAAAAGATTGCCGGATTTCCTCATATCCGCGTAAAGGGATTAATGACAATTGCTCCATTTGTAGAAAATCCAGAAGAAAACAGACCGATTTTTGCACATTTAAGAAAATTATCTGTTGACATCGCAAAGAAAAACATTGATAATATTACTATGAGTATTCTTTCTATGGGTATGACAAATGACTATCAGGTGGCCATAGAAGAAGGAGCTACCATGGTCCGTGTGGGAACCGGAATTTTTGGAGCACGTGATTATACTCATCAAGTATAAACGGAAGATAGGAGATTTATTAAAAATGGGAGTATTAGATAAGTTCTTAAGTATCATGAAGTTAGACGACGGAGATGATGAATACGATGAGGATGAATTCTTCGACGATGACGAATATGATGATGATTATGAAGAAAAGCCCAAGAGAAGCCTCTTTCATAAAAACACCAAAGACAATGATAAAGATTTCGATGAAGACGATGAAGACGATTACACAGCACCTGTGAAGTCCAAATCTGCATTCTCTAATAATAAAGTAACTCCGATGCGTCAGCCTTCAAGAAGAAGCAGTGTAAATATGGAGGTTTGCGTGATCAAGCCAACTTCTGTAGAAGATTCAAGAGAGATTACAGAGACTTTATTAAGTGGACGTACCGTTATTTTGAATCTTGAGGGACTGGATCTTGAGATTGCTCAGCGTATTATTGATTTTACTTCAGGAGCTACATTTGCAATCAGTGGTAACCTGCAGAAAATTTCTAATTACATATTCCTGGTAACACCTACAAATGTTGATATATCTGGAGATCTTCAGGATTTGCTTAACACTTCTCTGGATTCTTCATCTATGAGGTCAAGATTTTAATTATGAATAAAGAAGAAAGTATGTTACAGAAACGTCTGGTGGAACTCTCCAGACTGGCATATAACAGAGGGATTGTTATATTTTCCGACTTTCTTAATTTGAATGAATTAAATATTCTTCATACCACACCAAAAGACATGTTTTTATCTCAGTATAAAACTTATGGTGGATATGACTTATCAGAGCGTCAGATGGCTGTTTTTCTACCTGATGCTCTTTATTATGATTATGAATATCCCATTCAGATTATAGAAGTCACTCCGTCAAGCAAAAGATTTGCCGAAGATCTTACACACAGGGATTATCTTGGAGCACTTATGAATCTTGGCATCGAGCGCTCCAAAGTTGGAGATATTATTGTTGAAGATCAGAAAGGATTGATTTTTGTCAAAGAAGAACTCGCTGAATATATTGCAGATAATCTGACTGTGGTTCGTCATACGAACGTAAATACCTCCATAGGAAAAGGGGTTAAAGTAGATTATGAACCAAGATTTGAAGAGCTGAAAGGAACCGTATCTTCCATTCGTCTGGACAGTGTACTTGCTCTTGCCTATCCACTTTCCAGAAGTAAGATTACTGCACAGATTGAAGCCGGAAAAGTCTTTGTAAATGGAAAACTTATCACGAGTAACGGTTATCGTTTAAAAGACAATGATATTATCTCTGTAAGGAAAATGGGACGTATTGCATATGATGGTATTCTCTCAGAAACAAAAAAGGGACGCTACCTGATCTCTGTACGCAAATACATTTAGGACAATAATTTAAATAATTTATACAGTTAATTTATAGAAGGAGTATCATGAAGACAAATACAAAACGAATCACACATTATATAATGGCATTGGTAAGTATCGTTGTACTGGTATTATTGGATCAGATTACAAAACATCTGGTTGTATTACATCTTAAGGATCGGTCTGCCTATGTACTGATTAAAGATGTATTTCAATTAGAATATCTGGAAAACAGGGGTGCAGCCTTCGGTGTGCTGCAAAATCAACGTATATTCTTTTATATCAGTGTACTTTTGATTACAATTGCTGTTATCTGGTTTTACCACAAAGTACCTATAGAACATAAATATCTGCCGCTTCGTATCTGTGCAGTGTTAATTCTTTCCGGTGCTTTCGGCAATTGTATAGACCGGATCCGTCTGAATTATGTAGTCGATTTTTTATACTTCAAGCTGATCAACTTCCCGATTTTTAACGTTGCTGATATCTATGTAACCGTTGCAGCATTTCTGCTGGTTATATTAATACTCATTTACTATAAGGAGGACGACCTTGAAAGAATTTTCCATTGATCGCAATACAGAAGGCCAGCGGATAGACCGCTATCTTTCAGATGAATTAGAAGACAGATCAAGATCTTATATACAGAAAATTATGAAAGAAGGATATGTAAAAGTCAACCAGAAGCCTGTAAAATCCAATTACAGGCTTTCTTTTGGCGACAGCGTGGAAGTTACCCTTCCGGAGGCAAAAGAGCCTGATATCGTACCAGAGAACATTCCTTTGGATATCCTTTATGAAGACCAGGATATCATCATGATCAACAAACCAAAACAAATGGTCGTACATCCGGCTCCCGGACATTATAGCGGGACACTGGTAAATGCTTTGATGTATCATTGCGGTGATGAGCTGTCCGGTATTAACGGCTGTATGAGGCCTGGAATTGTCCACAGGATTGATATGGATACGACAGGATCATTAGTTGTATGTAAGAACGATAAAGCTCATCAAAGCCTTTCGGAACAGTTAAAAGTACACTCTATACGGCGTATCTATGTTGCTATCGTACATGGAAATATCAAAGAAGATTCCGGTACGGTCAATGCTCCAATCGGACGCCATCCAACAGACCGAAAGAAAATGAGCACCCATTGTAAAAACGGACGGGATGCAGTCACACATTATAAAGTTCTGGAGCGATTCGGCGATTACACATATATTCAGTGCGAACTTGAAACCGGGCGTACACATCAGATTCGCGTCCATATGGCAAGTATCGGACATCCTCTGGTTGGTGATGAGGTCTATGGTCCGAAAAAATGCCCATTCAAAGGATTACAGGGGCAGACCCTGCACGCACGCACACTTGGAATCATTCATCCAACCACAGGAAAATATCTGGAAGTAAATGCACCTCTCCCAGAATATTTCATTGAACTATTAGACAGACTAAGGAATATTTATAACTGAATTATGAGAAAATTCTATACATTTGTCTAAGTTTGCTGTATAATATGTTTATATTAATTCTTGTTTAGGAGCGTGATTTATATGGCAAAGACAAATACAATCATTACAATCGGTCGTGAATATGGTAGTGCCGGACGCCAGATCGGATATAAAGTTGCGGAAGATCTTGGAATCAAATTATACGACAAAGAAATGCTGGAACGCGCAGCAAAAGAAAGTGGTATCTGTGAAGAACTTTTTGAGACACATGATGAGAAACCTACCAACAGTTTTCTGTATTCTTTGGTTATGGATTCTTATTCTTTCGGGTATCCTTCATCCAGTTACACAGATATGCCAATTAATCATAAGATTTTTCTTGCCCAGTTCGATACAATCCGTAAGATAGCGTCTGAGGGACCATGTATTCTAGTCGGACGTTGTGCTGATTATGCATTGGAAGAATTCGATAATGTTTTAAGCGTATTCATTCATGCCGATATGGATGCCAGAATCCGCAGAATTGCACGTATCTATGATCTGACAGATGCAAAGGCGAAAGACTTGATCAAAAAAACGGACAAGAGACGTTCCAGCTATTATAATTATTACAGCAATAAAAAATGGGGAGCTGCCGAAAGCTATAATATCTGCCTTGACAGTTCACTTCTGGGAATTGATGGTACTGCAAAGGCCATTGAGCAGCTGGTTGAATTAAAAGAGAACATTACAGATAAAAAATTATAATCTAATTAAGCTAATAAATAAAAGGATCTCCGACATATATTATTTACTATATGTTGCCGGAGATTCTTTTTTCATTTAAATTAAAAATAGATGAACAAGAAGAACACACCTGTCACTGTGACAAAAAAGTTCCATTACATTTTATATTTCTCGTAATTTGACCGCAGAAGCAGCTTTACGGCGTCGGTTATCATCAATCGCTGCATAATGCTTTTTTGTCGTGTTAACATCTTTATGTCCCAGGACATCCGCTACCAGATAAATATCCCCAGTCTCTTTATAGAGAGAAGTACCATATGTACTGCGCAGTTTATGCGGCGTGATTTTTTTGTTCGGTGTTACCTGCCTGGCATATTTTTTCACCATATTTTCAACAGCCTGGACACCCATGCGTTTTCTCTGTGTTGACAAAAACAATGCCTGTTCATGGCCGGGAAGGGGAGTAGCGGCCTCACGGTCACCTGCCATATAATTCTTAAGCGCCTCCGCAACCTCATCACCGAAATAGACAACCATCTGATTTCCACCTTTTCTTGTAACCATAATTCCATTGTTCTTAAAATCTACATCCTTTATATCCAGTCCGACACATTCGGATACACGGATTCCGGTTCCTAATAATAATGTGAGAATAGCAATGTCACGGTCACGCGTTTTCTTATAATAATTCAGTGCCTGCCCGGTCAGATGTTCGCCTGCAGATTCCACAAAATCCAATAACAGCGCAACTTCATCAGTATCCAGACGTATGATTGCCTTATCATGTAATTTAGGCATATCTACCAGAAGTGTCGGATTTTTCTGAATGATCCGGTGCTTGAAGTAATATCCATAAAAACTTCTAAGGGCAGACATTTTTCGTGCCAGACCTTTTTCCCCATTGGTGATCAGTTCGCCGTCCTCATCACGTTTGTATACTTTCAGATATTCCAGGTATTCCTCAATATCTACAGGCTCAAGATTCTCAAGATCCTGAGGCGTAAATCTGTCAATTGTATAATTCTTGTATACAGGATTGTTTTCCATAAGAAAGTGGAAAAACACACGGATATCGTAAGCATAGTTAATACGGGTACGTGCCGATGATTTCGGTTCCATAGCACGGAAATAGTCCTTAACAAAAGGCGGTAAAGTCTTCAAAACTTCACGGAGCCGTAACGTCTGGTCGATCTGGCTCTGTTCATGATAATTATGCGGTTTGTTTGACGATGTATTGGCCAGATTTGTAGATGAATCAATCATGTAAGAAAAAACCTCCTTAAAATAATAAATATAAAAAGCATAAGTGTATGATAGTATGTATATATACATATTTTTACAAAACGTATTGTAAAGAAAACATATCGTAAATACCTTACAAAACAGTATAATTATAGCAGAATGAGTCCTTTTCGTCCACATCTTTTGGAAAAATCGGTATTTGTCGTATAGATATGAGTTACTTAAAAAAACTATTCTCTACCATTTTTTCAAAGTTTTATTTATCTCATCCATCATATCAGCTATCATTCCATAATAATAAAAATGGCAATGAACTACTATTTTTCATTCATTGCCGTGGGTGAGTATATTATATATAAGCCTTTTCAGCATATATATCAAATTTGTCCTGTTTTGAAGAATACCAAACTATTTATTATAACTATAATACGGAACCATCAGATACTGACTGTCCTGAATTTGATCAGAAGAAAGTTTGTTAATCTTTTTCACTTCTGTAATATAATCATTAACCGACTCATAATCATCTGACATATTTTCTTCGGCGATATTCCACAAGGTGTCTCCACAATGAATCTGAATGCTTTTATAATATTTATATCTGATTGAATTATCCTTTGCATTGTCATGTGCACTCACAAGACCACTTCCGTAAAACGCGCTAAGGCCCAGAATCATGATAATAGAAAAGAAACCAGCAAATAACTTCTTCACATACAAGCTTCTCTTTCTCCGGATGCTTACTCTGTTATAACCGGAATAATTGTTTCCCACATAAATCTTTTTATCCGCATTTTCGTCAGTTTCCTTCAATCCTTCCAAGTATATTCTTCTTGTGCTCATCCTGTACCCCTCCATCATTTCTTCAAAACAGTTGTCTACGAACATGTGTTCCTTGTACTGTTTATTATATATCTCGAACACATGTTTGTCAATAGATTCAATGCTATATTTCGAACATATTTTCTAAACATCTGTTTGCGTTTTCCTATATACTGTGTTATCATTAAATATATAAAAATTAACGGAAAGAAAGCCCACTTAAGGAGGACATACATATGGCACAAGGTAAGATAAGTGCAAAGCAGGAAGAAATATTGGAATATATAAAATCCCAGATACTGGAGCGTGGATTTCCACCATCGGTCAGAGATATCTGTGAGGCAGTACATCTGAAGTCTACTTCTTCTGTCCACTCTCATCTGGAAACTTTAGAGAAGAATGGATACATTCACAGGGATCCAACTAAGCCTCGTGCAATCGAGATTTTGGATGATTCTTTTAATTTTAATCGCAGAGAGATGGTAAACGTACCTGTGATCGGGCATGTTGCTGCAGGAGAACCTCTTCTTGCCGAACAGAATATAGAAAACTACTTTCCTATCCCGATGGAATACATGCCGAATAAGCAGACTTTTATGCTTAAGGTACACGGAGAAAGCATGATCAATGCCGGAATCCTTGACGGTGACCTCGTATTAGTTGAACAATCTTCTGTTGCCGATAACGGTGATATTGTAGTTGCATTACTCGATGACAGCGCTACTGTCAAAAGATTTTACAAAGAAGAAGGCATCTTCCGCCTCCAGCCGGAAAACGATGCACTGGAACCAATTATCGTCCGTGATCTTCAGATCATGGGAAAAGTAATCGGAGTCTTCCGTTTCTTCGCTTAAACACAAACAATTCCAAGCATTCAAGCGTTCATTCAATATTTATTTGTTGTTGCAAAATCAATAACGTTCAAAAGCCCCGTGCAATATATAAAATATAAAACAGATAACTTCGAACGAAGTGAGCGGAATCAGTTTTATATTTTATATGCACGGGGCTTTCATAAAATCTTTTACAACAATAAACTTTTATTAAAATTCATTTACATCATCAATTTTCTTTCCATCATTCCAGATCCGTTCCAGATTATAGAACTGACGGTTTTCTCTATCAAAAATATGCACGATCACATCACCGAAGTCAATCAATACCCATGCTCCGCTTCTGTGTCCTTCTGTCTCTTTTGCAGCGTAGCCTGCTTTGTGCATCTTTTCCTCTACATTCTCAACAAGTGCACGTACCTGGCTGTCGCTGTTACCATTTGCAATTACAAAATAGTCTGCAAGTACAGATACCGCTGAAATATCAATCGCACATACATCTTCACCTTTTTTATCCTCTAACGCTTCAAAAGCAATTTTTGCCATTTCTTTTGCCTGATCCATATTAATCCTCCTTTCCCATTTCTTTTTTATAATAATCATAAGTTCTTTGTGTCATAGGGTCCACTGTAATATTCTTACTATCCAGATATATCAGTGAATCTTTTAAAATCCGGTAAAGACATTCATCAATGTCCCTAAAAGCAAGCTGTCTTACATCTGCCATATTCGGCAGTTCTCTTCTACCCGGCTCGATATAATCCGCAATGTAGACGATCTTCTCCAACATGCTCATACCCGGACGTCCGGTTGTATGGCTTTCAATCGCATAAATGATTTCTTCATCCTTCACACCATATTTTTCATGAGCCAGATACGCACCGAGTCTGGCATGTAACAGACTTGGATTTTCCCTTTCTACAGATGACACTGGAAGGCCGTATTTCTCGCACAGACGGATTTTCTTATCGCTAGGGATACATTTTGCACAATCATGCAGTAATCCCGCGTAAAGTGCCTTCTGTACGTCTACATCGTAACGCATGGCCATTGAAGCAGACGTGTACATCACACCAAGTGTATGATGATAGCGGTTTTCATCCAGTTCTTTCTTTAACGTATGCTGTATTTTTAAAATTTTTTCATCCATCATCGTTTTCCTCTTTTGCTTTTTCACATGCTTTTTCAAAGCTGTTACCGGTATAACTGGTGTTCCTTTATATAACCGCACACAGCATCCGGAACATATGCCGAGACAGATTCACCGGCCTGAAGACTGGCACGCAGTTCATGAGAGGATACTGGCATAAGCGGTGTCTCCATAAGCAGGACCTGCGCCCCATATTTCTCAGACAGATGATGAATCTGCTGATCCATCTCTTCTTTCGTCTTTATCTCGTCACGGTACGTCGCAAGGATCGTACACGTTGGGAAGATCCGCTCCGGATGTACCCAGGTCTCAATTGCCATAAGCGAATCTGCGCCGATAATAAAGTAAAATTCATCCTCCGGATACATTTCCTTAAAATATTCCATCGTCTGATAAGAGCAGGATACTTCCTCTCTCAATGCCTCATACGGCTGCAACACAAACTCTGGGAACGGTGCAATTGCAAGACTGGTCATCTTCATCCGGTCCTCAGCAGTAGATTTTATTGTCTCACTCTTTTTATGAGGAGGATTTCCATTTGGCATAAACCAGATCTGATCCAGAGAAAATGTCTCATATGCAGCATGTCCCAGCATCAAATGTCCGTTGTGGATCGGATCGAAGGTTCCTCCCATAATCCCTATCTTCATTCAAATCTCCTACCTGTATTTATTTTGGCAGTTCGATCTTCTTATGTTTATCTTTGCCTTCTTTATATAATACAATCTTCTTACCGATTACCTGAACTACCTGTGAACGTGTACGTTCTGCAATCACTTCTGCAAGCGCACGCGGATCATCTGCACAGTTCTTAAGCACACTGATCTTAATCAGTTCTCTTGCGTCCAGTGCTTCCTGGATTGCTTTGGTAACTTCCGGTGTCATGCTGTTCTTTCCAATCTGGAAGATTGGATCTAAATTCATGGCAAGACCTTTTAAATAAGCTCTTTGTTTTGTTGTCATCTTTAATCTCCTCTTTATCACAATCAACGGACCGCAATTGATCTTTTATTTATAATAATCAAACTGCAGGCCATACATACGTACTGTATCACCCTCCTGGATACCAGCTTCTTCAAGTTGTTCCAGAATACCAGAATCTTTGAGGAATTTCTGGAAGAATGCAAATCCTCTTTCGGAATCCAGATTCGTATAACCAAGCATTTTTTCAATCTTTGGTCCCTCTACCACATACATATCGTCTTCCTTTTCAACTGTGTATGGAAGATCATTCATCGGGATCTCTTCCTCTGGGAAATATTCCTGCTCAAATACGATCGTATCCTGTTCCAGATGCTGCAATTCGTTCGATACATAGTAAAGCAATTCCTTGATCCCCTGTCCGGTTACCCCGGAAATCGGGAATACCTTTACTCCCTGTGGCTCAAATTCATCTTTCAGACGCTGTACTGGATCATCATCGGTAAAGATCGCATCAATCTTATTCGCTGCGATCACCTGTGGACGGTTCGCAATATCCGCATTATATGCTTTTAACTCATTGTTGATTTTATAGATATCATCTACCGGATCACGTCCTTCGGTTCCGGCTGCATCTACTACATGGATCATCAGTTTGGTACGTTCGATATGGCGCAGGAACTGATGTCCGAGTCCGACACCTTCCGATGCACCTTCGATCAGTCCCGGAATATCAGCGATTACGAATCCGTTCGCATCCGGAAGATCCACGACACCAAGGTTTGGATTCAATGTTGTGAAATGATAATTGGCGATCTTCGGCTGTGCATTCGTCACACGTGATAAGAATGTAGATTTCCCGACATTTGGGAATCCTACAAGTCCTACATCCGCGATCACTTTCAATTCCAGATCTACATATAATTCTTTCGCCGGCTGTCCTGGCTGTGCATATTTTGGAACCTGCATGGTTGCAGTTGCAAAATGCTGGTTACCAAGACCACCCTTACCACCTTTTAAGATGATCTGTCTGCGATTATCTCCGGACATATCTGCAATGACTTTACCGGATTCTGATTCTTTGATAACCGTTCCTTCCGGAACTTTCAGGACAATATCTTCCCCATCTGCACCATGGCATCTGCGTTTTCCGCCCTGTTCGCCGTCTTTTGCTGTAAATTTTCGTTTATGTCTGTAATCCTGAAGTGTATTCAGTCCTTCATCGACTTCAAATATAACGTCACCGCCGCGTCCGCCGTCTCCACCATCTGGGCCGCCATTCGCCACGTACTTCTCGCGCCGGAAACTCACATGACCGTCTCCGCCTTTTCCTGCTCTAATAAATATCCTTGCTCTATCTGCAAACATACTGTATTCCTTTCATCTATATAAATAAACGGAAGTTAAAAAAAGCGCGCTGCATCATAACCGAAAGAAGTTAATCATTGCAACGCACTTTTTCAACTCATAATTAAGCTACTGGATAGATAGAAACCTGTTTCTTATCTTTTCCTTTTCTTTCAAATCTTACAACGCCATCAACGAGTGCGAATAATGTATCGTCACCGCCGCGTCCTACATTGATTCCTGGGTGAATCTTTGTTCCGCGCTGTCTGTAAAGAATGTTACCAGCTTTTACAAACTGTCCGTCAGCTCTTTTAGCACCAAGTCTCTTAGACTCAGAATCTCTACCGTTCTTTGTAGAACCTACACCTTTTTTATGAGCGAAAAACTGAAGGTTTAATTTCATCATGGTTGTTACACCTCCTCGAATGTTAAATCAATATATTCTGCATAGTTGTCATCATCTACCATCTGTTCCAGACCAAGGATCATTGTGTTCAGCAAAAGCTGTGCATCTTTTGAAGGATGATTCAGATGATAGGAAATCATTCCCATCTCATCTTCCGAAATCAGACTCGCATCATCTTCCGTAAATTCTTCAATTGCATTGATTGTGTTAATCACCAGGATAGAAGCAGCGGCACATACAATATCCTGTCCTGGATCTGCATATTCAGCATGTCCTTCCGTCTGAAAACCTACACATTCTTTATACTTGTTCTGAAAGATCGTTACATGAATCATGGATGCTCTCCAATATTAAGCGTTGATTTTTTCAATCTTAACTGCAGTATACTGCTGTCTGTGACCGTTTTTCTTATGGTATCCAGTCTTTCTCTTGTACTTGTAAACGATAACTTTTTTAGCTTTACCGTTCTCAACTACAGAAGCTTCAACTGTTGCACCTGCAACTGTCGGGTTACCAACTTTTAATCCGTTGTCACTTACTGCAAGAACCTGGTCAAATGTAAAAGTTTCTCCAGCTTCTACACCAAGTTTCTCTACTTTAATGATATCGCCTTCGGCTACTTTGTACTGTTTACCACCTGTTGCTATAATTGCGTACATATGGCACCTCCTATTATCATTACTCGCCAGTTACGGTGTCTGACTGATAATTTCAGCAGAACTTCAACCTCACTGTGCGGCATACTAGAAGATAATAGCATACGTTTTTCCAAAATGCAAGTGGTATCCGGAATATTTTTTATTTTTTTACATTTTTTGTATCATCAACATTTTGCAGCCTTCTTTTCTTACTTCTGTCTGCTATATTCCCAGCAATTTCTTTGCATTTTCTGAAAAGATGGCAGCCTTCTCTTCCTCTGTCAGTGGCATATGCTCTAACAACGCCACAAAATTCTTCTGATCTGCCCACGGAGAATCTGTTCCAAACAGAATCCTGTCTGCACCATGCATATGTACGATCCGTAAGAACTGTTCCTGCGGCATTGTATCCAGTATGACTCCTGTATCAAAATATACGTTCTGTCCCACCAGATACCGTTCCACATCATCCCACATTTCATTGCCGCCCATATGTGCAAGCACCAGTTTCTCCGGTTTTACATCATCCAGAACCTTTCTTGCCATCTCCGGTGTACAGTGTACATCCTCCGGACATTTTGGATCAACACCCGCGTGCACCACTGTGATCAGTCCCAGTTCTGATGCTGCATCAATAATACGTTCATAGCGGATATTGTCAAAATACATATCCTGATAATCCGGATGCAGCTTAATCCCCTTCAATCCCAGATTCTTTATTTCTTTTAATATCTCTTTATAATTCTCACATTCCGGATGAATCCCGCCAAAAGAGATGACAGGTCCTTCCGTATACGCAGATGCAAACCGGTTGATCGCTGCAACCTGCGATATCTTCGTCACAGCCGGAAGTGCAATGGAAATATCAACTGCTCCTTTTCCCATAGAATTACAAAGTCCCGTATATGTTCCATCCGCAAACGGACTTGCTCCAAAAATGCCAGAAAGATAGTCGAGCGTACGCCCGGCTATCTTATCTGGAAACATATGTGTATGAAAATCAATGATCATCTTGTGTCCCATATTCTTTCAATTTGTCATAACAGTAACCAATAATGTCTCGTCTGGTAATAATACCGATAAAATGTTCCTGGTCGTCGATAACAGGTACAAAATTCTGTTCCATCGCACGGCCGATCAGATCTTCTATGTCTGACTCAGCAGTTACACACTGATAGTCTACACGGCGTTTGATCTTCATAATACTGATATCTTCTGCTTCCTTTATATTAAAGATATCCAGCTTTTTTAATGCCCACAGGACATCACCTTCCGTGATCGAGCCGACATATTTCCCCTCTTTATTCAGTATCGGCACACACGAATACTTGTGATATTCCATGATCTCCATAGCCTGTCGGAGTGTGTGATAGTCATAGATATATGCCAGCTCACTCTTTGGCTTCAGGAAAAACATAATATTCATTGCTAATAATAGCCTCCCCAATTCTTAATTACAATTTACAAGCATTGTAATGTTCTTACTTGCAAAGTTAAATATCTTTCTTGTTATCTACGCGAGATCCTAAATCATTGTTTTTACGAAAATATCATAAATCGCGTTGATTGCGGCATCAAAATCATGACTTCTGACACCAATGATAATATTCAGCTCACTGGATCCCTGATCGATCATCTTGACATTGACATTCGCATGTGCGAGTGCAGCAAAGATACGTCCGGAAGTTCCTCTGGTTGCACGCATACCTCTTCCCACAACAGCGATCAACGCCAGATCTGATTCCAGTTCCAGGAAGTCAGGCTCTACGGCTCTGTGGATTCCGGCAATGACATCCTGTTCTTTTTCTTCAAATTCATCTCTGTGAACGAAGATTGTCATCGTATCAATTCCTGACGGCATATGTTCAATGGAAATATTATTATTTTCAAACACCTCCAGAACCTTGCGGCAGAATCCGACTTCGGAATTCATCATCGCTTTTTCAATCGTGATAGAAGCGAAATCCTTCTTACCTGCGATACCTGTAATTGTAAAACGAGGTTTTCTGCAAGTATCTTCTACGATCAGAGTTCCCTTATCTTCCGGTGCATTGGTATTGCGGATATTGATCGGGATACCTTCTTTACGTACCGGGAAGATTGCATCTTCATGAAGTACAGTTGCTCCCATGTAAGACAACTCTCTCAATTCTCTGTATGTAATCACATCGATCGGCTTTGGATTCTTGATGATTCTTGGATCAGCGATCAGGAAACCAGATACATCTGTCCAGTTTTCATACATATCGGCATGTACAGCCTTTGCAACGATCGAACCTGTGATATCAGAACCACCACGGGAGAATGTCTGAATACTTCCGTCTGGCTTTGCACCATAAAATCCAGGAATAACTGCACGCTCTGTATTCTCCAGCCTTTCAGAAAGGATCTTGTGTGTCTCATCTCCGTCAAAATTACCATTTTCATCAAAGACGATTACTTCCGCAGCATCGATGAATTCATATCCAAGATATGCAGCCATGATGATACCATTCAGATACTCTCCACGGGAAGCCGCATAATCTCTGCCGATTTTCTTGCTGAAGTTTGTACGGATTGTTTTAAATTCCTCATCCAGGCTCAGATCCAGGTTCAATCCTCTGATGATGCTGTTATATCTCTCTTTGATTGCCTCTAACTGTTCTTCAAAATCTCTTTCCGCATCTTCTCCAAGAATTGCCTGTCCATAACAGCTGTATAACATATCTGTTACCTTTGTATCATCCGGCGTACGTTTACCAGGTGCAGATGGAATGACATATCTTCTGGATTCCTCTTTTCTGATAATGTTACCTACTTTTTTAAACTGCTCGGCACTTGCAAGCGAACTACCACCAAATTTTACAACTTTTTTCACTTTTCGTATTCCTCCAACCAAGTATTTTCTGAAATGTATTCATATTCTTCCGCTATAAAAACGTAACTGTATTTATCTTACATCATTTTCGTGCGCACTTCAATGCAATAATGTGTTAATATGCACGTGAATAGCGGATGATTTTTAGAACTACTGCATAAATATACATACTTTTCGTCTATACACAGATGCTCTGCACACCATCACCACATCTGGTTATGGACGGATCACATCTGCAAATTCTGCTTTTGCAACCTTTTGAAGGTCTAACGGTGCAAGCCTGATCTGCATTCCAAGCTTTCCGCCGCTGACATGCATATATTCCAGCTCTTTTGCATCTTCCTGGATTACGGTAGGAAACTGTTTCTTCATGCCAATCGCCGTGCAGCCGCCGCGCACATATCCGGTTACTTTGGTCAGATCTTTTAAATGCAGCATCTCCAGCGATTTTTCACCGACAACTTTTGCTGCCTTTTTAAAATCAATCTCTGCTTCGATCGGAATTACGAATACATAATGGTTTCCCGTCTTCCCTGTTGTTACAAGTGTCTTATAGACCAGTTTGTGGTCATATCCAAGTTTGTCTGCGGTCTGGATACCGTCTGTAAAATCATCGCATTCATATTCTTCATATGTATACGAGACTTTTGCACGGTCCAGCATACGCATGGCATTTGTCTTTACTTCCTTTTTGCTCATTGTTTTATCACTCCTGTCAGATTAATGGAAGTTCGTTATATCTGTATCATTTTAGTAATCACTGTAAATGATCTCTGGATTTATTTTATAAAATATCTTTTCCAAGACCTTCCAGTGTTATAAACTCGGTCTGTCCTTCTGCCGCCTCCGGATTCTTTGCATACACATCAATGCGGTGGATATGCACCGGTATTTCTTCCGGATCTTCTCCTGCGAATTTTAAGAACGCTTCTGCCACCAGATCCGGCTTCAGATTCTGCTCACTTCCTGTTGCAAGGTACAGATAGATGCCATCGTCCAATGCAGTCATTTTGTAGATCATTGGTTTGATATCGACTTCTTTTTCACTTCGCTTTGTCTTCTTTAACACAACGATCTCCGGCTGTGCCATAAATGCATCCACCTTCTCTTTCCAGCTCTCCGGAAGTGTACGAATCTCTTCCGCATGCTGGAATGTCTCAGGAAATGTCACTTTATAATCTGCTGCAGCCACAATCGTCATACCGCTTGCTTTCTTATCCGATGAGATTTCGCGGAAGCTTATGACTTCTACGCCCTCCACCATCACTGCATTTAACTGGGCAACCGCCTTCTCGGAAGAAATCGGTTCCGTAATCTCGATATCAAAATATTCTCCGTCACTCGTCACGCCAACTCCAAGCGGCTGCGCAAACGACATGATCATATGCGGACTGTATCCGGTTGTAAATGCGATCGGTATCTCTGCGCGCCGGATTGCTTTCTGGAAATAACGCATCACGTCCAGATGTCCGATGAAACGCATGACTCCATATTTACGGAATTTAATTCTTACTTTCAACACAGACACCTCCTTTCCATTTTGCGACACCGCAGCCGGAACATTTCATACGGCAGTTCGGTGTTACTTCGGCATTCATTGCCTGATTCCATTCTCTCTTCAGGAATTCTTTCGTTACGCCGATATCAATGAAATCCCACGGGAACACTTCATCCAGCGGACGCTCCCTGTGATTATAGAATGCGATATCAATGCCTGTATTTTCAAACGCCTGCATCCATTTCTCATTATCAAATTGATCGCTCCAGGAGTCATACAGACATCCCAGACGATACGCTTCTTTAATTACTGCTGCCGTCTTTCTGTCCCCTCTTGCAAAGACACCCTCCAGCACAGTAACCTCTGCATCATGCCAGTTATATCTCAGGCTCTTTCTGTTAAGCTGTTCATTAAATGCATGCTTTACGATCGCTGCTCTTGAAATATATTCTTCATTCGTATACATTCTTGCCCACTGGAACGGGGTGAATGGTTTTGGAATAAAGAACGACGTACTCGTTGTAATCTGACACTTTCCATTCCGCTGATCCTTCGGAATCTCGTAATAACGTCTGGCGATTCTGTCAGCAAGTTCCGGAATGGCTCTCATATCTTCTTCCGTCTCTGTCGGAAGTCCAAGCATGAAATAAAGCTTTACCTTATTCCAGCCGCCATCGAACGCCTGTCCGGCACCTCCGAGGATATCATCCTCTGTAAGCCCTTTATTGATCACATTACGCATACGCTGTGATCCGGCTTCAGGCGCAAATGTCAGACTGCTCTTTCTGATATCCTGTACCTGTCCCATCACATCCAGAGAAAATGCGTCAATACGAAGCGACGGAAGACTGATGTTGATTCCCTGCGACTTAAAGTTCTCGATCAGGAACATTACAAGCTCTCTTAAGTGGCTGTAATCACTGGAACTTAAGGAGCTTAAAGAAATCTCTTCATGTCCTGTATTCTTCAGCATCTTGTATGCATATTCTTTTAATACTTCTACATCCTTCTCACGGGTCGGGCGGTATAACATTCCCGCCTGGCAGAAACGGCATCCGCGGATACATCCTCTCTGAATCTCAAGCACGACACGGTCCTGTGTTGCCTTGATAAACGGAACGACCGGCTTTTCCGGATACGTTGCACTGCTCATATCCATGACTACCTGTTTCTTGATCTTTTCTTTTGCATGCGGATTATTTGGACGGAAGCTTTCAATCGTACCGTCTTCTTTATAAGTCACATCATAGAATGCCGGAACATAGATTCCTTCGATCTCTGCTGCCATCTCCAGAAATTCTTTCCTCGTTCCGCCACGCTTCTTATTCTCCTTATAGGCATCCAGAAGCTCATCATAGACCGTCTCGCCTTCTCCCATATAGAACAGGTCGAAGAACTCCGCTAACGGCTCCGGATTATACGTACACGGACCGCCGCCGATCACGATCGGATCTTCGTCCGTTCTTTCCTCTGCTGCCAGTGGGATGCCGCTCAGATCCAAAACCTGCAGGATATTGGTATAACACATCTCATACTGCAGCGTGATTCCAAGAAAATCGAATTCCTTTACCGGATCCTGGGACTCCAGTGCAAATAACGGAATCTTTCTCTCTCGCATAATCTGATCCAGATCGGTCCACGGCGAATAGACACGTTCACACCACACATCATCCCGGCGGTTGAACATGTCATAAAGGATCTGTATTCCCAGATGCGACATTCCTATTTCGTAGACATCCGGGAAGCACATGGCAAATCTAATAGACACCTTTTCAGGGTCTTTCATGACCGAGTTTACTTCATTCCCGATATAACGTGCCGGTTTCTCTATTTTTAGTAATATTTCATCATTTAACGCAAGCTTTCTCATTAAATCTCCTTGTATTTTTGTACATGTTGCACAATAATTTTCTTATTGTTTTTTTCGTAAATCTTTAATTATTTTCTTTTTTTGGGGCTTTTTTTCTGCCTGTTTTTTTACTGTTTTTCGTCGCATTTTGGGGTCAAAATCGCGAATTACTACAAAACCTGTAAAACACTAAATGCTGACTAACGTTTTGCAATGTTCAGCAATGTTTACCAATATATAATAATATATGGTAATCAGTTAGGAGTCAATCCTATTTACAAGCATCTTTTTTTGTTCTTTTTTTTAATAACTATTCCTTTGATTTCTGGTCAAAAATCACCTCAAAGATTGTTCCACCTGCAGGGTTTGACTTAATGCTGATACTGCCATCGTGCACTCTCACGATCTCATGAACCAGAGCAAGTCCAAGTCCTACACCACCAAGCTCTCGGCTTCTGGATTTATCCACGCGAAAGAATGGTTCAAATACACGTTCCCTGAGTTCTTTCGGAATTCCGCTTCCGGTATCCTCTACTGACAGGTAAATATGTTTTTGGTTTTTGTATGCATTTACTGTAACCTGTCCATCTGAATGATTGTATTTTATAGCATTCTCAACAAGATTGTATACCAGCCTATAAATAAGGATATCACTTCCAATCATCGTTATATTCTTATATTTTCCAATAAGTTTTATATTCTTTTCCTGTGCAAGAGGTTCCAAATCTTCCAATACCTCGTCAACGAGATCATTAAGGATAATTTTTTCATCCCGTCCTACAGTCTGAAGCTCACTCATGTCAAGAAGTGTTTTTACCATCTTGCCAAGCCTGTCATTTTGTTCCGTCAACATCTTTATCATCTGTACGGTGTCTGCATCACTGCCCGGATGCTGAGTGGAATGATACAAGTCAAGCTGTACCTGCATTAACGATAATGGAGTTCGAAGCTCATGTGCTGCACTCGCAGTAAATTGTCTCTGTATCTCAAATGCATCCGAAAGGCGTTCAAGCATCTTGTTATACGAAACACTAAGCTGATTCAGTTCTTTAATCTTACATTCTTCTATTCCCGAATCTGCCAGATTTTGAGCCTGCACTTCTTCAATTTTATCAGAAAACTCACGAATTGGTTTAAGCGCATGTCCACTTATAAAATATGCGGCCACTCCACCAAGGAGAGCCAATAAAGCCGAAACTATCAGACTGTTTCTTTTGTAGTCTTCTTTATTATTGTACACTTGAACAGAAAAATCATTTGAGAACTCATCCCACTTGTCCTCTGGTATGCTGATGTATATTTCTTCCGAATCACCTCCGCTGTCATCTCCCTGAGCGTCAACAGCCTTTTGCAGGGAATCCATATAATACACACCATTTTTATAGACAAACATTGTCAGGCACCCACATATAATCGCAATACACAATGTAGTTATACAAGTAAGTCTCCACTGCAGTGACATTTTTTTCATCAATCAGACTCCTCTCGTATTTTATATCCTTCTCCCACCTTATTCATAATTGCATCATATCCAAGCACTGCCTTAAGCTTTCTCCTTAGCGAAGACATATGCACCCGGATGGCTCCACTGAAGCTATCCACAGATGCATCCCAGACATGCTCCATCAATTCCTCCTGACTTACCGGTCTTCCCAGGTTAAGAAGCAAATATTCCAAAATTCCTTTTTCTTTTCTTGTCAGGGAAATCTTTGTTTCCTTTGCATATGCCTCACGTTTTATCGTGTCGAACATGATATCACCGCTTTCCAGACATACATCCTTTTGTACAAATTTCCTTCTTGTCAGACTTCTGATACGAGCCTCAAGTTCCTGTAGATGAAACGGCTTTTCCATATAATCATTCGCACCAGCATCCAACCCTTCGACTTTATCTGCAATCTGCCCTCTTGCCGATAATATAAGAACCTTTGTCTCCTCATTGCTCTGTCTGAGTTCTTTTAGAATTTCCATCCCATCCATGCCGGGCAGATTCAGATCCAGAACAATCAAATCATAATTTTCTGTCAGGATGTATTCCAATGCCTCTTCCCCATCATAACAGGTATCCACCTCGTACCCGGCATCATACAGACTTTTCGCAACCGCATCACATATTTGTTTTTCATCTTCAACTATTAATAATCTCAAAATCATTCCACCCGCTTCTTAACGAAAATTTCACACTAACTATTGTATAATACCGAAGTCAGCTGGTCAACAAATACAACCAACGAAAGGAGTAACAAAATCTTGAAGTGCAAAAAAATATTTCAATTTGTAATATTCATCACAGGTACAGCCATGATTGGCTATGGTGTGATCCGAGGTGAAGCTGCTGCCGTCTTTGGCAAAGCAATAAAATTATGTCTGGAGTGTGTTGGAATTGGATAAAAAAACGAAATTACTATCAAAAAAAGTTGCCAGAATACGGGGATGGATACAGGCAATTGCCACATTACTTACCAATATCCATATTCCCAATTTACTTAAAGGCAAAATATATCAGGGCAAGATTAAAACAGTATGTGTGCCAGGATTAAACTGCTATTCCTGTCCTGCTGCAACAGGCGCCTGCCCCATTGGAGCTTTTCAGGCGGTTATCGGATCCTCCCGATTTAAATTTTCATATTACATAACCGGGTTTTTCATTCTACTCGGTATGATACTCGGAAGATTTATCTGTGGTTTTTTATGTCCGTTTGGCTGGTTTCAGGATTTACTTCATAAAATCCCCGGAAAAAAATTTTCCACAGCCCGTCTGAAGCTGCTAAGATACTTGAAATATATGATCCTCATTGTTTTCGTTATCCTTCTGCCAATGTTTGTAACGAACTCTGTAGGAATGGGGGATCCGTTCTTCTGTAAATACATTTGCCCACAAGGTGTTTTGGAAGGAGCCATACCACTGTCACTTGGAAATACCGCTATAAGGTCTGCACTTGGAACACTTTTTTCTTTTAAATGTCTTATTTTAATTACAGTTGTTTTGTTGAGTATTTTGTTTTACAGGCCGTTCTGTAAATGGATCTGTCCTCTTGGAGCGATCTATTCATTATTTAATAAGATCAGCTTTCTTAATATTAAGGTTGAAGGCAGCAAATGTGTCGGATGCAATCAATGTTCAAAGGCATGTAAAATGGATATTGATGTGTGCAAGACTCCAAATCATCCAGAATGTATACGATGCGGGGCTTGCATCAAGGCTTGTCCAAAAGATGCGATCCAATATCAGTTTCTGGGAAAAACATGCCCCAAAAAAGAACAGCAGCAATCAACCATAACCAACCGGTAACTATTAATTTTATTACTATTATTTTAAGGAGCAATTATTTATGAAAACAAAAAGAACATTTCTCTCTATTTTAACACTTTGCATAGCATTATTATTTACAGCATGTAGCGGGAAAGGAACTGCAGACACAGAAAAATCTCAGAATACCAAGACTGAATCCGGCTCAGAATCTGCAGACGATTCCAACTCTAAACTGAATGATTTATATCAGCAGGAAAATCAGATCTTCGCAGATCACGAAGATGTATGGAACAAAGCATTTGGCATGATGAGCAAAAGTGCTGCAGATCAAAATGGAAACTATGCGGATTATCTGGCTGACACTGTTGAATCAAACAAAGACTCTTTTACAGATGACGAGCTGAAAACACTTACCGCTGATATTGAAATTATCCGAAAAATCGAGGAACAGATCGCTGAGATTGAAAAGAAAAATACAGGATCTGATAACACCGATCAGAAAAACAGTTCCAACGACACATCTCCTTTCAAGAATTTTTCTGGTCAGGATTATGATGGGAATTCTGTTGATGAAAGCCTGTTTTCCAAAAATGCAGTAACTGTCATCAATTTCTGGTTCACCGGATGCAAGCCTTGTGTTGCCGAGTTATCTAAACTTAACGAATTAAACGATGCAATCAAATCAATGGGCGGCGAAGTCGTAGGCATCAATACAGAAACCTTCGATGGAAATAAAACTGCCATAAAAGAAGCAAAGACTCTTCTCAAGAGCCAGGGTGCTAAATATCGCAATCTTTCCATTGACTCTTCTTCAGATGCAGGGAAATACGCATCCGATATCATGGCATTTCCTACAACAATACTGGTCGATAGAAATGGTAATATTGTAGGTGATCCGATGCTCGGCGGGATTGATAATCAAGACAATTATGATACTCTGATGAAACAGATTCAGTCTGTCATCGATGCTGATAGCACAAAAAAATAAAAATATGCAAAAGGCTCCCTGTGTATTCCACAGAGAGCTCTTTTGCTGCAATGAAACGATTTCGTTTAAAAGTCTGCCAACTATTGTCATACTTTTATTTATTTTTCTCTCTTCAGAATTCTTGTCTTCAGGGGTTCAAGAATCTCATTTTTCTCGCCATAAATCTCTTTTTAGGTATGGGAAGTCTTAGTAATCTTATTTTTTCTCGCTGATATTATGATAGATTTCCTTTGTTGCCGGATCATTTTCACCATTAACAACTAATATTTTTCCACCTATGTTCATCACTACATATGAATGACAAGATGAATGCGTATAACGGATATAATTTCCATAAACATCATTTCTAAAATTTCCCATAGCATATTTAAAATTCCCTAATCCATTGGTCCTATAATCATTCGAGTTCTGAAATAAATTTTCTTCATACGAGATACTGTCAATCTTCGTATAGTCTACGGTATAATCACTCCATCCCTGAGCCTTGATAGTAAAACTGTTATCTTGGAACTGAATATCAATACTTCCCCAAAACAAACTTCCTATAATGAATATAATAGTTAAAATTGTTACGATTCCGTATCTCACAATTGCCTTTTTTTTATATTGAATTTTTAATTTTTCTCCGGTTTCTATCTTTTTCTTATAAAAGAAATAGGAATAAAGAACACTGATGATTACTGCTGCCATAATGCTTACAACATACAAAACAAGTGCAGCTATGCTTTCTGCAAAAAGACCGCAAAGCATGCACAGAATACCTGATGCCACCCATATTTTCCCACTGAATCTATGCGTTGCACTCCAATTTTCTTCATCCTGCAATGTCCATACGACCCTGATTCCTATCGTATTGTTCTGTTTTACCTTTGGCAGATAATTTCCTATAACCATGAACATTAAACCTGTCCCATAATAAATGAATGCCATAAATAAATTCTCTATATCTGCTCCCATATCAACCAATCTGACAATACCATTATAAAGCAATGTAATAACAGGTATGATCCATATAGTCATCCCTATAACCTTGCGATTCTGTTGTCTGTTCCTGTTATCATAAAATATGATTGCAACAAACACACATTGCATCACTACAAAAAATAGATTTATCCACTTACCTTGTATACTCGTAAAACCCACCAGGACTCCTGCAAGAATTACCAATGCAGAGCTAATTAATGTACCTCTATATTTTCTTATCATTTCCTTCATCGTCCGCTGCTCCTTTCAAGTCTGTTATCCACAACATGACATCTTCCAGTACGGAAGTGTTTAATTCATAATAAATAAACTTTCCTTCTCTTTGATTTCGAATCAAATCAGCTTCCCTCAATATTGCCAGATGTCTTGATATAGATGCTCCCGTTACCGAAAAATGCTCACATATTTCTCCGGCTGAAAGCCGCCCTTTTTTCAACAGGTTCAAAATCTCACGTCGTATTGGATCAGCCAGTGCTTTTAATGTATCTTGTATACCCAAAAATTCATCACGACCTTTCATTTAACATTTAGCCTAATCGTTAAATGAATTGTAATCCAAGATATGCTATATGTCAAGATACTACGCTCAGAAAAGTATCCGTGTTTCCGATAATGGCTAGTCTGGTACATATTCTTTATTTTGATATTGTTAAATTTCAAATTCTTTCAATAACTTTTCCTGATATACTATTTCTGTTTTCAATATGTAATTTAGAAATGCTCAATTTTTGTGAATCTTTTACAACTCTTTCATTTTCTCAAGAATCTCCTGATAAAATGCCTCCTGATCCCCACTGTTCTTCAGATCTTCCAGTATCACACCATCTTTCAACAGGATCAACCGGCTGCAATAGCTTGCCATCTGCGGATCATGTGTGACCATAATAATCGTCTTTCCCATATGTTCATTAATGTCCTTCAATGCATCAATCACGATCTTCCCGGACTTGGAATCGAGGTTTCCGGTCGGTTCGTCCGCTAGGATCAGATCTGGATTATTGATCAGCGCACGGCAAATCGCAACTCTCTGTTTTTCTCCGCCGGATACTTCATATGGCTGCTTCTCGAGAAGGTGTGATAAACCAAATTTTTCGGCATATGTTTCTACATTCTTATAACACTTATCAACCGGTGCCTTGTCCAACACCATTGGTAGCATGATGTTCTCCTTTACAGACAGACTATTTAACAGATAAAAATCCTGAAACACGAATCCAATCTCTCTTCTGCGTATATCTGCCAGTTCATCACTCCATAATTCAGATGCATCTTTTCCAGTGAAAAATATCTTTCCGGAAGTTGGCTTATCGATCAGACCAAGCACTTTTAAAAGCGTTGTCTTACCGCATCCTGATTTTCCCATGATCCCGACAAATTCCTGTTCTTCAATGGTAAAATCCAGCCCTTTTAAAACTTTAATTTCTTCTTCACCCTGTCTGTCAGAATAGACCATTTTATAATTCCGAACAAGGTTCTCCACTTTCATAACTTCCCGTTTATTCATCTTTTCCTTCCACCTTTCGAATGATAAATCTTCCTAATATCCATGCAAATCCCCACTGTACTGCCAGATACATAAGCCATATCCAGACAGCATGTTTCAGCCATGCAATTCTGACGGCATGCGTATACATCCGAGCATGAAACGTTGCTGCTGTAAAGATACTGGTCACGACTATCGTTATCAGCTCCGGCAGCCAGTAAAAGTAATACAGTTCTCTTTTCAGGAGTGATACTCGTTCTTTCTTTCGCATTCCCATACATTTCAAAAAGTCAGCCCTTGCTTTCTTATCACTCATTTCTGATAACGATTTAATATACATCAGGAAAAGGCCGGAGATGGTCATTGTAAGCAATACGAATGTATTTATGATCAGTTTCATCATATATTCTGTCTTCAGATCATTGACTGCCGTCTTTTTTGAATACCAGCAATGTACTTCGAAATCATACTGCGCTTCATATGTATGATTCTTTTCCAGCTTTTTCATTTTCTTTTCAATTGCTTTCTGGTATTTTGGGTCTGCCTGAATCAGTACAAGCTTCGTCGGACCCTGCTTAATTGTGACACCATCTATTCGCAAGGCCTTTTCTTCTATCTTATCTCCGGTTAATATGTTCGTGTATTTCCACATTCCCTGTGCTTTTTTGAAATATGCATCCGAGAATACAACGATATTTTCCAGTTTTCCCTGACGGAAACATCCAATCAGACTTCCAATTTCTTCCCCTTCTATTGTTCTTTTCGGATATGCTTTGCTCGGCGAATATAAGGTATAATATTCACACGGAAGACCGATATGCAAAAATGGTTTCTTCTTTCCAAATGTCCAATCCACCGGCTGTGCCTTCACGGAGCAATCCTGTTGGTGCACCAGATATATCTTCTTTCCATTTCGATCAAGATGCATTGCTTCTTCCTTATACGATGGATCTACATATTTTTTCAATTGTTTGTATGTCGATTCAGAAATCCCGATCTGTTGTCCCTGCGGTCTTTTTCCTTGTTGCACGCCTTCGTTTTGTTCTGTCTTATCTGCATTTGCCACACGCACCATCGGATATTCTATGATTTTTGCCTGATAACCGTTCTTTATCCTATCAAAAATCGCATCATCTCCATCATCTGCAATACAGACAAAATCATACGGATACAGACTTTCCGGCTTCTCTGCAATCGTTACCGAAACTACCTGAAACAGAAAGTAAAACACTGCGCATACGTTCAATATTGTAAGTGCCAGCACATACCTTGCAGTTGTCTTTGATTTATAATACAAATGATTCCGGTTCAGCATCTGTGGCAGATATGCCGGTGTCTTTTTTGCACGTCTCAAATATCCGGCTCCTACAAAACGAATCAGTAAAAATATACCTGCAAAGAATGCAAAGAGCAGATACATACTTTCATGATTTCTCAACTGCCGGTATTCGAATATAGCGATCATACAGATTATGATTCCGGCTGTTATGAATAACTTTGTCCTCCTCTGCGGCATAGGTTCTTTTGCAATGTTTCTGATCGATGCCCTGACCAGATTGAAATCCGATACGATATCCCTGGTCGCCATCAATGCAATTATATACACTGCCAACACCACCAACGTACCTTTCACATAAGTAAGCCACGTCACCTTTGACAGAACAATTCCTTTTGCCAGCATTGAGAAAATCACTTTCCGGAACAGAAACATGATCATATTTCCCAATAGACCGCCGGCAATCAGCGAACACAAAAAAGCGACTGCGATCTCTATCCCAATAATCGTATACAACGCTTTTTTTCGAATTCCCAGCGTCACGAATACACTGTAATTCTGCGTCCATTTTTTCATGTAAAATACGAGAACAAACACCATCAAAAAGATGGCACATACCGCCATCGGAAGCATTGCATTCAGCAATATCCTTCCAAGTCCTTCACCCAGCAGGAAATTCTCTGCCCGGTGAGCCTTCGCCATCATCTGATATATTCCAAGTCCTGCAAAGGAGAATGCAGAAACGATTACACCACAGAACAGCAAGAGGCCGTAATCTTTCCAGTCATATTTAAAATTGTGCCAGACCATCTGATAAAAAAGTTTGGTATAATTTCCCGGAAAATATAATCTCCTGCGTTCTTCTTCTTTTTCTTCCCGTTCCTTTTCCGCAAATATTTCTGCTGATTCCTTGGCATCTTTCCATACATCAAGCATTTTACTGATCAACACTTCTGCCATAACAAATATCATGATGATTGCAGGAATCAGAATCGTTTTTGTTGAATTATCCGCAAGCATTCCAAATCCGGATTCATTCACCACAATATATACACCTAGAACAACTAACGCAGCGATATTCAGATAATATTCCTTATGCAGCCACTGCGTCACTATATGTAATACAATCACGATCTGAAATACAATAAGCAGTATTAACTGTATCCGGATTATCGTAATATTCCCATCCCAGACAGACGCTGCCATCTCCGAAAGCGCTTTTATTCCTTTTGCTTTGATTCGGAAATATGCTGCATATATACTGTAATTTTTCCCTTTCAAAACCACCCACGGAAGCTGAATAAAAATCAAAATCATACCGTACATAATTGTCGATACAATATATCTTCTTTTCTTTGTTTCTTTCATATTCACCTGCCTCCTATCCGTAAATAGTAATCACAACCTCAAACCGATCCTCCTGGCTTTTACACTGAAACATTCCATTGTATTGTTCTACAATATCCCGGATATTTTTCATTCCATAACCATGTAACACTCCATCCTTTTTTTTTGATACAAAATTTTCATCTGTCTGTATTCCCGTATTTTTAGCCGCATTTACAATCTCGATGTATAAGAGCTGATTCTTCTTTTTCATTTTTATATGTATCCAGCGTTCTCCTTCTTTGATCTGCTCACACGCTTCCAACGCATTGTCCAAAAGATTTCCAAAAAGTGAAATGATCTCTCTGTCAGAAAACGGAAGCGTTGTGAATACTTCCGTGCTGATCTGCATCTGCGTCTTTTGCTTCTCTGCCTCCTTCTCTTTCTGGTTAAGAATCATATCCAGCATATGGTTTCCTGTCCAGATCTGGTAATTGTAATCCAACATGTCCCGGCTGAGTTCGTTCAGATATTCTTCCAATCCCTTCCAGTCCTGTTCCTGCGTATATTTCTTTAATGCAAGCAAATGATTCTTCATATCATGAACAATCTTCCGGCTCTTTAACATTTCCCTATATTGTTCTTCCATCGCCTTTACTTTCATCTGGAGCATCTTCTTATCCTGCTCTTCCAGTTCAGCTCTGTGCTGTTCTGTCTCAACGTCCCATGCTTCTGCCTGAATATCAAGAAATATCCAGATTCCTATGACAGCCAGAAACAGCATCATATAACAAAACATCGGCATAGAATAAAATTCTGCAAATCCGGTAGATGCTATAGCCATAAAGATGTAAAATGCTGCAAGATAAGTAATCCAAACAAATATATGATAATTTGTTGATTGATTCCCGTTTTTTATGCACTGGTATAATTCATACAATTCTATACTCTGAAGCAAAATCAGGAATATTAACATCAGTAAAAATATAAACGCAACTACCTGTGAATGTTTCCATTTCCACATATGCTGTTTTAAAAATGTATGATTATACATCTTGATGTAATCATTTTCCTGAAAGGTCTTAATTACATACATGTGAATCGTATTCCATTTTCTATTTATGCGCATCCACGGGAAGAAACAGTACACTTGCAATAAAATCCCCATAAAAGTATCTACTTTTCTCTTTTTTGTCCATCCATTCATTTTATCGGTCTCCATCTTATTTTCACATGAAATCTTTATAGTTATTGTACCATGCCTTTTCTTCTTCCGCCTTATAATGGCCATGAATAGCGGGTTTTCTGACCATGAAATTTTAAAAATATGGATCTACCGTGGTAATTACACACAGAAAAACCGCATGTTTTCTTTCATCCCCTGCTATACGAAGAACGGTCAGACATGTCTTGATAAACATATCTGACCGTTCTTATAATATGACCATGCATTAGTATAAAGCTGCTACCCACAGAACCTGCCACTAACAATTTCTTACAGATACTTTTCGTTCTGTATCTCTTTCATAATATTCTTTAATTCTGAAATATCGATCTCTAACATTTCTGAAATTTGCTCAATCGAAAATTTATCAGACAATTTTTCTAAGAGTTCGCTTTTTCCTCTTAATTGTCCAATTTTCTCGCCTTCTATTCTTCCCTCAGTAATTCCCTCCTGCTTTATCATTATCTGTTCTTCCCATGTCTGCATATACTTCACCTCTGTCTTTTCACTTGCTTTGATCTGACAAACTCGTCTATGCATCTCTTGAATCCGCTTACTTTTACACTTCCCTGATACTTCATCCGTACTACGTTCCATATACTTCAACAATTCTATCAATTCTGGTGACACCAGCTCGGGATGTTTGCCCCTGGTATTCAGAAGTATGATATCCAACATCGTCTTTACATTTTCCGGATCATCCATCGCTTCATCGAGCAGAAATTTATCCAGCAAGTTTAATTCTTTTAATGATTTTCTTTGGTTCATAAGCAGTTCTCCTCTCTTGTACAGATATAATACCTGCAAAGAAGAACTGTTTAGCTTTATGCATATGATAACACAGAATTTATATATATACCAGTATATACCGTTATCTTCTTTTATCAGACATGTATTTATCTGTTTTTTATGATTTTCATCTTGGATTCTTACCCGATTGTTTGGGCTTGAAATAAATGAATTGGTAAATATAGATGCGTTGCAGATATTAGAATTCATCTGCGTGTTGATAGGATAACATGCTCTATTCATGCTTTCAATATATATTTTAGAAATGCTCAATTTTTGTAAATCTTCTACAAATTATCCCCGGGCAATTTTACTCCACAGACATATATTATATTGTAGACACATATATGAAAGGAAGGTTAAAAATATGGCTCAATTTACGAACCAGGCACAACTCCGTTACGGAAATTCTGTTACTAATTCAAATATTGCCGTCGGTGAGATTCTCGAAGTATTGTCAATCTCGAAAACTGCAGTAAAAAATACCTATCATCCGGGAGGGACCGTCACCTATATTATAAGTATTATTAACTCCGGTACCGCTCCGATTACAGGACTTACACTCACAGATGACCTTGGTGCGTATGCATTTTCTACTACTTCACTGACACCGTTAACGTATCTGGATAACACGGTAAAATACTATACAAACGGAACGTTACAGGCTGCACCTGCTGTAACCGCAGGTCCTCCGCTTATCTTCTCTGGATTAACTGTTCCCGCAAATGGCAATCTGACACTGGTCTATGAAACAGCTGTAAATCAATACGCTCCTCTCACCAATGAATCATTCATTACCAACACGGTCACTGCAAGTGGAGACGGCATTACTTCTATCACCGCTAAGGAAACGGTAAATGCAGAAGCCTTGCCACTCTTAGGTATCACAAAATCTATCAGTCCGGTACCTGTTACTGAAAACGGAAGCCTGACCTACACGTTCCTGATTCAGAATGAAGGAAACGTTCCTGCAAATGAATCCACGGCCGTAATCGTTACCGATACGTTTAATCCAATACTTTCTAATCTGACTGTCACCTTTAACGGAAGCACATGGACAGAAGGTGAAGACTACACTTATGATAAAACTACCGGTACTTTTGCTACTGGTGCCGGAAAAGTTACTGTTCCTGCAGCAACATTTACCGTCAACGAGACTACCGGTGAATGGAGTTCTAATCCGGGATTCAGCACTCTGACAATTACCGGAACAGTATAACCATAAAGAAATGGCAGAAGAGACCATCCGAATAATGTCAGATGGTCTCTCCCGTTGCGATTATTTTCCGATTTAATCTTCTGTATCATATTGTTCCTCAATGATATGTTTCACCTCTGAAACATCCATATCCAATACATCTGCAATTTCCTCAATGGACATCTTATGATTCATTTTTCTGAGCAATTCTCTTTTTTCTTTTTGTCTTTCCAGCAATTTTTCTTCCCATGCCTGCATATACTTCACCTCTGTTTTTTCACTTGCTTTAATCCGACAAACTCGTCTATGCATCTTTTGAATCCGTTCACTTTTGCACTGTTCTGACACTTCATCTGTACTGTGTTCCATATATTTCAAAAGTTCTATCAGTTCTTGGGATACCACCCGGCGGCAGCAGTTTACTGTCGATGATTCCCTGATACAAACGACTTCTTTTCGGAAGATTATGCGTATTTTCTTTCCGCGCCTCCACTTCGTATATCACATCATCTTCATCCATAGTATAGACATCTAACCGGATCTACCGATTATCCGTAGACGTTCTCTGTTCCTTCTCTGTCTGCGGTGGATGCTTCAGATTCGTCTTTTGACTTAATATGATGTCTAACATCGTCTTTACATTTTCGGGGTCATCCATTGCTTCATCGAATAGAAATTTGTCCAGCAAGTTTAATTCTTTTAATGATTTTCTTTTGTTCATAAACAGCTCTCCTTTCTTATACAGATATAACTCCTTTAAAAGAAAAACTGCTTATTTTTATGAATATCATAGCATACATTTTATATATATACCAGTATATATGAACAACTTTCTTTATCAGGCATGTATTTATCTGTTTTCTGTGGTTTTCATTTTTGATTAATGCCCGAATATCTGGGCTTGAAGTAAATGAATTGATAAATATAGATACGTTGCAGATGCTAGAATTTATCTGCGTGCCGCTAGAATAACATGCCTGATTTTTATTTTCAATGCAATTTCTAGAAATACTGATTTTTTGTGAACTTTCTACAACTCCTTCATCTTCCCAAGAATCTCCTGATAAAACGCTTCCTGATCCCCGCCATTTCTCATATCTTCCAGAATCATTCCATCTTTCAGAAGAATCAGCCTGCTGCAATAACTTGCCATCTTCGGATCATGTGTTACCATAACAATTGTCTTGCCAAGTTCCCGATTGATATGACTCAGTGTATGGATTACCACATCACCGGACTTAGAGTCGAGGTTTCCGGTCGGCTCATCCGCAAGTATCAGATCCGGATTGTTGATCAATGCTCTGGATATCGCCACTCGCTGCTTTTCACCTCCGGATAATTCATACGGCTTCTTGTTCATCAGATGTGTAATTCCGAACTGTTCTGCATATTTCTGCGATTCTTCCATACACTCTTTCGCACTCTTCTTATCCAGGATCTTCGGAAGCATGATATTTTCCCTGACGGACAGACTGTCCATCAAATAGAAGTCCTGGAACACGAATCCGATCTTTCTCCGTCGTATGTCCGCAAATTCATCCTTCCACAAATCTTCCGTATCATGTTCTTCAAAGAACAGCTTTCCTCCGGTCTGACGGTCTATCATACCCAATAGTTTCAAAAATGTCGTCTTTCCACATCCGGATCTTCCCATAATTCCGACAAACTCCTGTCTCTGGATAGAAAAATTTAATCCCTTCAGGACATGGATCTCTTTCTTCTTTTCACCATCTTCTCCATACTGCACATAATCACGGACCAGATTCTCTGCTCTTAATACGTCTGCCGTTTTTTTATTTTCATTCTTTTCTAATTTTTCATTCATTACAAATCTGCTCCCTTTTCAATCTTTTTCACAATCGTATCTTCCAGCCACTTCAGATTCAGCCACTGTAATATGAAATATATAATCCAAAGTACACCTGCATTTATCACATAATTCTTCACATCATTCAGATGATAATCCCTGAGTCCAAATACAATTCCAGAATACAGTACCGTAACTATAACGGCAATAACAGATGGGATCGTCACAAACCGGCTGATTTCCTTTTTCTCGATGCAGATCCGTTCCCTGCGATTCATTCCCAGACGGTTCATGAACTGATACCGTTTCCGCATATCCGGCAGTTCCATCTGAACCTTCATATGAAGTAGGAGCATACTGATCACAGATAAAATAATAAGCACAAATCCATTCATCACACATTCAAGGATTCGCTCCATCTGCCGCTTTTTCGCTGCTTCTGTCTTCGTATATGTACTTTTTACAAGCGAATCAAATGACTCATCATATGCATGTTGCTTTGCAAAATCTATTGTCAACTGATCTGCTTTTTTCTGGTATTTTTCCGGTACATTTGCAAGGACAAGTTTCGTCGGCCATTCATGGATATTTTCTTCCAATACCGCATCCGACGTTTTTATTTTTTCTCCCGTATTCATGTCTGTCGTTTTCCAATAGTCTTTTATTTTGTCAAAATATGCATCAGCAAATACAATAAGATTCTCGTATTTTCCCTGTTTGAATGCACCGATCAGACTCGAAGTCTCGGAACCTGTAATCGTCCGTACCGGATAATAAGTCTGGTGCTCCATTGTATCAAAGCCAAACAATGGCTGTCCGATATGCAGATTCGGATGTATCATCAACTGATAGTGATCAATTGGTTTCGCCTTTGTTCCCTGATCTTGCTGATACACGACATAAATTTTCTTTCCGTTCTTGTCAAGATTCAGATGCTTTTTCGGTTTTTCTCCGACTGCCTTCTTTAACTTTCGATAACTGCTCTCTGATATACCGATATTCTGGCCTTGCTGCCAGACAAGATCAAATGGTCCTTCCAGACGTTCTGTATTATCAATCGTTGTTGCCCGGACCATCGGAATACTGGTCACTTCTGCTTTGCATTCTTGCTTAAGCTTTTCGATAATCCCTGTATCATTACTATTCGCAAGCCATACATAGTCGTATGGGTACAGCGTATCCGTCTTATCTGCAATTCTGTTAGATACAACTTTTACCGAGAAAAAGGACATCACACATACATGTATCACGATCATAAGTGTCAGATACTTTACAGTTGTCTGGTATCTGTGTCGTATCATATGTTCTTCCGGAAGGGTTCGCAGGTATTGATCCATAGACGTTTCTTTTTTACGCAGGATCATGGCACCTATATTATACAGAAAAACATACAAACACAGGAAGAACCCACACAAAAGAAAGATACTCTCTGAAAATCTTCTCTGTGTATACAGATACAGGACGATTACTCCCAGCAGCCCGCTGATCAACGCCCCTGCTTTTCTGTATATTCCCGGAATCTTCTCACTTTTCACCGCTGCATTTCTGGCATCGGCGGAACGTTCTCCTGCATGGATATCCCCAGAGATACCAAAAGCAAACAAACAGATAACAGCTATCACGATTGCCGTGATCAGATACACCTTCCACGATACCTCTGATTTCATATCGATTTTAGGAAAATGCTGTATAACAGCGGCATATATGCCAAACAAAATGGCTCTTCCAATCACAAATGCCGTCACCAGTGCCACCGCAAATCCGGCAAGTAATTCTCCGATCCAGGACCAGAACACGGCATTGCTCCGCATGCCAAGTGTCCGGAAAATCCCATCATCCGCCATCCGTTTTTTCCGGTAGAATACCATGACAACCGTAATCAAAAACAATGATATCAGTACGATCACGATCAGGCAGTCCTTCATAATCTCAGTCAGCCCAAGCCCTAGTAATTCATTATCATATCCATAGCTTCCGGAAAATGCCTCTCTCATTCCAAATCCAATGAACAGAAATGCTGCCGATAACAGAACCGATACAAATAAAAAAGAAAAATCTCTCCAGTGATATTTAAAATTCTCCCACAGCACATGGTAATAAAGCTTCGAATATTTCCCTGGAAAATATAATCTTCTTTTCCGTTCCTGTTTATAATGCTTATCATTTTCCTGAGTTTTCAGGATCTGTTCACCGGATTCTTCCCATTCTTCCATGGATTTATGCATCAGTAACCGTATCCCCGTCCATATCGGAAATACTGCCAGATACCCAAGTAGATACATCGGGAACACCTGTATCGTACCCGCACTGCTCCATGAACTGTTAAGTCCAATCTCGGCCACTACCGACAGCATTGCAAATAATCCGATAAGTTCTATGATAGATAAAAATTTTATTTCCCATCCCTTGATATTACAGATAAGCCGTATTGTTTCGATTACTTCAAGAACGACATACAGCATAACACATACCGTGAATGTTTTTGCCAGTGTATGAATATCCAGTGGTAATGCATCTGCTGCTCCGTCTAAAAACGTCGTGTTATATGTATCTGCACAACTGTGATTTCTCAACACAGCAATTACATACATAATAAAATTCTTCCGTTCTCCCGTTATATTCATCCACGGAAACAGAAAATATATCTGAAGTATGATCCCCAGAATAATATTCATCCGTCTCTTTTTCTCTTCCATTCTCATTCCTCTTCCGCCCCTCTTATATCATATATCGAGATGATACAGACCAGATACTCCCCGTAAATTTTATATCGGAATATGCCGTCATATTTTCTGACAATATCCTGTATGTTCTTCATTCCATATCCATGAAGTATCTCATCTTCTTTTACTGATACAAATTCCTTCTGATTCTGCACCGGCATTTCTTTAATTGCATTTGAGGTCTCAATATATAATAAATGATTCTTCTTTTTTATCTTAATTTTTATCCAGCGCTTTTTATCTTGGATCCGTTCACAGGCTTCCAGCGCATTATCTAGAACGTTTCCAAAAAGTGAAATAATCTCCCTGTCTGAAAACGGAAGGGTTGCAAATACTTCTGTCTCAATCTGCATATCCGTCTCTTTCTCTTTTGCATCTTTCGTCTTTTGATTGAGGATCATATCCAGCATGCGGTTACCCGTCCAGATCTGATAGCTGTCATCCAGCATATCATCACTTAATTCATTCAGATACTGGTGCAGTCCTTCCCAGTCTCTCTCCTGATCGTATTTTTTCAATGCAAGCAGGTGATTTTTCATATCATGTACAACCTTCCGGCTCTTTAACATTTCCTGATATTTTTCTTCCAGCGCTTTCACTTTTACCTGCAGCAACTGTTCGTCCCGCTCTTTCAGTTCTGTCTTATGCTTTGCTGTCTCCGTATCCCATGCAGCCGCCTCGATATCCAGAAACATCCAGATTCCAATAATACCTATGAATATCACCATATACATATAGATTCTAAGCTTGAACAGCGCACTGTCATCCAGATAGATGTATGAAGCATCAAGATATAAGAAAAAAAGAACGATGGCAAGAACCCAGACATACCTGTGTATATCAAACGTTTTGATCCCTTTCATATGTCTGTACAATTGCCATAGTTCGATCATCTGCATCACAATCATAAATGCTATGATCATGGTAAATGTCACTGCCGCAAAACCGGAATATTTCCATAAGATTGGATGCCCAGATAAGAAAATATAATTATATGCCTTGATGCAGCTTTCTTTCCGGAATATCTCGATCAGATACACGTGAATCGTGTGATACCCTCCGTCTATACGGATCCATGGAAAGAAGAAATATATTTGCAGCAGAATCCCCATACAAACATCTGCTTTTCGCTTTCTCGTCCATTCTTTCATTCTACATTTCTCCAATATTCCATGATCCGTGTCTTCACATCCTGAATAGTCTCTGCCCCTGCCTGAATCTTAATCCCGTCTTCCAGATAGACTGCATCCGTCGTGATCCGATCCACATGATCGATATTGATAATATAACTTCTTCCGGCAAATATAAAAGCCGGGCTTTTCAAATCTTCAAAAATCTGATGCAGTGCCAGACGTTCTTTGTATGCGCCATTTACCATTACAAATTCAACATACTTCTGCCCTTTGACCTTGCGGATACAGATAATGTCTTTATGATATAATTTTCTCTGGTCCGTCACCCCACCGATCCAGAAGAAATTCTGGCTCTCTTTTTGCTTTTCCTGATAAATTTTCTGTAATACTGCCGGCAAACGTTCTTTCATATCTCTTTTCAAAATATACTGATATGCCTCGAGGACATAACTATCCACTGCAAATTCGGCGTACGATGTCAGGAATACCAGGCAGATATCTTTTTGTTCTGCCTTTAAAATTCTTCCCAAATCGATCCCGCTTTTCCCCGGAAGATCAATATCTGAGATAACTACATCGTAGTGCTTCTTAACTTCCAGAAATTCTTCGGCTGTTTTATATATTTCGGTGGTTATATCCTGCACCTTAAGTTTCTCGAACTCCCGGCTAATAAGTCTTTCCACTTCCTGTCTTGTATGTTCTTCATCTTCTATCATTGCTATCTGAAACATTTATATTTTCTCCGTATTTATTCACATAATTATTGCATTCATTGTACCACGATAGTTACAAATATTGTTATAACTGGCCATGAATTCCGGGATTTGTGGCCATGAATTCTTGAAAAAACGTCTGCTGATACAGAAAACTTACCATTGGCAAAGCTCCTTACAGATGTTTTGGCAGCCAAGCAACTCCTTACGAACACATGGCAACACAAAAGAACTGCTATTTTAAGACTTTACTCCTAAAACAGCAGTTCTTATTTTTTCAATCATTTACTTCTAATATTTTCAACCAGCAGCTCGTACTTTTCTCATTTCCGATAGATATTCTATCTATTCCGCTTTATTCAGTCCCATGTTCTCACTCGCTTTTGTCACAGGAACTTCCACCATCACAGAGTTGTCATCAATCTCTACCGAATATGTCTTATGGATCAGGCAGTTCACCGGATCTTCTGTTGCAACAACTACTGCAAGTCTGTGTCCCGGCTCTACGGTATATCTTGTCGCATTGAGATATACGCTGTAATCATGATATTCGCCTTTTTTAAGTTCGATACTGTTCTGTGCTGTCTCCGGCGCATAACCTGCTTCCGGATTACACAGATCGGCAAATGCACGTGTGATCACGCGGTATTTTTTATGTACAGTATTGAATTCTGCCTCATCAAATGCCGGAAGATCTCCGCCATTAATGATTCCGCCTTCTTTCACCGTTGTTACCGGAACGATATTTCTTTCCGGATCTACGGTCTGGATACTGTCGAATTCTTCGTCACATACATCACAGAGAAGCACTGCAATCTCTACATCATCCATTTTACCGGATACTTTGGAATTACCAAGCTGCATGGTCAATGTATCCACATCGTTTCTGTTTTCCGGATCGAAATCTGTTTCGATATTTCCGTCTTTTAATGCTGCCTTTAAGTTCAGGCATACCGTTCCCTGTACAGTCACTGCCTCTTCAAATGGATCTGTCACATAGCGCTGTGCCATATTCGTAGACTTCTGTGCCATCACATCATCGAAGTTTTCTGCACTGACACCGGCTTTCTCCCAATCCGTGTCGATGACGGTCTTACTCTCCTCTTTAGATGCGAGCTTCATGGTATGCTCTGTTTCCCATGCAGATTCTACTTCCCATTTTTTCTGGTCATAGTTTGTCTGCGCAAGTACTTCCGGCATCTTTTCGGCACCATTTTCTACTCCGTACAGATAATGGGATATCCATTCATTTACGATATCATCATAGAATTTTCCATCGATCAGGATTCCGTAATTCTTATTCGCCATGGTCGGTGTGATATGTGGACCCTGATGAAGGATCAGTTTCACTGTCTGTCCTGCCTGTTCGAATGCGGTATGCATCATTTCGAACTGTTTTGTAGATACATTTTCATCATTGAATCCATGTACGATCAGCGCACTGCACTTGATCTGGTCTGCATGCAGACGGTAGTTTCCGGCTCCCCAAAATTCCGGATCATAGTCGAATCCGCATTTTAACTGCTGAAGACTTAATTCATGATGGAATGCTGCAATATCATCCAACTGTTTCTCAGATAATGTCTCATCGTTATAACGGCTGGAACAGAAATATGCCAGGAAACTGTTCAGCATCTCTTTCGGCCAGTAGCGCTGTGCACCCTGCATATTCTGCTGTGTATACCAGTCTGCGATACCTGCAACCGGAACAATTGTTTTCAGGCCTTCTACGCCTGTGGTTGCAACTGCAAACGGCATGGTTCCGGCATAAGATCTTCCGGTCATGGCAACATTCCCATTCGCCCAGTCTGCCTTCGTCTCGATCTTTCCTTCACGGTCTGCGTAAGCCACTCTGTCGCCATGCAGCCATTCTACAACAGATTTGAATGCATCTCTTTCATACTCTGAACCGACATAGTTGAATCCATCTGAGCCAAGCGCTCCGAATCCGGCACTTACAACCACTGCAAAGCCGCGCACCAGATAATAATTGAAGTTATCCAGATTTTCATATACCATGCTGTTATTGTTCCCTTTATCCGGATAATACCAGTCTGCCGGATCTGCCTTTAATGCAAGATCCATGGCACTGATCATTCCTTCCGGGATACGTGCAGGCACTTCTTTGTCAAGATCTGCAAAATCAATTTTGCGGTATTCTTTGCTTTCCACTTCTTTCATATGATCGTATCCGTCTGCCTGTACACCGGCACAATACGGACGTGCCTCATATAACGTTGCCGCCTTATAATTGCCTTCTACGGCACTTCTTGGAACCTGAATGAATGCTTTAACGAGATCTCTCTTTCCGTCTCCATCCATGTCATAGTCAGATTCCACATATACACAGTATCTTACGATACTTGATGTCGCAGGATCGTATTTTTCTCCTGTCTTTCCGTCTGTGAATTTGAAAACAGGCTGTGCAAGTCCATTTTCGAATACCGGTACTTTACTGTAATTCTTTTCTTCCATTGTAAAAACCTCTCTGATTCAATATTTTACCTAAGGAATATTGTACCACGCATTTCGGAACCGGGCAAATTTTCTTTCTGAAAATATCTGGAAATGACTGATACAGAAAAATGCGTAAAAACAGTTCTTTATCTGTTTTTACGCATCTATAATATATCCAAAATCGTATCATACACTGACGGATTGTCTTTGATCACAATCGCCAGTTTTTCTTTTGCCTGATTCAGCTGATGAAAAAGAAGTCTCACATTTGATTTTCTGCCTTCACTCGTTGTTATACGGGTTATTTCATAAGAAGCTTCACTAATCTTTCCCGCACGGAGATAACCGTCCTTATCATAATAATACTGTTCATCCAGTACGGCTACCAGGCGGTTCACATCCCGCATTGCCGAATTCTGATAGCGATATCCCCGTCTCGCATAGCCTTGCATCAAACATACTGCTTCTGTATCATCATTCGCATACACCACTTCAATATTAGGATAGCCCTTCTGCCCTTTTCTCCGCGACAGATCCAGCATGTTCTGAATAAAGGAAGAAAGTTCTGCATTTGTACGGATACGGTTCGTCATATGAAAGCTCTGCACATCCGGCAGGCTCGCAAGTCTTTGCGATATTTCACGATCCAGTTCTTTAGGCGAGATCATGTCTTCCGTATCACTGGAGAAGATTATCGGAATCTGCTTTTTACATTCTTCTAATATCTTTAATTGCTCCACAGAAAGCAGATGTGCCTCATCCACCAGAATAGCACTGTATGGCTTTAAGAATGTGTCAAACGCTTCTTCCGCACACACATTTTCTGTCATCGTCTGCTTTGCTGCCTGAAGTGATAACTGACGATCCGACAGAAAATCAATCCGGCGCAGACGTTTATGTAAAATTCTCCAGTCCTCTCCTGATTCTCCGCAATGAATCATGCAGACTCTCTGACGTACCGACAACTTCATCGCAAGATCATACAGAAGCAATGTCTTTCCCGTCCCCGGAAGTCCGCTGAACCAGTAATAGTCGGAATATTTTGCTCGGATTCCTTTCAGGATCTGTCGTTCGATATCTCTTTGCTGTGCCGTCAGAAAATATTCTTTCTGTAAAAAGCGTTCCGGCTCTCTGAGCGGTGAGATCAGATAGAGTTCTGCGCGGAACAGTTCTTCGATATTCCCGTCATAATCCGGACTTTCTCTTTTCAAAGCTCTGCATAATTCGTCCCAGTCTGCCTCTGCGATATGATCATGATTCGTCAGTCTTACCAGACGGTTCTGGCTGCTGATATAAGTATACGAATGAATCGTTCTTCCAAGCACCGACAGATAATATCGATTCTGCAGAAGCTGTCTGCAGATAGCCTCATCTGATACCACACCACTTTTTAACTCAATATTTACAATCTGGTCTTCTTTGATCTGAAGAAGATCAAATTCTTTTCCCAGTCTCGGAATCTGAAACGAATAAAAGAAACGAAGTGCATATACATCCTCCATACAGGTTTCCAATTCGGCTGTCAGTGCTTTCATACTTTCCAGTTCCCATTCCCGCATTTTCAGAAAATAGTCTCTTCCGGATAACTGACGTTCCAGTTTTTGCAGCTGTTCGATATTCTGATTTCTTGTGATCGTATAAATGGATATGGATTTCATTTTTTAATCTTTAACCCTCTTAGATATTCTTTCTGCTCTGGCGTGATCCGGTAACTTTCGATAGCTTTCTGGATCGTCTTATTATGCGTCCAGACATCTAATTTTTGCTTTTCGATAAACGGGAGAATCTTATCATACTGCTTTGCAAGCGCCGTCGCAAAATACCATGCACACATCATATTTACATAATATTCTTCCGAACGGATCTGTGCCACTTTCTCCGGGTACTCCATCTGAAATGCATCTTCCAGATAATAGCGCATCAGCATACTGATACCGAACCGGATGGTATATGCATGGTCGGATTCCATCCATCGGTATACTTCATCTATAAATGTATCCAGATGTTTCTTCACTACCTTGACCGCAAGCATATCGCAGGTCGCCCAGTTATCAATATACGGAAGAAAACGTTCCAGTTCTTCCAGACATATGTCATAGTCTTTAATCTGTTCGATCAAAAGTCCGTGCAAATTATTTTCTTCGTAGTACTGATGTGGCAGTATCTGCAGATATTCTTTTGCTTCATCCGTTTTTCCATACTTCTTCGCAAATACACGAAGTGCCGGCGTCCGAACACCGATGATCTTTTCTTTGTTGACTGTCGGCATTAGTTTTGCATGGAAGTCGCGGTATTTTAAGTCTTGCAACTCAAAAAGACGGGTTTGTACGTTGGTTATGATTGTTGTTTTATTCATATTTTCATCCTTGATTCTTATATTTCCCATGTCAGGCATATGATCTTTTTATTTATTATATCGCTGTTGCGATACAATTTCTATTGTTTTAAACGCATTAAACAGCACTTCTCCTCTTTTTTCTTGCCAAAAAAACTCTCACACAAACCCCCACAATCAATCCAACAACAATTGTCGCCCAAAGCGACATCTGTTCCGACATCGGCAATGTTCCCCATTCATCTTTGCGCAAAAAGAACCATAACATATAACACAGGAAATAAATCACTGAAAACACCCCTTCGATCCAGGGATTCGAATATCTCAGCTTCCTTTCCGGGATTTTCTTATCCAGATAATATGCAGCAAAGAACAGTGCACCCCATACAGCCCAGCATATAATATTCACACACATAGGTCCGTGTGAAAAAAGAGGAACCTGCAATACCGCAACCGCTGCAATTCCTAATATATATATGATCATCTGAATTTTATACAATAACGGCTCATCCAGCGATGCAATCCAGGCTTTTTCTGTCTCTTCCTGATAGTGTTCCGGTTCAATCCTTTTTCCAAGCATGAATTCACTGACACTGATATCCAGTATCTGACACAGTGGCTCGATCAGACTGATGTCCGGGAATGATTTTCCGGTATCACATAGTTAAAGATATTGGTGTCATTTAATCAATTTTGCCGATAAAGCGGTAGAAGATTTCTACCTCCTGTTCCCGGCTTCCGTCCTCACCTTTGACCGCTTCATGGACAACGATTTTTTCAATCAGCGTATTCAAAAGTTCGGCGGTCAGTTCTGTTGGATTGACGCACTCTTTCATCAAGGCAATCCATTTTTCTGCGTCTGCGGCGTTCTGGCTTTCAGTGGCGATAGCGGATTGAAGCTGTTCAATCTTTGTGTCCAGTTCAGCCTGTTCGCTCTGGTACTTCCCGGACAGCATAGAGAAGTTGTATTCTGTGATACGCCCCGCCGCCCAGTCCTCATACATCCGGGCAAACAGGGTATCGACTTCGGCTTTCCGCTTCTCCGCTTTGTTCAACTCTGCGGCTTGCTTCTTTCTTGCGGCGGCCTGTCCCTTGTCATTGGCATTTAACAGCCGCTTCAAAAGCCGTTCTTCATCATGCTGTACCAGCCTCGACCAGTATTGCAGACGGGAGAGGACATAGGCGTAAAGCACATCATAGCGGATATAATGCATGGAGCATTGGCGTGTGCCCTGTCCGTACTTGCTACAATGATAATGGCCGTAAGGCTTGCTGTTCTGCCTGTTCTCCCCATAGGACAGCGACCAGCCGCAATCCGCACATTTTACCAATCCGGAAAAAATCTGCGTCGTACCATCCTTGCACTTCCTGCGGCGGTTTGCTATCTGCTCCTGTACCTGCCGGAAAACCTGTTCGCTGATAATCGGCTCCTGCGTGTCCTCCACCCGCACCCATTCACTTTGGGGCTTGCGTATCCTCCGCTTGTTCTTAAAAGAAATGTTTGTTTCCCGGTAGTGGATGGTATGACCGATATAGGTTTCGTCTTTCATAATGCTCTTGACCTGCGCTATCGTCCATGCGTAGCTTTTTTCCTCCGGCGCACCCGCATAGATGTTTGCGAAAGTCCCGTCACGCTGGAAGTTGATAAATCCCGGCGTAGGAACCTTTTCCTCAATCAGTATTCTTGTGATACTGGCCGCCCCTCTGCCATGAAAGGCAAGGTCAAAAATCTTCTCCACTATCCAGCGGGTTTCCTCGTCGATTATCAGCTTGTTTTTGATTTCCGGGTGTTTCCTGTACCCGATGGGAGCATAGGCGCCGATACGCTGTCCTGTGGCAAACTTTGCTTTGAAAGCGGCCTTTACCTTGCGGCTTGTATCTTTCGCAAACCATTCATTGAACAGGTTTTTGAACGGGACAAAATCGGAAAGCCCTTTCTCTGTGTCCTCATTCTCCGCAACGGCGATGTAGCGCACCCGTTTTTCCGGGAACAGAAATTCCAGATAGTAGTCCATCATCACATGTTCCCGCCCGAAACGGGAAAGGTCTTTCGTGACAATGCAGTTTACTTTTCCGGCTTCCACATCGTCCATCATGCGCTGAAAATCCGGGCGTTCAAAGTTCGTCCCCGACCAGCCATCGTCCACATATTCACCGACTACATGAAGCCCCTGTTCCTTTGCGTACTGTTGCAGGATTGTCCGCTGTGTTTCAATGCTTACGCTGTCACCATAGTTTTCATCGTCCCGGCTCAATCTCATATAAAGCGCCGTGTTGTAAATCGTAGTATTGTAAGGTTGTTTCACCGTAAAAATCCTCCTTCTAAAGAAACAACCCACGCTTACAATACTTTTGCTCTATGGCAATTATATCATAAGCGTGGGCGTGTTATCAATGATGGGCTATCAGGTTGAAGCGGCTTTTTCTGCGGTATGCCGCACCACATCTACAATCAGATCACCGAGGGGCTTCCCGCCTGCGGCGAAGTGTTCGGAGATTTTTATACGGTTGTTCCCACATACAAAATACTGCGTGCCGTTCTCTGCTTGTATGACCTGCCCTGTCCGGGGTGTAAAAATATCGCTTTCGCTTTTTGCCATCCAGTGTCCTCCATATTCAGTTTTCAAGGTACAATGCCGCACAAAGGCGGCGAAAATTTCTGCTTATATCTATCACCTTTCCTTTACCGTGTGCCGCTGCTGACGTTTCAGTTCCGCCAGTATATCCGGCGGGATACGGTCAACCAGCCGCTGTAAATTGTCCAGTTCGCTTTTCAGCTTTGCCCGTTCCATCGTATCTTTCATCTTTCCTTTTTCGCTGGCCTTTGCCCTTGCTTCCAACTTCTCATTCTCCGCCAACAGGTCATTGATTGTGACCTTGTACTTTTTCAACTGCCCGGAGAAGTTCTCCATCTGCGGGAACCACTTTTTCAGCATGGAGAGGGCTTCCTCTTTTTTCTTTCCGGCGTTCAGCGGGTTAATGCCGTCAAGGGCGGCTTCAATGGCTCTGGCCTGTTTGGAGAGGGAAACCGCCTGTTTGAAAAGCCGGGTGGGGATATGCTTCCGGCCTGTCTTGCTGGCGCTTTCCCCACGCTCCAAGTCAGGATATTTCTCCACCATATAGGCGTGAAAATCGTCCTGCCACTTCGTCAGGTTTGCCCGGTTGCCGATAATCTCCTTTGCACACAGGCGGTTGTCCTTTGTCAGCGGAACAAAGGTCAAATGCAGGTGGGGCGTTTTCTCGTCCATGTGTACCACCGCCGACACGATATTTTCCCGTCCTACCCGGCCAATGAGGAAAGCCGCCGCCCTCTGGAAAAACGCCTGTATCTCCTTTGGGGATTTCCCCTTGAAAAACTCCGGGCTGGCAGTTACCAGTGTATCGACAAACCGTGTGCTGTCTTTCCTTGTCCGGCATCCGGCCTGCTCGATACGGCTCTGAATGAAGTGGTAATAGCGTCCCTCCGGCTTGACGATATGGAAGTTGTATTTACTCCGGCTTGTGTCAATGTCGGGGTTGCTGGCGTATTGTTCTTTCTGTCTTTCGTGATGGGCTTCCAGCGGCCTTGCCGGGTTGCCCTTGTGCTTCTCAAACCGCAAAATTGCGTGTTGTGCCATTCTGCTCCTTTCCCCATTCCTTTCCTATCCGGGGTTTTCCACAGGGAAAATCCCGCCGGAATTATCTCTGATACGATAGGAATGGAATGGATATAAATAAATCATTTTAATCTTTGTATTTCTATATACCGTCCGGTTTTCGTACTTCTCAAGATTGATTTCCGTACTTCAAGGGTACGGTTTTCAGTCCTCCGGCGTACCAGAACGGGATTTCTTGAAGTCGGTGTTTGGAACCGCTTCATAGGATTTTGGGAAAATGCGGTTGGGTTTTCCACAGCCCTGCTTCTGGATCTCCACCAGTCCGGCGTATTGCAGTTCCCGCAGGGTGTTCACCGCTTTCTGCCGCCCACAGTGGAGCAGGTCAACCACTTCGCAGATAGGGTAATACAGGAAAATCCGTCCGCAGTCATCCGCCCACCCATTCTTGCGGGACAACTCTGTCCGGCGCAGGATAAAGGCGTACAGAACCTTTGCCTCGTTGGACAGGGGCCTGAATGTGGGGGCTTCAAAGAGGAAATTCGGGAGCCGGGTGAAGCTGAACGCCTTTTCCGGCTGATGGATATAGATGGTATTTGTCATAGTGCGTTTTGTGGACGGTTAGAAGCCCGTTTTCCGGGGCGGGCGATACTTTATACCACCTGCCCCGGTTTGGGGCTTGCGGAGCCTGATAAATCAAGGCTTTTTCCGCTCCTAACTGTCCACAGCAGACCTCCTTTTCCGTTCACTTTCTGTTTTCTGCCGCCTGTGAACTCTGGCGGCACAGCCGGGGCAGTATTTTGCCCGGTTGGATTTTGGGACGAACACGCCGCCGCAGACCTCACAGCGTTTCAAGTCCTTATCCCGGAAAATCCCCGCTTCCAGCGTCCCGTCCAGCGGCAAGACCGCCCAGCGGAACCACTTACAGCAGACCGAGAAAGAAACCGTCTGCGGGCAGGTGCAGGTGTCCCCATCATCAAGGGCAATGCAGTTGCCGTCCTCACAACAACAGCACTCCCGGCGTATCAGGCTGGCCGCCTGTTTCCTCTGCGCCGGTGTCATGCGGTAAAGAGAACCGTCCGGCCTGCGTTCCAGTGGCGGCAAGTCTTTATAGGGGTTATCTCTCATGCGTTCCCTCCATTTTGCTTTCCGTTGCCGTTCCTCCGAAAAGGTTTCCTGCCCCATTCCTGCGGCGTGTTCCGGCGTTGGCACGCTCCCCGCAACTTCGGGACAACTTGTCCCGAAGTGACCTCTGGACAAAGTGTCCAGAAGCTGGCTCCTTGCAGTGCTTCCCCAGCCGGGGTATTCCTTTTCGGACGGTCATTCTGTTTTCAAGGTGCCGTTCATCGATGAACTAAAATAAGTCTACACCTAAATGACCGTCCGTCCCGTATATCCATAAAGTCGGAGATCCGCCCGGAAAACTGCCTATTTCCACGCTCTCGGAATTGTGGTAAAATAAACATAAAAATTGGCTTTCAAGCCATAGGAGGACAATAATCTATGAAAATCGGAATTTTATGTGCGGGTGACGAAGAACTCGCCCCATTTTTGCCCTTGATAAGCAACTGTAAGATAACGGAAAAAGCTATGCTGAAATTCCATGCTGGACAGATTGATAGTGTAGAAGTTGTCGCCCTGTTTTCCGGCGTGTGCAAAGTAAATGCCGCCATAGCCGCTCAGCTTTTGATAGATGTATTTTGCGTGGATATAATTATCAATTCAGGGACAGCGGGCGGTATGGAGCCAGAACTTGAAATATTCGATACAGTTATCTCCACAGAAGTTTGTTACCACGATGTAGCGCCAGACATTTTAACGGAATTTCATCCGTGGATGAATTCTGTGTTTTTTGTGGCAGACCCAAAGCTGATAGATATGTCAAAGTCTGCTGTTGACAAGCTTTCAACTTCTGGAAAGGTAGTTTGGGGCCGTATGGTAACGGGAGAATCGTTTATAACCGATGAGAGCCGGCAAAAAATAAACGATGAATTTGCTCCCTTGACGGTTGACATGGAAACTGCCAGTATCGCTCATGTCTGCTATGCAAATGACATACCGTTTATCGCCATTCGGTGTGTGACCGATACTGAAAAACACAGCGGAGTTGATAATTTTGACAAAAACTGTGCAAAAGCATCAAGTATTGCCAAAGATATTACGGTTGCTTTATTAAGAGAAATCAAAAAGTCGTGGTAAGATTGGATGATATTTTAGAACAGAGGACAGAGGGGGGAGAGTATGGCCCTAACTATTCAAGAACGACTAAAAGACCTGCGTGTGGAGCGTGGCTTGACGCTGGAACAGCTTGCGGAACAGACGCACCTCTCCAAATCTGCTTTAGGCAGTTATGAGGGGGACAATCTCAAAGACATCAGCCACTATGCCCTTATTGAGTTAGCAAAGTTTTACGAAGTGACTGTTGATTATCTGCTGGGCCGTTCCCAAACAAAAAATCACCCAAACGCCGATCTTGCAGACCTGCGTTTGAGCGACGATATGATTGAACTATTGAAAAGCGGGCGGGTGGACAATTCCCTTTTGTGTGAACTGGCGACCCACCCGGATTTTCCCCGGCTCATGGCCGACCTTGAAATCTATGTGAACGGCGTGGCGGGAAAACAGGTACAGAGTGCAAACGCCATTGTGGACGCCGTGAGTGCAACGATTATGAAACAACACAATCCCGGCTTGACTGACCCGCAGTTAAGGCAGCTTATCGCCGCCCATATTGACGACGACAGCTTTTGCCGCTATGTGATACAGCAGGACATAAACAAGATAGCCCTCGACCTGCGGGAAGCCCACAAGGACGATTTTTTCAGCGTCCCGGAGGATAGCCCACTGGAAGATTTTTTGCAGGCAGCCGAGGAAACCGCTAAAGAGGACAGCGACCCGGAGCAGGCGGCTATGATGTTTATCTGCAAGCGGCTCAAACTGAATTATAAGAAGCTGTCCGAGGAAGAAAAGAAGTGGCTGAAAAAGATTGCACAGAAGTCGGACTTGCTGAAAAATCCAAAGCCGCAGCGAGGACGGAAGTAAGAGAATAATAAATCAGATTATATGGAGGTATTGGTTATGAAAAAATGGTTACTGATAATTTCAGCGACTGTTATTTGCGTTGCTGCCGCTTTTTTATATTTCTTTAGTTTAACTCCCAAAGGAGATACCATTACCAGCAGAGAAAGCATACTGAACACCGCAATTTCAAAGGGGAATGAATGGACTATTGCAAAAGAACTGGAACTTGGCGGTTATATCGTGAGTGGAGCATATAGTGCAGATAATAAATCTACACTTGCCATCTTTGAACCAACAGGAAATGGAGATTACAAATTTAGTACATCAACAAACCGAAATAGTGATGAGATTATTGTTGGTGGCGTTGCAATAAACGGAGAATGGTATGATTTAATTTGGTTTAATGGTGCTAAAACAGAGTATGCCGAAATCACTTATACAATAAATGGACAAGTGCAAGATACATTGAGATACAGCACAGATGATATGGATATTATCTCAATTAAAAACCCAGAAAAAGAGTATTCCATTCATGTGGTTTACTATGACAATGATGGAAATAAGTACGAATAAATTGTTTTTCATCGAGAAAATAGCAAAGCCAGCCGAGCCAGTCAACGGTCAAGATGAACGGCGCATTTCATGCGCCGCCGTTGACAGTCCCGCCCGTCTTTGCTAAAGGGTAATCAAGGCGGGAAAGCCCTAAAATGGTTTCACACCTATTTCAATAATTGGAGGAGATAAAAATGAGATCAGAAAAGGAAGTTTATGATATTGTTTTGAATTTTGCAAAAACAGACAAACGCATTCGCATGGTTACTTTGGAAGGATCTAGAACAAATACAAATATTCCGCCTGATGATTTTCAGGATTTTGATATTACTTTTTTTGTTACGGATATGGACAGCTTCACAAGTGATGATAAATGGCTAGATATATTTGGTGAAAGGTTGATTCTGCAAAAGCCGGAAGATATGGAATTATTTCCAGCTGTAGAAAAGGGATTTTCATATTTAATGCTGTTTACTGATGATGTTAAGATAGATTTAACTTTGCTGCCGCTGGAACTGATAGACGAGTATTTTACATGGGATAAACTGGTAAAGTTACTGTTGGATAAAGACAACCGTATCGTAAAGCCGCCAATACCAACGGATATAGACTACCACTTGCAGAAGCCTACTCAAAGAATGTTTGACGATTGCTGTAATGAATTTTGGAATACTACAACATATGTAGTAAAGGGCTTATGCCGCAAAGAAATTCTTTTTGCTATTGACCATATGAATGATATAGTACGAAAAGAATTGCTTCGCATGATTTCCTGGCTGATTGGTATCAAACAGGGATTTCATTTCAGTTTGGGAAAAAACTATAAATTTATGAAGCAATATGCCCCAGAGGAATTGTGGGAACGACTTATGTCCACTTATAATATGGATTCCTATCCCCATATGTGGGAATCCTTTGAACAATGTATGGCATTGTTCCGGGAGGTTTCGTCAGAAGTGGCATGCCAGTTGGATTACCAGTATCCACTATATGATGAAAAAATCAGTAATTATGTGATTCGGCAAAAGAAAAAATATGGCATTGAAGATGATAACAAATAAAATTTTTTCAATCGAAAAAATTTATTTTGATTATTCAATTTTGAAAAACTGAATACCTCAAAATCAGAAAGAGCGCGGACAAGCACTTTGAGGGATTGACCGCCTTGTCCACCCATTCAGTGGGACGGCGGGCGGCGGTCAAGGCCGGGTGTAAACCCGTTCATTTCAGCCTTGACGGTTACCCGCTGTCCTGTTACTTTTCCGGGAGTGTAGCCACAACTTCGGGACACTTTGTCCACAAGTCGGAGCGTAGGACGATGAACGGGGGCTTTCATATACGCCCTGTCTGCTGTTGAAACCAGACCTGCGCTTACGGCTCCACGCCACACAAGCACAGCCCTGTTTTCCTGCCGCTTCAAATGCCCTTGCCCTCCCCGGCGGCAACGGCATTTTCACGGCAACGCCGACAGAGCGTATAACACACTACACTTTGCTTCGCAAAGTCGTGTGCCAAATGGGGGCGTTGCCCCCTTTGGAAACCCCCACAAGGAAAGGCGGTACGCTACCCCTCCACGGGGCGCATACCGCCTTTTCTTGTTATCCAGCCCTCCGGCTGTATCGGTTGAGCAAAAGTCAGCGTGGGAATGGTGTGGTATCTTTATCTAAGTGAAACCCCATTCTCCCATTTTGACACAGCTCTGTCTGTCACGCCCAGTTCTTCTCCCAGCTGCTTCTGCGTCAGATTTTTTTCCTTCCTGCATGTCGATATAAACCTTCCAAGTTCTAATGGTTCAACCATATGCGTCACCTCCTGTCGGCTTTATTATGCCATATTTCTCCCAGAAAAGCACTCCACTTATGGTTGAACGCCTCTAAATACCGCTAATTCTCACTATTAGACGCATGAACTTATATTTTGTTACAGATTTTTATCTTTATTTTTTAATTTTATAGTAAGCGGCCAAATTTGTCAGCCTCTTTCGGTCATATGGCGATACAGCGAACACATCGCGATGCAAAAAACTCCCCGAGCCACCAAAGACTCCGGGAGTTTTTTATCATTATATGATATATGATATGTATGATATGTTCGAAAAAAGATCACTCTGCCGCAATCACCATCGTCCTGTGGATCTTCTTCCTTACAAACCAGAAGCAGATCACCTGCATGATGATCGTTGCAATCCAGGATACCGGATAAGACAGAAACAAGAAAGTCAGTGATCTGTGTGAAGGGAACAGTCCATAGATCCAGATAATCCGGACTCCGACCGTACCGATGATAGAAAGAATCATCGGTACCGTGGAATATCCCATTCCTCTCAGTGCTCCCGGGAACAGATCCATCAGACCGCACAGGAAATAGGTAACGGTTGTATAAGAAAAGATCTCCATACCGTATTTGATAACATCTGCCTGATTACTGTAAATATGCAGAAGTTCCGGTCCGAATATGTACACACTGCTTCCGAGGATCAAAGTTACCACAACTGAAAGGATCATACAGTCAATCAGAACCCTGTCCATACGTTTTAATTTCTTCACTCCGTAGTTCTGGCTTGTGAAGCTCATACAGGCCTGTGTGAAGGAGTTCACCGACACATATAAGAATCCGAAAATATTATTCGATGCCGTATATCCTGCCATTGCGATCGATCCAAAAGAATTGACCGATGACTGCAGCATCGCATTTGAAATATTGATTACCGTGCTCTGGATTCCCGCCGGAACCCCGACTTCAAAAATCTGCTTCAGATACACGGATCTGATCCGAAGCTTTGCAAGGTGAAGCTGATAGCTGCTCTCTGTGTGATGCAGGCACCGGAGTACCAGGATACAGGATACCAGCTGGGATATAACGGTCGCAATCCCAACGCCTGCTACATCCAGATGAAAACCGATGACCAGGAACAGATTCAATATTGCATTAATCACTCCGGATACGATCAGGAAGATCAACGGACGTTTGGTATCCCCCACTGCCCTTAATATGGCTGCTCCATAGTTATACATCATAAAAAATGGCATACCGCAGAAATAAATCCGCATATAAAGTGTGGATTTGGCAATTACATCATCCGGTGTCCCCATAATTTCCAGTGCGCCTCTGGCAAAGACCACTCCAATCACCGCCATCGCCACTCCGCTTACCAGAGCAAGTGCAATAGCCGTATGTACCGTCTCCGACATTTCTTTTGTTTTTCCGGTCGCATAATATCTCGCTGCAAGTACATTTGCTCCCAATGAGATTCCGATGAAAAGATTGGTAAACACATTGATCAGTGCCGTTGTCGAACCCACCGCTGCGAGCGCCTGACTTCCGCTGAAACGTCCCACTACCACGATATCCACCGCATTGAACATCAGCTGTAAGATTCCTGACAGCATCAGTGGTATGGAAAATGAAATCAATTTGTTCATGATGGTTCCATTGCACATATCAATCTCATATTTATTTTTCTTCAAAACAACTCTCTCCTTTTATAGTAATATCTTCAATCAAAGCATAAAGCCGTAATTTTTATTGTAGCATAGATTTATCGTTTGTGAACATTTAATTATTAATTCGTTTTATATGTGTAAAGACATTTTCCTTGACAGAACATCAAAAACAACCTATAATCACTTAGCTTATATGTTTTTATTTACATTCATTGTAAACATCCATATCAGTAAATATAAAAAACGTATCTCTGCAATGTTTCCCCACTGTCTGAAAAGGAAGCATCTCAGAGATACGTTTTTTATTTATTAGAACATCTTTTAAAAATTAATATCTTCGTTCCTAATTCTCTTCCGCATAGAACACATTCTTATCCAGTGCCTTGTTCTGGTGTGCAACGATTGTTGTACATACAGCATCACCTGTGATATTAACGGCAGTTCTTGTCATATCCAGGATACGGTCGATACCCATGATCAGACCAATTGCCTCAACCGGAAGTCCGACAGAATTGAATACCATTGTCAGTGTTACCAGACCTACACTTGGCACACCGGCCGTACCGATGGATGCAAGTGTTGCAGTTCCGATCACAGTAATATAATCTGTCATACTTAAGTGGATTCCGAATGCCTGTGCGGCAAATACAACGGCTACCCCCTGCATGATCGAAGTACCATCCATATTGATGGTCGCTCCAAGAGGAATGGTGAAAGATGATATCTTCTTAGATACACCCACCTTCTTGGACAGGGTATCGATTGACAGCGGAATCGTTGCATTTGATGTTGCTGTTGAGAATGCGAAGGCCATAACCGGGAAGAACTTCTTGATAAATTTCAGAGGATTCAGTCCGGTAAATATCTTCAGTAAGATCTGGTATACACCGAAACACTGGATTGCCAGTGCGATCAATACACCGATCATATATTTTGCCAGCGGTACAAATGCACTGAATCCGATGTTTGCAAATGTGCGGCTGATCAGGCAGAAGACACCAATTGGGGCAAGTGCCATGATCATCATCGTCATTTCCATCATGATATCATTAAACTGGCTGAAGAAGTTCGCAACTGTCTCTGCACGTTCTCCTAATTTTGCAAGGATCACACCGATGATCAATGCAAATACGATGATCTGCAGCATCTCTCCGCTTGCAAGAGAATTAATCGGGTTATCCGGGATAATATTTAACAACGTGTCTGTCAATGAAGTAGCCTTCATAGTTTCTACAGATGCTGCATTAGTCTTGATCGTGCTCATGTCCAGTCCCACACCCGGATTGATCAGGTTTCCGACAGACAATGCTACGGTAACCGCAAGTGCTGTTGTTGCCAGATAAAAGATCAGTGTTCTTGCACCGACTGTACCAAGCTTCTTCGTATCCCCGATCGACATACTTCCGCACACAAGCGAACAGAATACCAGTGGTACAACCAACATCTTCATCAGTTTGATAAAGCCTTGTCCGACCACGTACAGTACACCTTCTACGATAATGTCGTCTTTGATATGTCCACTTGGAACCGCATAACATAAAATAATTCCAAATATCGCTCCTGCAAGCAATGCAATAAAAATCTTCGTTGTAAGTCCTATTTTCTTCTTTTCCTTCTTCTGTGTCTCTCCCATATTAGTCCTCCATTCTCTCATCCATATATTCTTTCAGTGAAGCTCTCCAGTCCGGCATCTCGTATACATTGATGATACGAAGGATAAAATTATCCAGAACCGCATATGCTGGTCTTGTAGAAGAAAGATCCGATTCGCTGGTCACTACCGGGCGCAGAGTGATCCTCTTTCCTGCAAGTTTCAAAACTTCCTGCGCAAATTCATAACGATTACATACACCCTGACAGGTTGCATGGTACGTTCCGTATTCATTCGTTTTGATCAGATAAAGAATAATACGTGCCAGGTCTTTTGCACTGGTCGGAGAACCAAACTGATCTGATGCAATCAGAAGTTCATCCTTTGTATCTGCTGCATGAAGTACGCGGTTTACAAAATTATTGCCATTTCCATACACCCAGTTACTGCGCAGGATGAAATGCTTGTGTGTAAATTCCTTTACATAATTCTCCCCTGCTCTCTTGGAACGTCCGTAAACGGTCTTCGGATTTGTGTCATCGAACTCCGTATATGGGGTATGCCGGATTCCGTCAAATACATCATCCGTGGATATCTGTACCATCTTGGCCCCTGTCTTTCTTGCCACAATACTTAAATTTCTTGCTCCCAGCGCATTCACACGGTATGCAAGCTCCGGTTCTTTTTCACAGAGATCTGTATCTGTGACTGCTGCACAGTTGATGATCACATCCGGACGGTTGATCACTCCGAAATTCAGCACCTCATCGGTGTCCGTAATGTCTAATTCTTCCTTATCTGTGTTAAACACTTCCATTTCCAATGGATCCAACACTTCATTGATGGCCGATCCGATCTGTCCGGATGCACCAACAATCCATAATTTTAACATATCTGCTTCCTCCTCATCTGTCGGGACTGGCTGACGCCAGTCTCTCTGCTTTCCTTTTAATATAGCTAGTATACACAAAAAAACCGTCAGTTTCAATTCTTAACCAACGGTCTCAAATCTACTCCTCTATGGTATTTTTTTCCACACATCGGTAATGTCAGCGTTTTTACTGACCTCCTGCACCACTTTTGTGCTGCTTATATGTAGAATATCTTTCCCTTCATTCTGCATAAATACAAACACCGCAAACAGAATCATACAAATAAATGTACGGATTCCCAGGCTTCCCTGTTCTGCCTCTTCCTCACCATACAGTTCACTATAAGATGCCCTGTATCTGGGATGTATTGCCGGTATTCCGGATTCCTGATAGCTGTAACGTGTCTGTTCCAGAAGTTCTCTTCTTCGCTTTTCCGCTTCATTCACATGCGCTCACCTCTGAAACAATATATGAGATATCTGTTTCACTCATGTGCAAAACTTACTGCATACAGGCTCTTTTTCATGTTTTCTAAGAGTTTCTGCTTAACGATCTGCCAGTTCTTTTACGATGTCTTCCCATGTTAGACCTTTTTCTACCATCAGAACCATTGCATGATACAGGAAATCCGCGATCTCATATTTGACTTCTTCCGGATTCGGATTCTTTGCTGCGATCACAACTTCCGTTGCTTCTTCTCCAATTTTTTTCAGAATCTTATCAATTCCCTTATCAAACAGATAATTCGTGTAAGACCCCTCCTTTGGATTCTCTTTACGGTCTGCGATCGTGTCATATACTGATTCAAAGATCCGAAGCGGATTCGTCTCATCATAGTCAATTCCTACAAGCGGTTGGAAGAAGCAGGTCGGATTACCGGTATGGCATGCTGCTCCGATCTGATCTACTTTTGCAAGCAATGTATCCAGATCACAGTCAATCGTCAGGGATTTTACATACTGGAAATGACCGCTCGTCTCCCCCTTTACCCAGAGTTTCTGCCGGCTTCTGCTAAAATACGTCATCTTTCCTGTCTTGATCGTCTCATAGAAAGATTCCTCATTCATATATGCCAGCATCAGGATCTCCTGTGTCTTATAATGCTGGACGATGACAGGGATCAGGCCCTGATCATTGGTCTTAAACTGTGAGAACTCCATCATACTCTCAAAAGATGTCATCTTAATTCCTTCTTCCGTACACTTATCTTTGAATGCCACGCAATCAATATCTGTACGGCTTACATATCTTCCCGAAAGCCCCCGGACACCCGGGCATTTCAAAATTTTAAATAACTCTGACTCTTCTTCCGTATCCGTAATGATCACACACGGTACATCTGTTACATTCATAATGGAATTCAGATCCAGTCTGTGCATAAAGACAATTTCACTGCTGTAATCCTGGATCAGATGCTGATGTTTGAACAATGCATCAAAATCATTTAATGATACCGCAAGCTTCTCTTTTCCGAATCTTTTTGCCGCATCCTCAATCAGTTTGACACTATCCGGCTTAGAGAAATTCAGCATTGCCCGTTTTGCACCTGTATACAGAATCTTCTTAATATCTTCCTGGCGTCTGATATTGCCGCCTGCGATCATCGGGATCCTGATCACACGATTGATCCGTTTCATCAATGTGATCGTTTCATCATGTTCTTCATCCGAATCTGAGAGATCCAGCACGATCAGTTCATCTGCACCGTGATCACTGTAATATTTTGCAAGTTCAATTACGTCTTTGGATACAACAGTCGGATCATCAATCCATCTGACCGCTTTCCCGTCTTTTATGAAAATGCAAGGTATTAATCTTTTATAACTCATGTCTGTCCGTCTCCTTTTAGAGGCTTCCCTTTGTGGTCCATGCCTCTTTTATCCTTGGCTCTTCCATTGTCGCCATATCAAGTGCTTTTCCGAACGCTTTAAACAGCGCCTCCGCCTTGTGATGATCGTTGATACCATCCAGAATCTTCAGGTGGATATTCATCATTGCGCTGTAAGAAACTGCGTAAAAGAATTCCCTTACCATCTCAGTATCCATCTCACCCATCTTATCTGACACAAACTCTGCATTATAATTCAGATATGGTCTTCCGGAGAGATCCACCGCACAAAGTGCGAGTGTCTCATCCATTGGAAGCATAAAGTGGCCATAACGTTTGATTCCGGCTTTATCTCCTATTGCTTCCAGAATAGCCTGTCCAAGTACGATTCCCGTATCTTCGATGGTATGATGACTGTCCACTTCCAGATCCCCTTTCGCATGTACCGTCAGATCGAACAATCCGTGTCTTGCAAATCCATTCAACATATGATCAAAAAAACCGATTCCTGTATCAATCTCCGTCTTTCCGGTTCCATCCAGGTTCAGAGTTACCGTAATATCCGTCTCCTTTGTCGTTCTTGTCCTGGTGACTGTTCTGTTCATAGCTCCTCGCCTCCTTATTTTTCTGCTGTCTTCTACTCTTCGCCCTCAAAACGGACCTTGATAGAATTGGCATGTGCCGTCAGCTGCTCTGCCTCGGCAAATGCTTCAATATCTTTATGTATATCGCGTAATGCTTCTTCCGAATATCCGATGATACTTGATTTTTTAATGAAATCATCCACAGAAAGCGGTGAGAAAAATTTTGCTGTACCATTGGTTGGAAGAACATGGTTCGGTCCTGCAAAATAATCTCCCAGTGGTTCACTTGCGTATTCCCCGATAAAGATGGCACCGGCATTTCTTATCTTTGTCATCACATCATATGGATTCTTTGTCTGGATCTCCAGATGTTCGGATGCAATCTCATTTGCAATATCAATCACATCATTCATCGTATCTGCGACCAGGATATAACCGTAGTTGTCCAGTGATTTCCGGATGATCTCACTTCTGGAAAGTTCTTTTAAGAAGCCATCTACTTCATCCGATACCTTCCGGGCAAGTTCTTCAGATGTTGTGACCAGGATTGCAGATGCAAGTTCATCATGCTCTGCCTGTGAAAGAAGATCTGCTGCCACAAATCTTGGATTTGCCGTCTCATCTGCAATAACAAGAATCTCGCTTGGTCCGGCAATTGCATCAATGCTTACATAGCCATAAACTGCTTTTTTCGCCAGAGCAACATATATATTTCCAGGTCCTACGATCTTATCGACTTTTGGAATACTCTCTGTCCCGTATGCCAGAGCAGCAATCGCCTGTGCCCCGCCGACTTTATAGATGACATCCGCACCGGCTTCATGTGCTGCAACCAGTGTGTTTGGTGTCACTTTTCCATCTTTTCCGGGCGGTGTGACCATCACGATCTCGTCAACTCCGGCTACCTTTGCAGGTACAATGTTCATCAATACAGAAGATGGATATACCGCTTTCCCGCCCGGCACATATACACCAACTCTGTGAAGTGGTGTGACCTTCTGTCCCAGGATTGTTCCGTCCGGTTTGCTGTCGAACCAGCTGTACTGTCTCTGTTTTTCATGATACGTACGGATGTTCAGAAGAGCTTTGCGGATGATCTCCACCAGTTTTGGATCTACTTCTTTATATGCCTCTTCGATCTCCTCTTCTGTAACCTTAATATTGTCTGCAGTGATATCTGCATGATCAAATTTCTTCGTATATGCAAATACTGCCTGATCCTTTTCTTCTTTTACATGAGCGAGGATTTCCTGAACTCCCTGTTCATACTGACCGTAATTATTCGGGCTTCTCTTCAGAAGATCCTCCAGTAAGTTCTCTTTTGCATCTTTTGTCAAACGCTGTATTCTCATAGCCTTAACCGCCATCCTCTCATTTTATTTTCTCTCTGTCTGTACAGTATTATACCTGCTCCCGCAGTCTTGTCAGCAGGTCTTTGATCCTTGCGCTTTCCATACGCATACTGACCGGATTCACGATCATCCTAGCAGACAACGGACATACTTCCTCCAACACTTCCAGACCATTTTCACGGAGGGTTGACCCTGTCTCTACAATATCCACGATCACTTCGGACAGTCCGACGATCGGTGCAAGTTCAATGGAACCATTTAACTTAATGATCTCTACAGTCTGATGCTTCGTGTTATAGAAATAATCTTTTGCAATATTCGGATATTTTGTTGCTACCCGGATCAGTTCATGATGCTGCAGAAGTGGTGCGGCATCTTTGTATCCGCATACACACATCTTACATTTCCCATATCCAAGATCCAGTACTTCATGTACCTTACGTCCTTCTTCCAGGATTGTATCTTTTCCAACGACTCCGATATCCGCTGCGCCATATTCTACATATGTCGGAACATCCGGTCCTTTTGCAAGAAAGAAACGGAGTTTCAATTCTTCATTGGTGAAAATCAGCTTCCTGGAATCTTTATCTTTCATCTCTTCACAGGTAATCCCGATTTTCTCAAATAATTCTAATGTCTGTTTTGCCAGACGTCCTTTTCCCAGGGCAAATGTCAGGTATCTCATAATGTCTAACTCCTATCTGTACTATTCACGATCTTCTGCTCTCCGGTAACGAGATTGACCATCGTTACTTCTCCGGTCTCCTCGATATATACCAGACTTCCGGCATAATAATCATTTCCGTAACGGATATAATCTTCCAATCCACTGTTTTCATCCTTCTTCAGAAGTTCTGCATTCTTGGCTTTTCTACGGAAATCCTTCGCAAGGCGGATTGCTTCAAGCTGTCTTCCTTCCGCATATATGATGATCGTATTCTTTCTTGGATATACGATGCGGATCTTCTGACGGGTCAGTGCACTCACCAGTTCATCAATTACAATCGCAAAACCGATAGATGGTGATTTCTTACCGAACTTTTCGATCAGATGGTCATAACGTCCACCCTTTACAACTGCATCCCCGGTTCCGTAAGTATAACCACGGAACACGATTCCTGTATAGTATCCATAGGTTCCTGTCATACTCAGGTCAAAAGTGACAAATTTTTCCACTCCGTAATAGCGCAGGATGTGGTATATCTTCTCCAGGCGTCTGATTGCCATCACACCTTTGGAGTTCGGCGCAAGGTTTTCCGCTTTTTCCAGGATATCAATTCCTCCGATCAGTTCATTCAATGCTGAAAATGCTTCTTTGGAGCTTCTCTTTGCCTGAATACTGTCCAGAAATTCTTCTACACCGAAGTAATTGCGGTTACCGATCAGTTCTCTTACCCTTTCTTCCGCCTCTTCATCCAGACTTGCATCTTCGATCAGGCTCTGGAAGAAATCAACATTGCCGACGCAGAGCTGGAATTCTTTCAGGCCGATTGTCAGCATTGATTCGATCACCAGAGCAAGCATCTCTGCATCTGCTTCTACTGAATCATCTCCGACAAATTCCGCACCCATCTGCGTTGTCTCTCTTAAACGTCCCTGATAGCTGGAATGGTTCACGAATGTATTCCCTGTATAGCACAGACGGATCGGAAGATTCTCATCTTTAAACAACGTTGCCGATGCTCTTGCGATCGACGGTGTGATATCCGGTCTTAATACCAGTGTGTTTCCGTCTTTATCAAAGAATTTATAAAGATCATTGGCCGGTGTCGTTCCGATCTCTTCACGGAACACATCAAAATATTCGATCGTCGGAGTCTGGATATCATGATATCCATATAAATGAAATACTTTTTTCAATCTGCTTTCCAACGCAAGTTTCTTACCACATTCTACGTTATATATATCCCGTACTCCCTCCGGAGTGTGTAATTTCTTCTTCATATGTCCTCCAAGTAGTAATGTTCTTTTTGGTACTTTAGTGTGCTACCATGTTAAAAAATCACTTTGCATTATACGCAGTTTCATCCGTTTTGTCAAGTTCATCCCGAAGTTCCAGATCAAGATTCAGTGCATCCAGATACGGAACATAGCATCCACGGAAAAATTTCATAAAAAAGCGCTCATCCAGCTCATCAAAACGGAAGCTCTTTCGACCCCCGTTCTGCGCCCGCATCCAAAACTTATACAGTTCTTCAAAACGCATATAATATAAGATATTTCTGGAAGAATAGTAGATCAGGATAAATGCGATTCCCTGCTGTTTTTCAAAGTTCTTCATAAACTCTACCTGATGTTCATGAATATTCTGAAGCGGAAATGTCTCCGCCACACATTCTTTTGCATCAAAACACACCGGAATTCCCTGTACCGCTCCAATATAGTCGATCGTACTGCGCTGCTCAAAATAAGCGAGCGTGATCTGTCTGTGTTCTTTATCCATCCGCACCGGTGTGATCGGGGTCGGAATCTTCTGCATCAGTGCCAGATTCTTTTCCAGATACCACTCATTGGTACGGTTGACCATATCTTCTAATGTAGAACCTCTAAGGCCTCTCGAGTTCCATGTTCCCATGCTGTCTCCTTTATCAGTTTCCAGAAAACCTCCGGTACCTTTGCATAAAATGTCTTTCCGGAAAGATTCTCCAGTTCTTTCTTCATCCCTGGCATTGTAAGCTGATAAGCATGCAGTACCTGGTCTTCGATCTTCCATTCTTTTTTATAGCGGTCATTCCATTTCTTAGAGCCGTATTTGTAATCTCCGAGAAGCGGATGTCCGGTACTCGCCAGATGTGCACGGATCTGATGGGTACGTCCGGTGATCAGATGTACCTTCAGAAGCGTCATCTCTTCATTCCACGCGATCGGGACATATTCTGTTTCTATAGGAAGGCCTTTTGCATCTTTGGAAAAGCCTCCCTTTGAAAGGCTGACACGGTTCGTCTTCTCGTCTTTCACAAGATACCCCCTGATGTGTGCCGGCTCCGTGATCCTGCCCTTTACAATACACAGATAATATTTTTTCAGTGTACGTTTCTTGAATAATTCTCCCATCTGCTGTAAGCCTGCCAGACTCTTCCCGGCAACGATCAGACCGCTGGTATTCCGGTCCAAACGGTTGCAGATCGACGGGCGGAAGGTCTTAAGATTCTCTCTAGTGAGCTGCCCGGATTCCAGAAGATATGCTGTCACATTTTCCACTACCGATACATCTGTTTCCTTCGCCTTCTGCGACAGCATTCCGGACGGTTTATTGATAAATATCACATTCTGATCTTCATAGATCACGTCCAGCTTCACCGTATTCTTTATGCTTTCTTCCACCGTCTTTCCAGCTGCCTGAAATTTGGCAATGGTATCATCTGCCAGAAACAGTTTCACGCTGTCTCCTTTTTTCAGATGTTCGTTCCCGGTTGCTTTCTTTCCATTCAGCACAATATTCTTTTTACGCAGCATTTTATAAATAAAGCTTCCCGGTGCTTCGCTCAGATATTTGCGCAGCAGTTTATCCAGGCGTTGTCCCGCCTCATTGTCATGAATGATCAGTTCTTTCATATTCTCTTCTAACTCCCGCTGTTTTCTACATAGAAATGTTTAAGATGATCTTCCGGATCTTTTTTTCTCTTCGTAATGATTCTTTCTGTTCTACCGCTGCCATATTATTCATGCCCTCCGCACGCGATAAAAATGCAGTATAGTCATGGAAAATCTTCACCGTCATCTTATCATAATGATTGTCTTTCAAAATATCTTTGATATGACGGGCAAGTGCCGCCTCATCGGTCTTCGGATTGCTTGCATATCCGCAGACAATGTGCCCGGATACAACCACTGCATCCAGAGGCATAACCTTCTGTGAACTGGTAATGATCATATCATATGCCTTCAGGATCAGAGGTGCTTTTTCCTCCAGCTCCTGGTATTTTGCTTCTTCAATACTCTTATATGGTGCCATTGTGATAAATTCCACCAACATCTTTGCTGCCGGAAGGCATCCGACTACCGCTACAACGGTAAGCAGATTCAGTCTGGATCCGGTCTGAATATATCCGGTTACAAAGATTGCGATCACAATTGCAAATTCTACGACCGCTCCCAGAAGATATTTCTGTTTTCTTGCCTTTACATATCCCGGCTGTCCTTTTTCTGTTCTCATATTGTCTGTCCTTTTTGTTTTCTATTTATAATTTTTCTGCAATCGTTTTTTTCTATCATGAAAAAAACATTTTCCCAAGCTCATAGACATTCCGTATATGCCTTTATATATCCGCATGGTTGATCTTCATCATCCCCCATACAAGCAGGCGATCCGGAAGGATCTTGGAAAGGATTCTGGAACCTTTCATTGCTGCTCCATATACCGAAACGCGTCTTCCACGCACGCTGTCTGTAAGTGCCTGTGTCACCACCGCTTCCGGTTCGGCACAGAGTGCTTCTTTTTCACTTGCCGCAAGCGCACCGGCCCGGTCAAAGAATTCTGTACGTACCGGTCCCGGACACACTGCCGTTACCAGGATTCCCCGTTTCTTCAATTCTGCTGCCAGTCCCTGTGAAAAACGCAGTACATATGCTTTGGAAGCCGCATATACACAGAATCCCGGCTGTGCACAGAACGAAGCTGCCGAAGCCAGATTGACAATCCGGCTGCCTTTCGACAGATATGGCAGGCAGATTCCTGTCATTCTGGTGAGTGCTGTACAATTCAGATCAACCATGCCGCACTGTTCTTTCAGATCAATGTCACTGACGTTACCGATTTTTCCATATCCTGCCGCATTTACAAGCATCCTTACATCTGCCTGCCGGCGATCCAGTTCTCTTTGCAGTTTTTCAAAAATATAGTCTCTCTGCATATCCCCGTCGAAGATCCTGACCGGGATCTTTACCTGTTCCTGCAGATTTTTCAAACGGTCTGTCCGTCTTGCCACTACCCATAATTCATCCAGGTTCTTATACAGCTGCGGGATCTGAAGCGCAAATTCCCTGCCCATTCCCGACGATGCTCCTGTAACGATCGCTATTTTCAACTTTAACACCTCTCTACATCCATCCTGCTGCCGGTTTTTCATCATTTTCCCTTTATGCTATTTCTCTTGCTGTTATTTCTTCTTATGCACATTCCGGATCGATTTCTTTTTCTGTCTGCTTCTATCCGTTCCTGTATTCTGTCTGCTGTTCTGTCTGTCACTTTGCACAGTATTTCTTCTGGAATGCTCGTTTTTGTTTTTCCCACGGTCATTCCGTCCCGGTTTTCCGGAAGACTTCTGATTCTGCGTTTTCTGTCCCGGTACTTTCTGCTGTGATCTGCCTTCGAATTTTCTCGGGCGTATCAGACAGTGTTTATCAAATCCTACCAGATCCATGCGGTGTGCCTTCTTCAGAGCCTCCATGACCAGATCATAATTCTTCGGATCCCGGTACTGGATCAGAGCTCTCTGCATTGCCTTTTCATGCGGATTCTTCGGCACATAGACCGGCTGCATCGTTCTTGGATCCACGCCTGTATAATACATACACGTCGAGATCGTTGACGGTGTCGGATAGAAATCCTGTACCTGTTCCGGCATATATCCAAGATCCCGGATATGCTCTGCAAGTTCTACCGCATCTTTCATTCTGGATCCCGGATGCGAAGACATCAGATACGGCACAAGATACTGATCTTTGTGGATCTTCTGATTCATCTTATTGTACTTTTTCACAAATTCCTGATATACACTGTTCTCTGGTTTTCCCATCAGTGTAAGAACATCATCCGATACATGCTCCGGTGCAACCTTTAACTGTCCGCTTACATGATAACGGCAGAGTTCCTCCAGAAATGCATCACTTTTATCCGCAACAACATAATCGAACCGGATTCCCGAACGGATGAATACCTTCTTCACTTTTGGAATGTCACGCAGTTCTTTCAGAAGTTTAATATAGTCTCTGTGATCTACTTTCAGATTCGGACACGGCTTCGGGAACAGGCACTGGCGGTTCTTACACACGCCACGTGTAAGCTGTTTTTCGCAGGATGGCTGGCGGAAGTTCGCCGTCGGACCTCCTACGTCGTGGATATAGCCTTTGAAGTCCTTTTCCTGCGTAATCATCTTCGCCTCATCTAACAGCGAATCGTGGCTTCTCACCTGCATGATCCTTCCCTGATGGAAGGTAAGTGCACAGAAGCTGCAGCCGCCAAAGCAGCCACGGTTGCTGATCAGACTGAACTTGACCTCTGAGATTGCAGGTACGCCGCCGTCCTTCTCATAAGAAGGATGGTAGGTCCGCATATAAGGCAGTCCGTAGACATCGTCCATTTCCCCTTCCGAAAGCGGAAGTGCCGGTGGATTCTGTACTACATACAGATGATCATTATATGGCTCTACCAGCCTTTTCCCGGCAAATGGATCGGTATTGCAGTACTGTGTATAAAAGCTTCTTGCATACTCCAGCTTATCCTGCTTCATATCTTCGTATCCCGGAAGAATCTCCGCGTCATAGACACTGTCCAGACTCTTCGTCTTATAAACCGTTCCAGCGATAAATGTGATATCACTGACCGCAATACCGCTGTCCAGAGCTTCTGCGATCTCAATGATCGAATGTTCTCCCATTCCATAAGATATCAGATCTGCACCGGAATCCAGCAGGATCGAACGTTTTAATTTGTCTGACCAGTAATCATAATGTGCCAGTCGTCTGAGACTTGCCTCGATCCCTCCGAGGATGATCGGTGTCTTCTTATATACCTGACGGATCAGGTTACTGTATACAACCGCTGCGTAATCCGGACGCTTTCCCATCACGCCTCCCGGCGTATAAGCATCCGTTCTGCGGTGCTTTTTCGACACGGAATAATGATTCACCATCGAATCCATATTTCCCGCAGAAACAAGGAATCCCAGTCTCGGTTCTCCAAGGATCGTAATGCTGTTCTTATCTTTCCAGTCCGGCTGCGCAATGATACCGACTTTAAATCCATGCGCTTCCAAAAGTCTCGTAATGATCGCATGTCCGAAAGACGGATGGTCTACATAAGCATCTCCGGAAATATAGACAAAATCCAGCTGTTCCCATCCCCGTTCTTCCATATCCTTTTTGCAAATCGGTAAAAATTTATTTTCTGACATTCTCTATCTCCTCTTCTGTCAGCAGCCGGTATTCTCCGGGCTTCAGATTTTCATCCAGGCACAGGGGTCCCATGCGTTCTCGCTTCAGATAAGTAACTTCTTTACCCACTGCAAGGAACATCCGCTTCACCTGATGGAACTTTCCTTCATGGATCGTAAGGCGGATCTCAGATTCTTCCGCGCTCTTCATAATGTCAAGTTTTGCAGGTCTTGTCATCTCTTCTTCCTCTGCGCCGATATCGATTCCTTCTGCGAACCGCTTTACATCCTCTTCTGTAACCATTCCATCTATTTTTGCATAATAGACTTTATCCACATGCTTTTTCGGTGCCAGCAGACGGTGTGCCAGATCTCCGTCATTCGTAATCAGAAGTAATCCTTCCGTATCTTTATCCAGTCGTCCGACCGGGAAAAGATCCTTTCGTTTCTTGTCTTTGATCAGATCGATCACCGTAGTATCTCTCCGGTCCTCGGTCGCCGATACCACGCCGCCCGGCTTGTTCAGCATATAATATTCATACGACACATAAGAAATGTTACGGCCGCCTATTGTAACTTCATCGCATGTCTCATCAATCTTCGTATCTGCTGCTTTTACCACCGTCCCGTTAACGGTAACTTTCCCCTGACGGATCTGCTTCTTTACCTCCTGGCGGGTACCCACACCCATCTCTGCCAGATATTTATCCAGACGCATCATCTTAACACAGCCTCCATCCCGGCAGATATTTGTTCTTCAACGTACCATTCGATACCTTTCCCCATCCAAGCGGGAATCCGTCTACACAGACCAGATACCAGCCTTTTGCCTTTCTCTCTGTCAGATCATCTACATCCAGCGTCTCCCCTTTCAGATAACGTCTGACTCTTTCATCTTCGCATGGAAGATCGATGATCTGTGCATATTCATCCTTTTTCAGGCACATGGCAAATGCCTGGCTCGGTTCAAAACGGTTCTTCTTCAGTTCTCCAAGCAGCAGTCCGGTTCTCAAGAAACGGATTCCTCTCACATCCGGAAGCCCTTCCGGCATATAGTAAATGCGCTCTCCATGGATATCCAGTCTGGAACCATCCAGTTTCCATGTTACCTGTTTCATGAATTCTTCCAGATCTGCCGGGATTTTTCCTGATTTCTTCTTTGGTTTCAGCTCTTTTGCCGGCAATGGTTCTCCCTTTTGCAGAAGGGCAACGTAATGTCCCTCCCCTTTCATCTTGTGCGGGAAGATGCGGACTGTTTTTTTCAGTTCTTCATCCTTTTCTTCTGTCACTTCCGGTATTCCCGGGCAGAATCCCTCATAGTTTTCCATCGGAAGTACATGGAATTCCGGATATTCTTTTTTCAGGTGTTCAATGATTCTCTCATTTTCACTTGGATCAAATGTACACGTCGAATACAGCATGAGACCGCCCGGCTTTAACATTCTTGCAGCCTGCAGGATGATATTTCTCTGCAGATTACTGAAGAATTCCGGTCCGTGTTCTTCCCATGCTTTTACCATCTTTTTATCTTTTCGGAACATTCCTTCTCCGGAACATGGTGCATCGATCAGGATCTTGTCAAAATATTCCGTAAAATAATTCTCCAGACGTCCTGGTTCCTCACTTAACACCAGAACATTTCCGATTCCGAATACCTCAATATTCTTAAGCAGTCCCTTGGCTCTCGAACTGCTGATATCGTTGGCAATCAGCACGCCTTCTCCCTGTAATTTTGCTCCTAATTCTGTCGCCTTTCCTCCCGGAGCCGCACATACATCCAGAACCTTATCTCCCGGCTCTACCGGAAGACGGTTCGCCGGTGTCATGGCACTCGGCTCCTGAAGATAATAAAGGCCGGCAAAATAATACGGATGCTTTGCAGGAGACACTTTGTCCCCGTCATAATAGAATCCATTTTCGATCCACGGGATCTTTCTAATCTCAAACGGACATATCTTTTCAAACTCTTCTACCGAGATCTTGCCTGTATTCACTCGCATGCCATAATATCTTGGTTCTTCATAACAGGCAATATATTCGTCAAATTCATCTCCGAGAAGTGCACGCATCTTTTCTTCAAATGCTGCTGGCAGATTCATATATTTCTCCTCCGTCGTTATTATTTACAATTTTTAAGTACCAGTTTCAGGAATTCCCAGCTTCTCTGCGTAGACGCAATATCCAGACGTTCATTATAAGAATGAATATCCAGAACATCCGGTCCGCAGGATACGCAGTCCAGATCCGGACGTTTTCCGAGGAAGATTCCACACTCCAGTCCACCGTGGATAATGCAGATCTCCGGCTCTTTTCCATAAACTTCTTTGTATGCTTCTACCATGACCGGACGGAGTTCTGACTGTGGCTTGTACTGCCATGCCTGATATTCGCTGGAAAGCGAACCGCTTCCTCCGAATGCTTTTGTCACAGCCTCTACTTCTTCCAGCACCTGCTGCTTTCTGCTGTCTACTGCACTTCTGATTAGGAATGCTACCTCCACTCCATTTTCTTTCATAGATACCACACCGAGATTTAAAGAGGTCTCTGTCGCGCCGGCTACTTTACGGCTGTATTCTTTTAATCCATTCGGGCATGCCGTCAGGTATCCTACTACTTTTTGCGTAGTATCTTTTGAGAACACTACTATATTTTCTACTTTTTCAGTTTCTGTTTTTACAGTCAGGCCTGGTTCTTCTCCCATGAATTCTGCATTCCATATACTTTCCATGTCCCGGATCATAGCAAGGATCTCTTCGCAGTCTTCCGGTTCTGCAAGGATAGACGCGTGTGCTTCCATCGCAATAACGTTGTCTTTCGAGCCGCCATAGATTTCGCTCAGACGGTAATTCTTCTCTCCTGCAATATGATACAGCAGACGTGCCATCATCTTATTCGCATTACCACGTTGTCTGTGGATTTCTTCGCCGGAATGTCCGCCCAGAAGCCCCTGGATCGTAATCTTGATCACCTCTCCGGATGCAGTCTTCTTTTCTACCGGGATCAGTCCCTGATAACGGACTCCGCCCGCACATCCAACCGTCAGAGTCTTCTCTTCTTCCGAATCCAGGTTGATGAGTTTCTTTCCTTTTAATACTGACAGGTCGATAGCCTCGGCACCTTCCATTCCAAGCTCTTCATCTACAGTAAATACTGCTTCGATTGGTGGATGTGGAATATCTTCGCTGTCCATCAGTGCAAGCGCCATTGCAACCGCAACTCCGTCATCTCCTCCAAGCGTGGTATCTTTCGCCTTTAAAAATCCATCTTCTACATATAATTCCAGTCCGTCATTTTTAAAATCATGTGTGGAATCCGATGTCTTTTCGCATACCATATCCATATGTCCCTGCAGGATCACCGGTTCACTTTCTTCATATCCAGGTGTTCCAGGCTGGAATATGATCACGTTATTCACTTCATCCTGAATCACTTTTAAGTCTCTTTCCTTTGCAAATGCCACCAGATAATCACTGATACGTTTTGTATCGCGGCTTCCTCTCGGGATCGCACTTATTTCTTCAAAAAACCGGAAGACTTCTTTCGGTTCTAATTCATTTAATACTGCCATTTTCCTACACTCCTTCTATATTACACTGTTATCTATTATCTAACAGTCTTCATAAAAAATCAACCTTATCCATACAATGAATTAACAAGGTCCTCCGGGAGATTCCTATGTCCAGACGTCATTTCCTTACCATTCCGATACTGATTTTTTTCTTATGTATGCTGTCATTTCCACAGACAGTCTTTGCCGGTGCCAGTTACGGACTCCTCCTGTGGTTCCGGCATGTCCTTCCCACATTACTTCCCTATATGGTCCTGATCAATATTCTGATCCGCACCCCTGCACTTCACTGGATCTGCCACATCACATCACCGTTTCTATGTCCGCTCCTTGGCACTTCTTATTATGGCACATTTGCAGTACTCACCGGCTTCTTATGCGGATATCCGATGGGTGCCAAGACAGCCTCCGACCTTCTGGACGCTCAGAAAATTTCGCGTTCGGAAGCCTCTTACCTTTTGTCTTTCTGCAACAATACAAGCCCTGCTTTCATCTTAAACTATGTTGTCATTCAGAATCTGAAAAAGGATTCTATTTCCATTCCGTTTCTTCTTATTCTTACACTTACGCCTCTTATGATGAGCTTTGTCTTTCGTCTTTTCTACCGCGCAAAAGACCATATCCATCCATTTTCACACTTGATGCAGGTTTCTTCTTCAACTGCTTCACAGTCTGAAAATTTATCCGGTAATTACTTCGACCGTTGTATCATGAATGCATTCGAATCCATCACAAAGGTCGGTGGATATATAATGATGTTCTCTGTCCTGATTCAACTGCTTGCATCTGCTCTTCCAGACAATACAGCCTCTCTTCTTCTGTATTCCAGCCTGGAGATCAGCACCGGAATCCGACGGCTTGCGTCATCCGCACTGTATACCTCCCATAAGATTATTCTGTGCGCTGCACTTACCTCTTTCGGCGGCTGGTGCTGTATTGCCCAGACATATTCCATGATCTCCGGCAATCACTTACCAATCCTGCCCTATATAGCAGAAAAACTGGCCACCGCATTGGTAACCAGTCTTCTTATCTCCGCTTACATATATGCTATTTGATTGTATCTTAATCCAGTGTGTCATCTTCCTGAATATCATAACCAGAAACTGACATATCATTCGGATACTGATTCTCATCATCCAGATAATCATCCTGTCCATAAGCATCCTGCTCATAATTATTCTGCGGATATTCTTCTGCAGGATATTCATCCTGTGGATACTCCGACTGTACACTCTGTTCTGTCTCCGGCGGAACATCCAGCTCTGCTCTGTTGTTACGCACCATGTCATAACATTCCTGAAGAGAATTTACAAGACTGTCATACTTCGATGTATACGTATCCAAGGTACGTCCGATCGCACTCTCTGCCTGAGAAAGAAGATCATCTGTATAATGAATGGCTCCGATACGAATCTGGTTTGCATCATTTGTTGCATTATCCAGAATCTGCTGTGCCTGTGCAGTTGCTGCAGTTACGATCTCATTTGCCTGCGCATACGCCTGCTGCATGATCTCATGTTCACTTACCAGCTCATTTGTCTGAATCTGTGCTTCCTGAATCATTCCGTCTGCTTTTGCCTGTGCATCAGCCAGAATTGCGTCTTTGTTCGCAATAATCTTCTGATAACGCTTGATCTCATCCGGTGTCTTCATACGAAGTTCTCTTAACAGTTCATCCATCTGGTCTTTATTTACAATAATTTTTGTTGTCGACAGCGGCTGGAATTTACAACTGTCAATATACTCTTCAATTTCCTCTATGATCTGCTCAATACGGCTGCTCATAATATTTACACTCTCCTTTTATGTTTCATTTTCCCCCAGACTTTCTGCTCTATGTAATCCGGCACAAACTGGGATATATCTCCTCCGAAGGCTGCCACTTCTTTTACCGTGGTAGAACTCAAATACGAATACTGCAGATTCGTGATCAGAAATATCGTCTCCACATCTGACGCAAGTTTATGATTGGTCTGCGCCATCTGTAATTCATATTCAAAATCAGTGATTGCCCGAAGTCCCCTTATTACAATCTTCGCATTCAGCTTATGGGCAAAATCCACCAATAATCCTTCAAATGGAATAATCTTAACATTTGGTATGTCTTTCGTTACTTCCTCTAACATTTTAACACGTTCTTCTACGGAAAACAACGGGGTTTTTGCTTTATTATTCAGCACTCCGACTACCAGTTCATCTACCATTTCAGCAGAACGTTTTATGATATCCAGATGTCCGTATGTGACCGGGTCAAAGCTTCCCGGATAGATTCCTGTTAACATATTTCTTTCCTTCCCGCAGGTTCCAAAAATACATGCTTATTTGTCTTATATTCTTTTTCTTTGATAATGTTATATCCAAGATCTTCTGCATAATCAAAGTCTGTCTCTTTAGAAGCCTCTACAATGATGATTCCTTCCTCTGCCAGCAGCGATGATTCTGCCAGATAAGTCAGCACACTTTTTTCCAGTTCATGATTATACGGTGGATCCATAAAAATATAATCAAACTGTTTTTCTCCTTCTAATTTATAGAGTGCTGTCATCACATCCATCTGCATGGTCATCCCTTTTCTTTCAAAATGTGTCTTCTGAAGGTTCTCTTTGACACACGCCATGGCTTTCGGATTCTTCTCTACAAATACCGCTTCCATTGCTCCCCTGCTCAGAGCTTCGATCCCGATCCCGCCGCTTCCGGCAAACAGATCCAGAAAGATACTGTCGTACAGATATGGAGCGATCATGTTAAATAATGTCTCCTTGATCCTGTCTGTTGTTGGTCTGGTATCCATGCCTTCCAACGTCTTTAACTGTGTTCTTCTTGCACTTCCTGCAATGACTCTCATATTCTATCCCCTCTCTTTCCTGTCTGTTCCAAGCTTTCTGTAACGGTTCATACAGGCATAGATTTCCTGTATACGCGGTCTTGCAAGATTTCCCGGTACGGTATTTCCTTCGCACACACCGGCAAGCCCTTTTTTATCCAGAACGTTCTCTACCTGTTCTATGGCCTGTCCAAGTGTCTTCCTGCCATCAAATATCTCCTCTTCCAGGAAACGTACGATCTGCCCCAGTGTATTTAACTGCTCACTGTCCACAAGCTGTTCCACATACCGCAGATCAATCGTCTCATGACCGATCATGACCGCATCGCGTCCCATTGTTTTTAATTTCACCCTGCCTTTCTGGCGGATGCCCGGATTCTTACGCACCTTCCGGTCAAACGATGGCTGTTCCGGCTTTTCTTCCGGAAACTTCAATGCCGGATAGTCTGAAGCCGCTTCCTTTGCCAGTTCCGTGATTTCTCTCGGAACATACTTATCCATCTGAATGATCTGATCCGCGATCTGGAAATAGGCTCCGGAGCTTCCAGCTACCAGCACCGTCGATATTCCATATTCCTGATAAAGATCCCGCACACGCTCAATAAACGGTGTAATCGGCTCCATGTCACGGTGGATCACCTGCTGCATCAGCTCATCTCTCACCATAAAATTCGTTGCACTCGTATCTTCATCGATCAGAAATACCTGTGTTCCTGCTTCCATACTTTCTATCACATTCGCCGCCTGTGACGTACTTCCGCTTGCATCTTCCGTGTCGAACGCATACGTATCTTTTCCGTTCGGCAGATCATTGATAAACATGGAAATGTCTGTATGCCGGATGCTTCTGCCGTCTTCTGCGCGGATCTTCATTGCAGTATCATCTGTGACTACATATTCCCTGCCATCTCCTGCAATATGAGGATATACACCACTCTCCAGTGCTTTCAAAAGCGTTGATTTACCATGATAGCCGCCACCTACAACCAGAGTGATTCCCTTTCGTATTCCCATTCCGGTGAGCACTCCTTTATATGGAAGCTTCATCGTAACTTTCATAGAATCCGGCGAGACAAACGGCACCGCATCCTTCATCGGTCTCTGGGAAACGCCCGATTCTCTCGGAAGGATCGAACCGTCAGCAACAAATGCTATCAGTCCCTCTTTTTTCAGCTGTTCCCGGATATATTCCTGATCCACGGCAAGTTCTGCCGCCTGCTTCACTGCATTCTGGTCCATATTCTTATAATACAAGGCTTTCTCCACACACGCCGGCAGATACTGATACAGAATCTTAATCAGCTCTCCTGCCTGGATCGTACGTCCTCTTGCCGGGAATCCGACCTCAAACCGGACAATAATATTCCCTGTCTTTTCCTCTATCTCACAGGCCGTACGTTCCAGCACTTCCTGACCACATCGTGTCACCTGGATGATCCCGCTTTTTCCGGAACCGTGTGCCTGAAACGAGTACCGTTCCAGTTGCTTTGCAAAATTCCGCAGCAGATAATCTGCCACAGCCATCTTTTTACATTTGCTGTCATATAGATTTCCCGGAATCCGGGCCGCTCTTCCTGCCACCTGTATATGCAACCTGGACGGTGCCGCAAACGGATCTCCCTGTACATGATCAATCCCCAGTATATATGTTCCAAACTGGTATGCGCCTCTGGTATCCTTATATGCCGGATATCCTCTGTGATCAATGCGCTCCAGTATCTGTTTTAAATCTTCTGATGTCTTCATATTTATAATGTTACTGTTCCTTTTTATTCTCTATTCTATCCTTTACAGATCTGTCTATCTTATTCACTATTCTCTTTCTCGCAGATCTGCTTTTCTTATTCGCTTCTCTCTTTCCCGCAGATCTGCTTCTCTTATTCGCTTCTCTGGATTCTACAGATCCACAATTCTTGCTCTGTGATGGATCGCCGGAAGATACTTCTGAAGCAGATCTTTCGTTTTAAATTTCAAATGGCTGGTGTTGATTCCCGGGTTGCAGCCGAACCATTCTGCCTCTGCAACTTCCTTATCTATAATTACCTGCACATAATCATCTTCATCGGTCAGAAGCCCTGCAACACTTGCTGATCCCGGTGTTGTGCCAAGATGTTCCAGCATCTTCTCCGGCGGCGCAAATGACATATGGGACACGCCCAGTTTTTTACTGAATGAAGAAGTGTCAAATGCTTTGTCTGCCGGCATTACCAGCAAAAAGAAGGTTGTCTTCTTCTGGTTACAGAGGAAGACATTCTTCCGGATCTCTGTTCCGATCGCTTTATCCACTTCTGCACATTCTTCCATCGAAGATGCCGGATCATTATCCACCTGTTCATATGGTATTTTTAATTTTTCCAATGTATCGTAGAATTTCCGCTCTAACGGCATTCTTTCGTCTGCCGGTGCTTTCGTTCTTATTTCACTGATATACATAACAATAAACCTCCGTTTCCGATATTTATACTTGTTAACATTATATCGAATCTGCACAGTGATTGCAATTTTTACATTACAATTTTATCCGTTATGAATTTCTGTTTTTTTCATTCTATGTTATACTATAGTTGGTATTTTATATATTTTCAAAAGGTCATAAAGGAGAAAAAAGACATGAAATACGTATTAGCATCAGCTTCTCCCAGACGGCAGGAGCTGCTTACCCAGGCAGGATTCACATTCGACGTAATCCCGTCTGCAGTCGATGAAAAGATCACCAAAGATATTCCGTCCGATGTCGTGATGGAACTGGCGCACCAGAAAGCTCTTGATGTATATGAATCAAAGATAAAAGACAATCCCGCATATCAGGGTGAAGACTGTATCGTCATCGGTGCCGACACCATTGTGTCTTATCGCGGTGAGATTCTTGGGAAACCAGCAGATAACGAAGAAGCCTTTGATATGCTTTCCATGCTCGCAGACCGCACACATCAGGTCTATACCGGAGTTACATTTGCAGGGTGTATCCGTGGGCAGCAGATCTTACATACATTCTACGAAAAAACGGATGTCACCTTTTATCCGGTCACAAAAGAGGATCTTCATGCTTATGTTGACAGCGGTGATTCTCTTGACAAAGCCGGCGCTTACGGCATCCAGGGCGCATTTGCCATCCACGTAAAAGGGATCGAAGGTGATTATAATAATGTAGTCGGCCTTCCGATCGCACGACTCTACCATGAACTTGATTCCATTTTGCCAAAGGAGAAGATACATTATGCATTCTAGCCGGAGTAAACAGAAATACGAAAAATCCGCACTCCGTATCTCCATCACAGGAAGTACGATTTTCGTAATCCTGGAGATCGTTATGGCGGTCATCACAAGGTCGCAGGCCGTCCTTCTGGACAGTGTCTATGACGGCGTCGAGATTCTGATGGTATTCGTATCACTTTCACTGGTTCCGCTGATGTACAAGCCGTCCAGCGAAAGCCACCCATTTGGTTACCAGCAGATTGAATCCTTATTTGTTGTTGTAAAAGGTGCGATCATGATTGCTGTTACCGTCGGACTGATCATTAACAACATCCAGATCATCTTCCACGGCGGCCAGCATGTCAACTTTTCCATGGTTGCGTATTTTGAAATGAGTGCCACCTTAGTCAGTATTGCTGTGATCTTCCTGCTTCGCAGGATGAACAGTAAACTGACTTCACCGATCGTGATCATGGAGATCCAGGAATGGCAGATCGACTCTGTCGCATCGTTTGGTATGTGCATCGCATTCTTTCTGCCGCAGATCATAACCGGAGAATGGTTCCAGCCTTTGATTCCTTATCTCGACCCGATACTGGCGATCATCCTGTCCCTTTTTATGCTTCCGGTTCCGATAAAAACCGTGATCACGGGACTTCGGGACCTGTTCTTACTCCCTCCGGAGGAAGAAACGGTTCAGGAGATCAAAGAGATCGTATCTCCGATTCTTGCCACATACGGGGACACAAAATTATATTATGATATCCTGCGTACCGGACGGAAATTATGGATCAGCGTGTATATCACCATGAACCGTGATATGATCTCTATTTCCAAGTTCAAATCCGTGCAGAAAGAGATCATTCAGGCTCTTTCAAAAGAATATCAGGACTTTTATTTTGAACTGCTTCCGGACATTGAATACACTGGAGATACAGAGGTCCCTGAGCCTGTTCCTGATGAAGAAGAAACTTAATCTGCAAAACCTGCCACTGGCAGATTTTCTTGTATACTTTGGTATGCGTAAGAGGCTGCCGGCAAAATCGCCGGCAGCCTCTTTTTGAAGGTAGTTCTATGAATCAAAATTGTGGTAACGTCTGAATCATTTGTATTTCTGTATCTTCTTATATTTATTTACGCTTACTTGCTTTCGTATTTTGCGGCAGCATCTTCGATAGACGCTCTCATGATCAGCATCAGCTCATCGATCTGTTTCTTCGTTACGATAAGTGGTGGAATCATACGGTTTACGCTGTCTCCGATGGCTGTGATCAGTGCCATTCTGTCCAGGCATCCGTGTTTTACTTCTACTGCGATTGGAATATCATATTCGCATCCAACCAGAAGTCCACGTCCTCTTGCTTCTTTTACATGTGGGAGTTTTGCAAGTTCCTGTTTCATGTATTCTCCCATTTCTTTTGCATTTTCACTTAAGTTGTTATCAAGAATCTCTGTTACTGATGCAAGACCTGCTGCACATGTTACACAGTGTCCGCCATATGTAGAGCCATGTGTTCCTGCTGTAAATGCTTTTGCTACTTTTTCAGTTGCACAGCATGCTGCTAACGGCATTCCGCCTCCGACTGCTTTTGCCATAGATACTGCGTCTGGTTTTACACCATATCCCATGTAAGCCATCGGTGCTCCGGTACGTCCCCATCCTGTCTGAACTTCATCAAACAGAAGTAACATATCTTTCTCGTCACATAATTTACGAAGTCCTTCGATGAATTCCTGTGTTGCAGGATGAACACCGCCTTCGCCCTGTACAGGCTCAATCATGATTGCGATTGTATTCTCTGTTACCTTTGATTTGAAATCTTCAAGGTTATTATATTCTGCATAATCGAATCCAGGAAGCATTGGTTTGAATCCCATCTGAATTGCATTGTCCGGCTGGCCTGTTGCAGACATTGCTCCGTAAGTTCTTCCATGGAAACCATGTTTTGCTGTAATGATGTGATATCTTTCCGGTCCGAAATTATCTACACCATATTTTCTTGCCATCTTGATCATACACTCATTTGCTTCAGTTCCGGAGTTCTGATAAAAGATCTTATCCATTCCGATCGTATCACAGATCTTCTTAGCCAGTAATGCCTGTGGAATGGTGTATGGATAGTTGAATGTATGCATGATATCATCTAACTGATCCTTGATTGCTGCAATGACTTTTGGATTTCTGTTACCACAGCTGTTAACGGCAACCCCACCGTAGAAATCCAGATATGCATTTCCTTCTTCATCGTACAGATACATACCTTCTGCTCTCTCTGCAATGAAATCATATCTCTCATAAGTCTCCACCATATACTTATTAACCATGTCCTTCAGTTCTTGTGCTGTAAGTCCCGTATCCTTTAATCTCATAATAAAACTCCTCACTTTCATCCATCCTAAAAATTTGTTGAATAATTATGATCTCGTTCGTCTTCCTATCCTTTTATCACTCTATCAATAGAACGAAAAAAGGCACCACACCCTAACGGGTATGGCGCCTTTGCCTTTCAACGATTCACAGTATATACCTGTGTTTTGAAAACGTCAACATGTTTTTTGAAAAATTTTCAAAAATATTTTTCCAGACTGCTTCGCTAAAGTGTGCCACCGGCGGCTTTCCAGCATGCTAAGACACATATAGAACCTGTCACTGGCAGGTTCTATCGCATACTAAAGTATAAAAAATAGAGTGCCATACGACACTCTATTTCTGCACATATTAGTTATACTTACGTTTTCTAGCAGCTTCAGATTTCTTTTTGCGTCTTACGCTTGGTTTTTCGTAATGTTCTCTTTTACGAATTTCCTGCTGAATACCAGCCTTTGCACAGTTTCTTTTGAATCTGCGTAAAGCGCTATCTAACGATTCGTTTTCTTTAACGATTACATTTGACATAGACTCACACCTAACCTCCCCTCCAGTCCTATATTGTGCATCATACGACTGTTCGGGTATTTTTATTGCACTACATATGATTATAACATATTTTTTTCTCACGTCAACAACTTTCTTCCACTTTGGAAAAAATTGCAAAATTTCGCGAATTGACAGTAAAATTTTATGCAAGCTGTCCTTCTAATGCTTCTTTTGCAGCCTTCAGAGCATCCTCTACACCTGCCGGATTCTTACCGCCGGCCTGCGCCATATTCGGACGTCCGCCGCCACCGCCGCCAACTAATTTGGCAACTGCTTTGATCAGGTTACCTGCATGAGCTCCCTGTTTCATAGCTCCGTCTGTAGCGGTAGCCATCAGGCTTACTTTACCATCATTAACAGAAGCAAGCAGGATCACACCTTCGCCCAGCTTCTCTTTTAACTGGTCTCCAAGATCACGAAGGCCGTTCATATCTACACCTTCCAGGCTTGTAGCAAGGAATTTCACACCTTTTACTTCTTCTACCTGGTTCATTACATCACCCATGGCATCTTTTGCAAGTTTGCTCTTCAAGCTCTCTACTTCGCCCTTTAATACCTTATTTTCATTCATCAGATGAGAAACCTTCTCTTCGATGTTTTCCGGTGTTGCTTTCAGTAATTTTGCAGTCTCATGAAGCTTCTTCTCCTGAGCGCTGTAGTAATCCAGAAGTCCTTTGGATGTCAGGGCTTCAATACGGCGTACTCCGGCAGCCACACCTGTCTCGGACAGGATCTTGAATGCCATGATGTTTCCTGTATTCTTTACATGTGTACCACCACAGAATTCGATAGAGAAATCACCCATACTTACAACACGTACAATGTCTCCGTATTTTTCTCCGAACAGAGCTGCAGCTCCCGTCTTCTTAGCCTCTTCGATCGGCATATTTTTAATTACAACCGGAAGATTCTCACGGATCTTCTCATTTACGATATCTTCAACCTTCTGCAGTTCTTCTGCCGTCATGGCAGAGAAATGTGTAAAGTCGAAACGCAGTCTCTGTGCATTATTCAGAGATCCTGCCTGCTCTACGTGATTGCCAAGTACCATACGGAGAGCTTTCTGAAGCAAATGGGTTGCACTGTGGTTGTTCTCAGCAAGTGCACGGTTCTCTTTGTCAACCTTCAGAGTCACCTTGTCGCCGACTTTGATCATACCCTTTGTAACCTGGCCTACATGGCCGAATTTACCGCCTGCAAGCTTCACAACATCTTCTACGACAAATTCACCGTCTTCGGTACAGATGATACCTTTATCAGCTTCCTGTCCACCCATTGTTGCATAGAATGGAGTCTTGGCAACGATGATCGTACCCTTATCTCCGTCTGTCAGTGCATCTACAACTTCTGTCTCGCTTGTCATAGCTGTCACATCAGATTCAACCTCTAACTGATTATATCCGACGAACTCAGAAGATAATTCTGCATCCAGCTCATCATATACACTGGCATCTTTACCACTGTAGTTGTGTGTACCGAATGTTCCTTCGGATTTTGCACGCTGTTCTTTCTGTGCTTCTTCGAATCCTTTTTCGTCATAAGTCAGACCCTTTTCTTCCAGAATCTCACTTGTCAGATCGATCGGGAATCCATAAGTATCATAAAGCTTAAATGCGTTCTTTCCAGAGAGAACAGCCTCACCATTCTTCTTCATCTCTTCTTCCATGTCTGCAAGAATAGAAAGTCCCTGGTCAATTGTCTTGTTGAACTGAGCTTCTTCTTTGGCGATTACGTTAAAGATAAAGTCTTTCTTTTCTTCCAGTTCCGGATATCCGTCTTTCGATCCGTCAATGACAGTCTGTGCAAGTTTTACAAGGAATGCTCCCTTGATTCCAAGAAGTCTTCCATGACGGCATGCACGGCGGAGAAGACGTCTCAATACATATCCACGTCCGCTGTTTGATGGAAGGATACCGTCTGAGATCATAAATGTTACTGAACGGATGTGGTCTGTCAGTACTCGGATTGAAGTATCTGTGTTATCATCTTTCTGATATTCCACACCTGCCATGTTACATACATGGTCTCTTAAAGCCTTTAATGTATCGATGTCGAACATAGAATCTACATCCTGCACGATACATGCCAGACGTTCCAGTCCCATACCTGTATCAATGTTCTTCTGCTCTAATTCTGTATAGTTGTTATGTCCGTCATTGTCAAACTGTGTAAATACGTTGTTCCAGATCTCCATATAACGGTCACATTCACATCCGACGGTACATCCAGGCTGTCCACATCCGTATTTTTCCCCACGGTCATAATATACTTCTGAACATGGTCCGCAAGGTCCTGCTCCATGCTCCCAGAAGTTATCTTCCTTTCCAAAACGGAAGATTCTCTCTGCCGGGATTCCAATCTCTTTATTCCAGATCTCGAAGGCCTCATCGTCATCCTGGTAAATGGATGGATATAATCTATCTGGATCCAGTCCTACTACTTCTGTAAGGAATTCCCATGTCCAGTGAATTGCTTCGTCTTTAAAATAGTCTCCAAATGAGAAGTTACCAAGCATTTCGAAAAATGTACCATGTCTTGCTGTCTTTCCTACGTTCTCGATATCTCCTGTACGGATACATTTCTGACAGGTGGTAACACGTCTTCTCGGCGGTATCTCCTGTCCTGTAAAATATGGTTTCAATGGTGCCATACCAGAGTTGATCAGTAACAGACTCTTATCGTTATGAGGCACTAATGAGAAACTTTTCATTGCCAGATGTCCCTTGCTTTCAAAGAACTCAAGAAACATTCTTCTTAATTCGTTTACGCCATACTTCTGCATAATTTCCTCCTGCTCTACATTCATGTATCAAATCAGTATAAATATTTTTATCAATACTAACTTTTAATTATAAAGAGAGACAGGCGTTTTGTCAATCATTACGCCTGTCTCTTTTAAACTTAAATATGCATAAAACGCGCATAAAATATCGTCATGAACGACATTCCGGATTCTTGTTTTCTCATTCGGAACCCTCTTATTTTAACTCAATCTCACCGAGTTCCTTTGGTGGAAGCTGTTTGCTGGATGCTTTCACAAATTCCTGTACTTTCTTCTGTGCTTTCGGTACCGGAATATTCGTTCCTGCTCCGGCTACACATCCGCCCGGACATCCCATTCCTTCGATCAGACATCCGTTCATTCTTCCGATCTTCGCCATAGAAAGGATCTTCTTACAATCTGCAAGACCTTCTGCATGTTCGATCTTTACTTCCACACCCGGATAGTATTCATTCACACATTTTTCAATCGCGGATGCAACACCGCCTGCAACTGCATATCCACGTCCTACACCTGTTGCATTATGGAAAGATGACTCTGCTTCATATTCGGAAAGATCAATTTCCTTCGCATCGAACATTCCCTGTAATTCCTCAAATGTCACTACAAAATCAACATCACTTCTTACGCTTCTGCGCATTGCTTCCAGCTTCTTGGCCGCACATGGTCCGATGAATACTACTTTTGCATTCGGATGTTCTTTTTTGATCGTACGTGCAGTAGCGACCATAGGCGTCAGCTCCTGAGACACTTCATCGATCATATCCGGGAAATATTTCTTTGCCAGCATTGCCCATGACGGACAGCAGGATGTCAGAAGGAATGGAAGTTCTCCCGTTGTAACCTTTTCCACATAATGGTGTGCCTCTGCAACAGCTCCGATATCAGCTCCAAGAGCTACTTCGTATACCTGTGAAAATCCAAGTTCTTCCAGTGCTGCCTTTAAGTTTCTCGCATTGATATTATCTCCGAACTGCCCGGTAAATGCCGGTGCGATCTCAGCAATGATCTGCTCGCCTTCCGACAATGCTCTTGCAAGCTGGAAGATCTGGGATTTGTCTGAAATTGCTCCAAACGGACAGTTTACCATACACATACCGCAGGATACGCATTTGTCCGGATTGACATATGCACGTCCCACTTTATCGTTTTCAATCGCATTGACACCACAGGCTTTTGCACAAGGGCGCTCTTTCTTGGAGATTGCGTCATATGGACAGACACTCTTACATTTTCCACATTTGATACATTTTTCCTGATCAATGTAGGATTTTCCGTTCACCATGGAAATTGCACCCTTTGGACAGACTTCCATACAAGGATGTGCCAGACATCCTTTGCACATGTTGCTGACCTCATATCCTTTCGCCTCACATCTCATACATGCAGACGGGATAACCTGTATAAGCGGCGGCTCATAATATTTGTCTGATATGTTACTTGCTTCTACTCCCGCTGTCAGATGTACCGGTTTATCTTCAGGTCTGAGCGCAAGTCCCATTGCAAGTCTTACCTGCTCTCGTACAACTGCTCTTGCACGGTAGACACTGTCACGGTACTGTTCCGTCTCATCATTCACCAGCGCATATGGGATTGCTTCCATATCGTCGCATAAAGTATCCGCATCCGCTTTGAAACCAAGCGCTGCGACTTCTTCAAAGACTTTTCTTCTCAACCGTCTTACGGTTGTATTAATGCCTCTCATCATAGTTGGAGTTCCTCCTGTTTTTCCTTTGTCATTTTTATGACAGTCTATAGTTCTATTATAGACACTTGAGAAAATCTTATCAACTAATTTTGGGGATTAATTTATTAACTGGGTTGGCCTTTCGGTCCGGGTATCCACCAGCCTGTTGAATTAAGTACCAATTTACAGCAGAATAATATTATGCTCTCTGCAAGTCTCCCGCATCTCTTCCGGCCACAAACTTGCCTGCACCTCGCCGACATGAGCACGGTCAAGAAGCAGCATGCAGAGTCTGGACTGTCCAATACCGCCTCCGATGGTGTATGGAAGTTCTCCGTTTAACAGCATCTTATGATATGGGAGATTCTTTCTCTCTTCGCATCCTGCTTTTACAAGCTGCTCTTCCAGAGCTTTTTCATCTACACGGATACCCATGCTGGAGATCTCAAGTGCACAGTTCAGTGTCTCGAACCAGAACAGGATGTCTCCGTTTAACTGCCAGTCATCGTAGTCTGGTGCACGTCCGTCGTGCGGCTCGCCGCTTGCGAGTTTGTCACCGATCTTCATCAGGAATACACAGCCGTGTTCTTTTGTGATCAGATTTTCTCTTTCCTTTGGAGTCTTATCCGGATACATGTCTTCCAGTTCCTGGGAAGTGATGAAATAGATGTCCTCCGGAAGTTTCTTCACTGCCTGTGGATATTTGTACCATACCTCATGTTCCATATGTTTGATGATCTTGAAGATATTACGTACGGTAGCTTCCAGTGTCTCAACAGTACGTTCTTCTTTTTTGATCACTTTTTCCCAGTCCCACTGGTCCACGTAGCAGGAATGTAAGTTGTCAAGTTCTTCATCTCTGCGGATCGCGTTCATATTTGTATAAAGTCCTTCACCCGGCTGGAATCCATATTTGTATAATGCCATACGTTTCCATTTTGCAAGGGAATGTACAACTTCGATTGTCTCTCCCGGAACGCCTGCGATATCGAACTGTACCGGTCTTTCCACACCGTTCAGGTCATCGTTCAGACCACTGCTTTTTTCTACAAATAACGGTGCAGAGATTCTCTCCAGATTCATCTCTTTTCCGAATTCCTTCTGGAACGTGTCACGAATGTACTTGATTGCTTCCTGTGTCTCTCTTACGCTTAAGCGAGGGTCATAATGTTCTGGTAATATTAATCCCATTTTTTCTGTCTCCTTTTTGTCTGTTGTATATTTTTATGAAATTCTTTGCTCACTGATTACTCTTCTCCAAATACTCTCTGTGCATAATATACGGACTGCATTGCATCTTTGCCGTAAAAATCTGCCCCGATCATATCTGCATAATCCTGATTCAGCACAGCTCCACCTACCATGACTTTACATTCAGGTTTACGTTCTCTCAATAACTTGATGGTCTCTTCCATGCTTACAACCGTTGTTGTCATAAGCGCACTTAAACCTACCAGCCGGATATCCTGCTCAACTGCAGTATCTACGATCACTTCCGGCGGTACATCTTTCCCCAGATCGATCACATCAAAACTGTAATTCTCCAGAAGGACTTTTACAATGTTCTTACCAATATCGTGAATATCTCCTTTTACCGTTGCGAGAATAACTTTATTCTTCGCCTGGACTTCCCCGCCTTCCTGTGCGAGTACGTCCTTGATCACTGCAAATGCGATCTTTGCCGCATCGGCACTCATCAGAAGCTGCGGCAGGAAGACAGTTCCCTTTTCAAATCCTTTTCCCACCGTATCCAGTGCCGGGATCAGGTGTTCATTGATGATCTCCAGCGGTGCCTGTTCCTTTAACAGTTCTCCTGTTGCATGATGCGCTTCTTCTTTCAGACCTTTTTCGATGGCCTCTTTTAAAGTCAGTTCTGCCTTGGCTGCCGGTGCAGGCGTTCCTGCTTTCTGACTGCCATATACACGGATATAATCCTCGCAGTTCTTGTCGTAATTCATCAGCGCACAGAATGAATAGTAAGAACACATCATATCTTCCGAAGACGGATTGATGATTCCGGCACTTAAGCCATTCTGCATGGCCATCGTATAGAAATTCGAATTGACTGCCGGACGGTACGGAAGTCCGAATGAAATGTTCGATACACCAAGTACCGTACATACACCGTAAGTCTCTCTGACTTTTTTCAGTGCTTCCAGAGTGACCTTTGCTCCTTCCGGCTCGGAACTGATCGTCATTGCCAGCACATCGATTACAATGTCCTTTTTGTCAATGCCATATTTTTTCGCTTCTTCAATGATCTTTCCTGCCACACGGACTCTTCCATCTGCCGTTGCCGGGATTCCATCCTCGTCGATCGTAAGCCCGATCACAACACCTCCGTAACGCTTAATAAGCGGGAAGACAGCATCCATATTTTCCTGTTTTCCATTTACAGAGTTCACCATCGGCTTACCGTTATAGATGCGCATCGCCGCTTCCATTGCTGTGATATCAACGGTATCGATCTGAAGCGGCAGGCTTGATACGCTCTGAAGCTCCATGATGACTTCTTTCATCATCGCCGGTTCGTCAATATCCGGAAGTCCTACGTTGACATCCAGAATATGTGCTCCCTTATCCTGCTGCGTAATCCCCTCTTTCAGGATATAATCCATGTCGTGGTCTTTTAATGCCTGTTTGAATTTCTTCTTACCGGTCGGATTGATTCTCTCTCCGATAATCATCGGCTTGCCGCCAAGGATGACCGCATGTCCGTAAGAAGATACCATTGTGATATCTTTCTTTGTTGCCGGCTTTACGCTCATCTCTCTGGTCGTCTCAACCATCTTCTGGATATGTGCAGGTGTTGTTCCACAGCATCCGCCGATCACATGCGCTCCCATCTCTACGATCTTTGCCATATATCCAGCAAACTGTTCCGGTTCTACATCATAATAGACTTCTCCGTCACGCTGCTTCGGAAGTCCTGCATTCGGTTTTACGATGATCGGAACCGATGCGTATTTCAGAATATCCTCCAGAATCGGAAGCATCTGCTCCGGTCCCATACCACAGTTGATTCCCAATGCATCTACACGAAGGCCTTCCAACATGGTAACCACCGCCGGAACATCTCCTCCTGTCAGGAGTTTTCCCTTTTCATCGAAGATCATAGTTGCAAATACCGGAAGTGAAGTATTCTCTTTTGCAGCAAGTACTGCTGCTTTCACTTCGTAACTGTCACTCATGGTCTCGATATGGATCAGATCAGCTCCTGCCTGTTCTCCATAAATCATCGTTTCTTTAAATGCATCATATGCATCTTCAAACGAAAGATCTCCCATTGGCTTTAATAACTTACCGGTTGGTCCTACATCTAATGCTACATAAGTCTTTCTTCCGTCGTGCACGCCACGTTCTGCAGCCTTTTTTGCATTTTGGATTCCTGCTGTTACGATTTCTTTGAGTCCATACTTGGAATCATGGAATTTGATCGCATTAGCACCAAATGTATTACTTAAGACGATATCACTGCCTGCCTCAAAATATGCCTTATGGATATCGATGATTTCTTCTGCATGTTCCAGGTTCCAGACTTCCGGGAGTTCTCCCGGCTGTAATCCCTTTGACTGAAGAAGTGTTCCCATTCCACCGTCAAAGTACAATAATTCTTTTCCCAGTCGTTCTAATAACATTTGTCTGCTCCTATCCTCTTTCTTGTATCTTATGATCTGCGGTATGCGCAGTCTTTCTTCTGACACGCCTCACAACCTTTGATATGGCAGGAAGTCTCTGTTTCACTGAGACCGATCACTGCCGTCACCGATTTTGACGGTGTCAGCATATTGCCGCCGGTAAGTGTCAGCCCGATCTTCTTTGCCGTATCCAGCATACGGAGGATCATATCCTGATGTGCAATATCAAAGTCTCCATATCCAGGACTGAATCTCGGTCTGATATAATAACCCTCTTTCTTCATATCTGCTTCCAGAGCAGTCTGCCATTCATCCAGATATTCTTCTAGCATAGCAGCCGCACACGCCTGAAGTGTTACCACTCTTGCCATATCTCCGATGGAATATTTCCGCAATAGCAGATCAACTTTCGGTCCAAGCGTTGCACCCAGCAGCACTGCTTTTTTACATCCCGTCAGATTTTTATAAAGATTTTTACTGTGGATATCCAGATTTCCCAGAAGGATTCTTCCACTCTCCGGGAATTCTAATTCAAAAATGCGGTAGACGATCCTGCCGCACGCCGCCTGGGAAAGCTCTTCAAAACAGCTTTCCACAAGCTTCAGCGTATGATCATCTACCGCATGTCTGCCATATCCCAAGTAACGAATTGCTTCTTTCGTTCTTGCGTCCATTTTGCTTCCTCTATTTATTCAGAATCTCTGAAAGATTTGCCTGGATTGCCGCAGCAACCTCCGGTTTATTCATAGAATATACGTGAACATGGTTAATGCCATTTGCGAACAGATCGATGATCTGGTCTGTCGCATACGCAATACCTGCCTGCTGCATTGCTTTCGGATTATCTCCAAAGCGATCTACGATTGCTTTGAATCTCTCCGGAAGGTTGGTTCCGGACATAGACAGGATTCTCTTTACCTGATTTGCATTTGTTACCGGCATGATTCCCGGAATAACCGGAACGGTAACACCCTTTTCTCTCGCTCTATAGAGGAAATTATAAAGAATATTGTTATCAAAAAACATCTGTGTAGTCAGGAAATCTACACCACAGTCTACTTTCTGTTTCAGATGTGCAATATCATCCTTCTTATGCTCGGACTCTACATGTCCTTCCGGATAACATGCAGCCCCGATGCAGAAATCTCCCTGACTCTTGATATCCTCGATCAGCTCATATGCATACTGATAATGATTCGGAAGTGGGAATTCACTCTCTTGTGGAATATCTCCTCTGAGAGCAAGGATATTCTCAATTCCTGCTGCCTTTAACTGATCGATTACCTGATGCACTTCTTCTTTTGTTGATGATACACAAGTAAGATGTGCAAGGCTTGGTACATTATATTTATCTTTGATATGTGATGCAATCTTTACAGTATTCTTACTGGTACCGCCGCCTGCACCATATGTAACACTCATATATGACGGTTTCAATTCTGCAATTGCTTCTGTCGCCTTTAATACTCCTTCATATGCTGCATCTGTCTTCGGAGGAAATACCTCAAAAGAAAGATGCGGTGTCTTTTCTACTAATATATCACTGATTTTCATATTTTTTCTGTCATTCTCCTTTAGTCTGTTTTTACATTCCTTCGTATAATTCTTCGTACTGTTTTGCAGAATTCTTCCATGAGAAGTCTTTATTCATGGCACGTTCAACAATCTTGTTCCAGTCACGTTTCTTATCGTAATAGATCTGTTCTGCATAACGTACAGTTGCCAGCATCTCATGTGCATTGTAGTTCATGAAGCTGAATCCTGTACCAGTCTTTTCATACTCATTGTATGGTTCTACTGTATCTTTCAGACCGCCTGTCTCACGGACGATCGGAACTGTTCCGTAACGTAAACTCATCAACTGGCTGAGTCCGCATGGTTCAAACAGTGACGGCATAAGGAATGCATCACAGGACGCATAGATCTTATGAGACATTGCTTCTGAATAATAAATGTTTGCAGATACTTTTCCAGGATATTTCCATGCGAAATGGCGGAACATATTCTCATACTGTTCTTCTCCTGTACCAAGCGCTACGATCTGTACTGCATCCTGACACAGTTCATCCATTACATATGCAACAAGATCAAATCCCTTCTGATCTGTCAGTCTGGATACGATACCGATCATCATAGTTTTATGATTCTCTTCCAGACCAAGTTCCTTCTGAAGTGCGATCTTGTTCTTGATCTTCTCTTTACGGAAATTGCTGACATCATAATTTCTCTCGATCTTATTGTCTGTCAGTGGATTATAATCTTCATAATCAATTCCGTTCACAATTCCAGACAGGCAGTTTGCTCTTGCATTCATAAGACCGTCCAGTTTCTCGCCATAGAATGGTGTCTTAATTTCCTCTGCATAAGAGTTACTTACCGTCGTTACTCTGTCCGCATATACGATTCCACCCTTCAGGTAGTTTGCATCCTTGTATGCTTCCAGCTTATCCGGTGCGAAATAATACTGTGGTAATCCGGTAATGTCTCTGACACGCTTCGGATCCCATGTTCCCTGGAATTTCAGGTTATGTATAGTCATCACCGTCTTGATTCCACGGTAAAATTCATTGCCATATCTGAAATTATCCAGATAGATCGGAACCAGTCCTGTCTGCCAGTCATGGCAGTGAATGATGTCTGGTCTGAAATCGATCAGTGGAAGTGCACTTAATACAGCTTTTGAGAAGAATGCGAATTTTTCAATATCCGCATACATATCACCGTATGGTGCATATCCGTTAAAGTAATATTCGTTATCTATAAAATAAAACTTAATTCCGTCGTATTCCATTTCAAGAACGCCAACATACTGTTTTCTCCAGTTCAAGTCCATATAAAAATGAGTATGATACTGAAGTTTTTCTTTCCATTCGTCTTTCATGCACATATACTTTGGAAGCATTACGCGCACATCGTATTTTTCTTTATCAAAATATTTCGGTAATGATCCGACAACATCGGCAAGTCCTCCTGTTTTGATAAATGGGACTGACTCAGATGCCGCAAATAGTATTTTCTTCATTGCATTTCCCTCCCAACCTTAGAATACTTTATCATTATAACGTATTTTTATTCAGAATAAAAGGGTTGTTTAGCGGTTTTTATTTTCCAGTCGGATCGTATCTGCGATCAATGCTATAAATTCTGAATTTGTAGGTTTTCCCTTTCCATTACTTACTGTATATCCAAATAACTCATCCAGCGTATCAAGCTTTCCACGGCTCCATGCAACTTCGATCGCGTGACGAATTGCTCTTTCCACTCTGCTTGCCGTTGTCTGATGCATCTTGGCAATTGTAGGATACAAAACCTTCGTAATCGCATTCAACACATCCATATCATCCACTGCCATAATGATCGCATCCCGCAGATAATGATAACCTTTTATGTGCGCCGGTATTCCGATTTCATGGATCATATCCGTCACACGGGTCTCTAGATTATATTCTTGCTTTTTGGAAACTACATTCCGGCTTTCGGATTCCGAACTGTTCTTTCTCTCCCCGTTTCCCGCATCTTTGATCCTGCTTAAGATCATATCATTGTGAAATGGTTTCATCACATAGTAACTTGCTCCTTTTCGGAAGGCATCTTCTGTAATTCTTTCCTGTCCGACAGCTGTCACGATAATAAATTCCGGTCGTTTGGTAATCTGCTCATCCATATTTACTTTTTCCATCACACTTAATCCATCCATCTTTGGCATGATCAGATCCAGTAATACAACATCCGGTTTCTTTTCTTTGATCAGATGATAGATATCTTCACCGTTATCAGCTTTTCCTATCAGATTCAAATCCTGGTCTTGCTCTATGATTTCACCCAGCATATCCAAAATTCTTTCATTGTCGTCAGCGATTGCTACATTAACTTCTCTCATTTTACGTAATGCCTCCTTGTCCCTTAATAATTATGTCGAGTTTTATTATATATTTTCCTCAATTTTCGAACAAGAAAATACTGTCGTAAAAACATGACCCGCATCGACAAAATTCTGATTATTCTACATATTTCAGCATATTTTCGATAAAAATCCCATAACCCCTCGTTGGATCACTGACAAATACATGGGTAACCGCACCCGCTATCTTTCCATTCTGGATAATTGGTGTTCCCGACATTCCCTGAATGATTCCGCCTGTAATTTCCAGCAATTTTGGATCTGTCACTTCTATTTCGAGTCCTTTATTTTCCTCTCTGGTATGTTTGTCAATTTTTGTAATACGAATTTTATACTCTTTTACTTTTCCTTCCACACAGCATCGGATTTTTGCATCTCCTTTTTTTATTTCATCCGTCTGCATTATCTCCATCGGATCCGTGTCCTGAAACAGGTTTTCTGTGCGGTCAAGCGTTCCAAAAATCCCACAATCCGTATTTTTATCAATTTTTCCAAGCACATTATATCTGTTATAAACAATGATTCCTTCAATGCCTCCTGGATTACCGTCAATTCCTTTCTGGATACTTCGTATACTGGTTTCGTATACTCTTCCATTTCGAATCTCCATAAGTGCATTCGTATCTGTGTCATGAATTCCATGTCCAAGTGCTCCAAATCTGCTGTCAGAATTAAGAAATGTTACTGTTCCAAGTCCCTGTGCATTGTCCCTTACCCATATCCCGAGCATGCAATTATTTTTTTTGCTCCTGACCGGTTTTACCTTCACTTCCAGATATTCCGAATCTCTGCGCAGCTTTAAAATCACATCTGTTCCATCTGTAGTTTTTAATATCGTCTGTAGTTCTTTTTTATCCCTGATCTTCGTTCCATTGCATTCTACGATATAATCACCGGCCTTTACCAGATGTCTTGCCGGTTCCAGTCGTTCACCGTCTGTTCCTGTAACCTTCTCTGTTCCAAGAACCATGACTCCTTCTGTTTCCAGATAGATTCCGATCGGCATACCTCCCGGGATCACCGTATTGTCAGACACCGTCCCCGCGCTTACTTCCTCTTTTTCGTTACGTTCCATTTTTTCCTTCACTGAATATCCCGTGTAAAAAAAGACAGAAAAAACAAGTGTTATGATCAGACATTTTCGATACCAATATTTTCTCATGTTCCACACCTCAAAAAAAGATAGACATCCCTGCAAGAATGTCTATCTTAGTATGTGGTATTTTATAAAAAATACTCTGGATCTGTATACTTTTTATTTTATCTGACCTGCCAGATTTTTCATCTCTTTTGCGCTTTGGATCACGGTATCTGTAATTTTTGCACCGCCGAGGATCCTTGCCAGCTCTTCTACCGACTTTTCTTCTGTCAGCGGATAAATGTGTGTACGCGTCACTGCATCCTCTGTCTTTTTTTCAATCAGGAAATGCTGATCTGCCATCGCTGCAATCTGTGCAAGATGTGTAATACAGATCACCTGATGTTCTTTTCCGATCAATGCCATCTTTTCCGACACTTTCTGTGCCGTACGTCCGCTGATACCAACATCAATTTCATCAAAGATCAGTGTCTCAATCTCATCTTTATCTGCCATTACAGCTTTGATCGCCAGCATGATTCTGGAAAGCTCACCACCGGAAGCAACTTCTGTCAATGGTTTCACCTGCTGTCCCTGATTGAGCGAAATACGGAATTCCGCATCATCAATGCCATCTTTGGAATATTCTTTCTTTTCCGCAAAATGTATCTCAAACTGCACCTGTTCAAAATTCAGGTCTTCCAAGCCTTTCTGGATCTTCTTTTCCAGCATGTTTGCCTTCTTCTTTCGAAGAGTCGAAAGTTTCTGCGCCCTTTTAAGATAATCCTGTTCCAACTGCTCACAGGATGCTTTCAATTCCTGCATATACGCATCATAGTTTTCCAGAATTTCAATTCTTTCTTCCTGCTTCTTACAGTACTCCATGATCTTTTCATACGAGTTACCATATTTCGTCTTCAGATGATTGATCTCATTTAACCGTTTTTCTGTTTCATAAAACTCTTCATCCGAAAATTCACAGTTTTTCTGATACTCCGCCAGTTCGTGATTGAAATCATTTAACAGATTATCTACATCCGCAAGCTGCGAATATAACTGCGCAAGCTGCTCATCAGCATCTGAAACTTCCGACAGGGTTCTAAGTGCCCTTCCGAGCTTTTCGCTTGCGCTTTCCCCATCTCCGCCTGTATACTGATAGCTTTCGGTCACGCTCTGGACAATCCGCTTTCCATTGCACATACGACGGTAAAGTGACTCCAGCTCTTCGTCCTCATGCTCTTTTAATTCTGCCTGCACGATCTCATCGACTTCGAACTGTAAAAATGCCAGTTCTTTCGCCCTTTCGGATTCATCTGCTCCTGCCTCTGACAGTTCTTTTTGTTTTTCTTTGTACTGCCGCCATATCTCTACGACTTTTTCTTTCTGTCTCTTCGTCTCTTCACCTGCAAAAGCATCAACGATCGCCAGATGATTCTTTTTATAAAGCAGTGACTGATGTTCATGCTGTCCGTGAATATCGATCAAAATCGATGATACTGCTTTAAGTGTCGCCATCTGTACTGTCTCGCCATTGATCTTGCTGACACTTCTTCCTTCCATCAGTCTTCTCTGCAGTGTAATAAACCCATCTTCCGGGTAAATATCCAGTTCTTTTAATTTACGGATCTGCCGTTCATTTTCCACTGAAAATGTCAGCTCCACCAATCCGTATCTCGCTCCCTGGCGAAGAATGTCTTTCGTGTATCTTCCGCCAAGAGCAAGATTGACCGAGCCTAGAATGATTGACTTCCCGGCACCGGTCTCTCCTGTTAATATGTTCAGCCCTCTGCCAAACTCTACTTCGATCTCATCGATCAAAGCCAGGTTTTTCACATGCAAATATTGTAACATGCATCCTCCTATAAGATAATCTTGCTGATCTTGTCCATTACTTTTACCGTGTCATCCACGCTTCGTATTGCACACATAATCGTGTCATCTCCCGCAATACTTCCGACAATTTCATTCCATTTCATTGCATCCAGTGCCGCACATACAGCACTTGCCATTCCGGCCACTGTCTTGATCACCAGAATATTCTGTGCCATATCCATAGACAGATACCCTTCTCTTAAAACACGGATATATTTCTCACTCATTCCATTCTCATTATGCTGGTGCAGTGCATATCTCTGTTTTCCATTTTCTGAAGGTATCTTTGTAAGTTTCAGGTCACGGATATCTCTGGATACCGTTGCCTGAGTAACTTTGAATCCCTCCTGGTTCAGATATTCCGCCAGTTCTTCCTGCGTTTCAATATGATATTTATTAATCAATTCAATAATCTTCGCATGTCTGTTAACTTTCATATCATCAATTTCCCTTCATCTTTCTCCGTAATATTTCCAAAAAACTGATTTTATTAATCTTCATGATTTTTGTCGACTCTTTTGCCTTGCAAATGGTCAGACGATCTCCTGTCTCAAGCGGCACGCTGGTCGCACCGTCAAATGTAACCAGTACTTTTTCTATATTGCCTCTGCGTCCTTCTCCGATCTCAATCACGATCTCATCGTCGGAAGACAGAACAATGCTTCTTGTGTTCAACGCATGTGAACAGATTGGTGTGATCACAGTAAGAGACGCCGTAGGTTCTACGATCGGACCTCCCGCCGACATATTATATGCCGTAGAACCGGTTGGTGTGGAAATGATGATTCCATCCGCTTCATAGGAATTCAACAGTTCCCCGTTTACGAACAATTTAAAATATATAATACGCAGATCATCACCTTTACGTGACACAACAATATCATTAAGTGCAACATCTTTCTTTCCGTTCGGAAACATGCCTTCCAGCATCATACGCTCTTCATACAGATAATCACCTTTCAGCATCTGTGTGATATCTTCTGCCAGATTGCTTACCTCTACCTCTGTAAGATACCCAAGCGTTCCCATGTTGATACCCAGAATCGGAACGTCTCTTTTCCAGAGCGTTCTTGCCACTTCAATCAAACTCCCGTCACCGCCAATCACGATTGCACAATCGATCATGTCCGGAATCCGTTCCCTGATAATATTTTTCTCTGCATCTTTTTCACACAATATACAGCTTCTTCCCGCTATCTCCAGTAATTCCTTTACTTTTTCCGTCACCGCATGATTCGTATCTTTTCCATCATTTGTAACGATCCAAAACTTTTTTAACATCTGTCTCTAACCTTTCGCAAGTGTCGCAAATGACTGATCTACCGTCTTTTCGACATCAATCTCAGGCGAAATTCTGTCAGTCGCTTCGCATTTCTGTAAATGGACCAGATATTCGATATTACCTTCCGGTCCTTTGATCGGAGAGAATTCCAGATTCAGCACTTCAAATCCGATAGACATTGCATAATCAATCACTTTATGGATGACTTCTATATGCGTACTTTTTTCGCGTACAACGCCTTTTTTCCCAACCTTTTCTCTTCCCGCTTCAAACTGTGGCTTGATCAGTGCAACTATCTGTCCGTCTTCCGTAAGATAATTACGAATCGGAAGTAACACTTTTGTAAGCGAAATAAATGATACATCAATAGATGAAAACTGTACCGGTTCTCCAATGTCTTCCGGTGTGACATAACGAATGTTCGTTTTTTCCATACATACAACTCGTGGATCCTGTCTGAGTTTCCAGTCAAGCTGTCCGCGGCCCACATCAATCGCAAATACTTTCACAGCACCATTCTGCAACATACAGTCCGTAAAGCCTCCTGTAGAAGAGCCTACATCTGTACATACCTTTCCTTCTACACTGACATCAAAATTCTTGATCGCTTTTTCCAGTTTCAGACCGCCGCGGCTGACATATGGAAGAGTATGACCTCTCACTTCGATCGTCGCTTCTTCCGGAAATGTAGTTCCTGCCTTATCTTCTTTCTGTCCGTCTACATATACGATCCCGGACATAATGATTGCCTTTGCCTTTTCTCTGGAAGCCGCCAGATTTCTTTTTACAAGTAATACATCTAATCGTTCTTTCATAATCTCTCCTGTTATCTACATTGTCTCATACATCTTACAGATCTGTGCCGTCATGGATTCTACCTCCAGACCAGTCTCTTTGCGCAGGACATCTACATTACCATGTTCTACATAATCATCCGGGAGTGCCAGAATCTGCACTCTCACATCTGCACCGATCCTCATCAGATATTCACTTACATGTTCTCCAAATCCTCCGGATTTTACGTTTTCTTCAATCGTAACAATCAACCGATGCTTCTTTGTAAGCCGGTCCAGCATCTTGGCATCTAACGGTTTTATAAATCTCGCATTAATAAGCGAGCAGTCATAGCCTTTCTCTTTTAAATCTTCTCTTACCTTCAGTGCCTCTTCAAACATATGCCCTACGAAAATAATTGCAATATCACTTTCTTCATACAATATCTCACTTTTTCCGTATTCAATCGGACTTCTGAATTCCGGACAGACATCACATGCACTCCCCCTCGGATAGCGGATCGCGATCGGTCCCTCATATGAGATACCAAATCTCACCATATCCGCCAGTTCCCATTTGTGTTTTGGTGACATGATTACCATGTTCGGGATACTGCTCAGATAAGACAGATCAAAAATTCCCTGATGCGTCTCTCCGTCATTGCCTACTAATCCCGCTCTGTCCACGGCAAACATCACAGGAAGATTCTGAAGTGCCACATCATGAATCATCTGATCATAAGCTCTTTGAAGGAAAGAAGAATATACCGCAAATACCGGTTTCATCCCGCCTGCCGCAAGTCCTGCCGCAAATGTCACCGCATGTTCTTCCGCAATCCCCACATCAAAAAAGCGGTTCGGATATTTCTTTCGGAATCTCGCAAGACCCGTTCCATCTGCCATTGCTGCAGTGATCGCCGCAAGTTTATCATTTCTTGCCGCTTCATCACACATTACTTTTCCAAATACATCTGTATATGAATCTTTTTTCTTCGGTTTTTCCGGTTCACCGGTCTCTACCTGGAACGGTCCGATCCCATGGAATTTATCCGGCTGTTCTTCTGCCGGTTCATATCCTTTTCCTTTTTTGGTAAGGACATGCAATAACACAGGTCCCTCAATCTTCCTTGCTTCTTTTAATGCACGTACCAACATTGGTATGCTGTGTCCCTGAATCGGTCCCAGATATGTAATTCCCATATCTTCAAAAAACATTCCTGGTACGATCAGCTGCTTCAGACTGCTTTTCGTCTTACGGATATGTTCAATCATAGGATCTCCCACAACCGGTACATTATGAAGCATATTCGTTACACCTTTTTTCAAATCTGTATAAAAATCTGCAGTACGAAGCTTCGCCAGATAATCCGACATTCCACCTACGTTTTCGGAAATCGACATATGATTATCATTCAAAACAATAATAAAATTCTTCTTAAGCCTTGAAGCATTGTTCAAAGCTTCATAAGCCATACCTCCGGTCAGAGAACCATCCCCGATCACAGAGATCACACTGTAATCTTCTTTTTGCAGATCTCTTGCACATACATATCCAAGCCCCGCAGAAATAGAAGTCGAGCTGTGTCCCGTGTCAAATGCATCGCATGCACTTTCCTTTCTCTTCGGGAATCCGCTCATTCCACCATATTTTCTCAGGTCATCAAATCCATCTTTTCTACCGGTCAGGATCTTATGCGTATAAGACTGATGTCCGACATCCCATATAATCTTATCTTTCGGAAGATCAAAAACCAGATGTATTGCCATCGTAAGCTCTACCACGCCAAGATTTGATGCAAGATGACCACCGGTCCTGCTGATCTTTTCGATCAGAAACTGTCGGATTTCCTGTGCCAGTTCCGGCAGTTCCTCCGGTGCCAGTTTTTTTATATCATTTGCTTTTTGAATTCTTTCTAACATAACCAGGTATCCCCTCTATCTGTCTCTGTGGATCAACTGTATCAGCAGTTGTTCCAGATATTCATTCTCCCCTGAAAGCTGGTGAAGCAGATCTATTGCCTGATTGGATAATTCTTCTACTCTTTTTTGTGCCTGCTCAATTCCCAGAAGTGTTACATATGTTGTCTTCTGATTTTTTTCATCACTGTGGATTGGTTTTCCCAGTACTTCTTCCGTACTGGTCACGTCCAGGATATCATCCTGAATCTGGAATGCAATGCCCACATAATGTGCTATCTTTTCGACCTTTCGTACATCCTCTTCTTCTGCCCCTCCGAGAATTGCACCAATCATCATAGCACATTCGATCAGCGCTCCTGTCTTCAACTCATAAATCGTATCCAGAACATCTTTCGGCACAGCATGTCCTGTTTCTTTTACATCGATCACCTGTCCGCCGATCATTCCATAGACACCTGCTTTTCTGCCAAGGACACTAAGGGCACGTCCGATTTTAAGGCTCTCCTGCGGTGCTGTCTCAAACGCACGAAATGCTGTCTCAAACGCATAATTTAAAAGTGCATCCCCTGCCAGTATCCCCATATCTTCTCCATAGACAATATGTGTAGTCTTTCTGCCTCTGCGATATTCATCGTTGTCCATCGCAGGAAGATCATCATGAACCAGAGAATACGTATGAATCATTTCAAGCGCCGCCATAAATGGACAAAGCGCTTCTGTTTCATCGCCAAATAATCTGCTGGTCTCTCTCATTAACATTGGCCGCAGTCTTTTTCCCCCTGCCATCAGACTGTATTCCATAGCTTCCATGATCACCTTCTGATACCCTTCCGGTTTTGGAAGATATTCTTTCAGGATTTCTTCAATTTCGGCTACTTTCCTTTTCATCTGTACTGTAAATTCTTCTTTAGAATTCATGTTCCTCACCCTCTTCATCCAGTAACAGCATCTTCTTTTCTACCTTATCGATTTTACTGTTACATGCTTTCAGCATATCCATACCCTGATGATACAACCGGAAAGATTCCTCCAGCGAAATCTCCCCGTCTTCCATCTCTTTTATCGTCTGTTCCAGATCTGAGAAAATCTCCTCAAGGCTCTGGTCTTCCAAAGATTGTTCCTTTTTTTCTGCCATTGCATTTCTCCCGGTATCTGTCTGTTATCTTAATAATCCTTATATTTTATATGTCTTTTTCTGCACAGCTTTAACAGATGTACGGATGAGTCCATCCGTTACATATACTGTCAGCTCATCACCCTTTTCCACCTGACGGATACTCTTTACAACACCACCGTCTGCTTCTTCCACATAGGCAAAGCCCTGGTTCAGCTTTCTGACCGGAGACAATCCATTCAGCTTTTCAATCTGAATCGCCAGGCGATGTCTTGCTTCTTTTACCCGGTCTCTCATCAGCGTTCGAAGTTCCTCTTCCAGTTCTATCAGTCTTTGCTGTTGATCCTGCAGTTTGTGACGTGGATGCAGATAAGAAAGCCTCACATCCAATTCTTTCAGTCGTAACCGGTTTATACGAATCGTTCCTGTCATGCTCCGATTCATTCTCAATCTGCATTCATCCAGATATCCCTGTAACTGTCTGTAATCCCAGACTGCAAGTTCTGCCGCCGCCGAAGGTGTCGGTGCACGCAGATCTGCCACATAATCTGCAATTGTCACATCTGTCTCATGGCCCACTGCCGATATCACAGGAACCTGACAGTCAAAAATTGCCCTTGCCACGCACTCATCGTTAAATGCCCACAGATCTTCGATCGAGCCTCCTCCTCTTCCGACAATGATCACGTCTACATTTTTTGTCTCCAGCATACGGATTCCACGCACGATTGATTCTTTCGCTCCCTCTCCCTGTACCTGTGCCGGATACAGAAGTAACTGTACATACGGATTACGTCTTGCAGATATATTCATGATATCCCGGACTGCCGCTCCTGTCGGTGCAGTCACTACGCCGATCCGCTTCGCATATCTCGGAATTGCTTTCTTATATTCCGGTGCAAACATTCCCATCTCTTCCAGTTCCTGCTTCAGCATCTGGTATTTCTCATAAAGTGTGCCTTCTCCGTCCAGACGGATCTCCTGCGCATAGAGCTGATAAGAGCCTGTTCTTTCGTAGACATTCACCGAACCAAGTACAATGATCTGCTGTCCTTCTCTCATATGAAAAGAGAGCCCGCCTCGCTGCCCCGCAAACATGACACAGGCAATCGTTCCGGACTCATCCTTTAATGAGAAATATATATGTCCCGATGTGTGATACTTACAGTTAGAGACTTCTCCTTTTACATAGATACGGTTCAGCATAAAGTCCTGGGTGAACATATTCTTTATATAAGAATTCACCTGTTTTACTGTATATACATTTCGAGCCATTCTCTACCTCTGATTAATCTGCAAGTTTTGCCAGTACTCCATTTACAAATGATGCACCGTCTTCACTGCTGTATTTCTTTGCAAGATTGACAGCTTCGTTGATCGCAACACCTGTCGGAACGTCCTCGTCCCACTTCATCTCGTAGACTGCAAGTCTTAAGATTGTAAGATCTACCTTATTCATACGGCCAGTCTTCCATCCTGTTGTATGTTCATTGATCAATGTGTCGATCTCATCAATCTTCTCTATAATCTTCTGTGCTTTCTGACTGATATACTGCATATCTTTTTCCGTGGCACCTTCAATCTGCTCCAAATACAGTTCTGTCTGCGTTCCCTGTTCTGACTCTTCATTAAAATCAGCACCAAATATTAACTTAAAGATATGTTCTCTCTGCTCTGTTCTCTTCACTTATGCTTCCTCCGGTATCTCGACTCCGGCAACACGAATATTCACATCTGCCACCTCAAGTCCTGTCATGTTCTCAATTGCAGTTTTTACTTTTTCCTGCACTTTAGAAGTAATCTCTTTTATGCTGTATCCATAATTAAGATTTAATGCCAGGGATACAGTTACAATGCCATCCAGTACATCTACCTTTACACCTTTGGATAAAGACTTCATTCCAAGTTTGCTGATCAGTTCTCTTGTTGCATTACCTGCCATAGAAGCAACACCTTCTACTTCCATTGCTGCAAGACCTGCAATAATAGCTACAACTTCATCTGCAATCTTTACTTCTCCAAGATTTTCATCTGTTTTTATTGTATACGTATTCTTTTCTTCTTTACTCATCTTTTCAGAAACCTCCCGTCTGGTTTTTCACTGTCTTTTATTATAACAAACTTACATACATTTGAAAACCCCCAGTCAGCCTGGGAGTTTTATTTCTGTTTATATTTTTATGATCTGCCAAATTCCGTAAGTTTTAATCCATCATTTCTGTCTATCGTCATACGGATACTCCATTCATTCACGAACAGCAGTAATGGACGGCCTTTCAGATCTTTAACTTTCTTCATATCTGAAGTTCCTGTCAGCTTATCCAGATCAATCTCTTCATTTTCAATCCAGCGGATGTACTCGTACGGAAGATTTTCCAGACGGATCTCTACATTATATTCGTTCTCCAGACGGTATTTCAACACATCAAACTGAAGTACGCCGACAACACCGACGATGATTTCTTCCATACCAGTATTGTATTCCTGAAAAATCTGGATCGCACCTTCCTGTGCGATCTGGTTGATTCCTTTGATAAACTGCTTTCTCTTCATCGTATCAACCTGACGTACACGTGCAAAATGCTCCGGTGCAAATGTCGGGATTCCTTCGTATGTGAATTTGTCCTGTGCTGTCGTCAATGTATCTCCGATTGAGAAGATCCCCGGATCAAATACACCGATAATATCTCCGCCATAAGCTTTACTGATCATCTTACGCTCACTTGCCATCATCTGCTGCGGCTGGGAAAGACGTACTTTTTTGCCACCCTGCATATGATATACATCCATACCGGCTTCGAATTCTCCGGAGCAGATACGCATGAATGCAATTCTGTCTCGGTGAGCCTTGTTCATATTGGCCTGAATCTTGAATACAAAAGCTGAAAAATCTCCCTCTTCCATCGGATCGATCGGACCTCTGTCAGATATTCTCGGAAGCGGTGAGGTCGTCATCTGAAGAAAATGCTGAAGGAATGTCTCTACACCAAAGTTCGTAAGAGCGGAACCGAAGAAGACCGGTGAAAGTTCTCCTTTGCTTACCAATTCCTGATCAAATTCTGCTCCGGCACCGTCCTGAAGTTCAATCTCCTCTTCCAGCTGTAATTTCTGGTCATCTGTAATAAGCCAGGAAATCTCCGGATCATTGATATCGACCTTCTTTACCTCTCCCTGAGTTGTTCCTTTTTTCGTATCGGAAAAGATCTCAACTTTTTTAGATGCTCTGTCATATACTCCCTTGAATTCTTTACCGGAACCGATTGGCCAGTTGATCGGACATGTGGCGATTCCAAGTTCATTTTCAATATCATCAAGAAGTTCAAATGTATCCATTGCTTCACGGTCCATCTTGTTAATGAATGTGAAGATCGGGATATGGCGCATCGTACATACTTTGAACAGCTTTCTTGTCTGCGCCTCGACACCCTTGGATGCGTCAATGACCATCACTGCGGAATCTGCTGCCATCAATGTACGGTACGTATCTTCCGAGAAGTCCTGATGTCCCGGTGTATCCAGAATATTGATACAGTATCCGTCATAATTAAACTGCAGTACTGAAGAAGTAACCGAAATACCTCTTTCTTTTTCAATTTCCATCCAGTCAGAAACCGCATGCTTTGCAGTTGCCTTTCCTTTTACGCTTCCCGCCTGATTGATGGCACCTCCGTAGAGAAGGAACTTCTCTGTCAGTGTCGTCTTACCTGCATCGGGATGTGAGATAATTGCAAATGTTCTTCTTTTCTTTATCTGATTCTTTACTTCATTCGTAATCTGTGACATATATTATACACTCCTAATTTATAGTATATCCGTTTATAGGCACTATTAGTCAGTATAACATATGTCTATAAAATGCTCAAATACATTTTTCCTGTATTTTCAAGGTTTTCCTGTGTTTTTAGATAATTACTTCGAATCTGCATTCACTGGATTGATCACAATATTCTGCGCTGCCACGCCCGTCTTTCTTGTCACAATGTCCTCGATCTGCGCCCGGTTCGCATCACTTAATTCCGAAGCACCTACGATCACATCTGCCTGATCATCCGTAATACTTACCACAGAATCGTTAAATCCTTTTGCCGCGAGCAGTGATTCTGCTGCCGCTTCTTTTTCTGCGATTTCTGTCATCTGTACCATCTGGTTCACTGCATTTTCTTTCTCTGCATCACTAAGATTCTTATTGTCGATAATGCTCTGTAATGTCTCTTTATTCTTGGAGCGTACCTGTTCCCTGCTCACCTTCGCCTGTGCTGCCACAGAACTTACCGTTCCGTTGGCGAGGACTGCTTCCCCAGGCGTCCCGTCTACACTGCCGTCATCTGTACTGCTGGCATTACCGTCTGTGCTGCCAGTATCTCCATCCTGACTTTTAATATCCCCAGATGATACAGATGTATCTTCATCAGAAATATCTAATAATTCCTTATTTGCAAGTTCCGAATTTGTTTCCTGTGTTTTCGTCTTACCTGGGAATAATTTGCCAGAGTAATTCATATACCCTGCTGCCGCGATCATTACTGCCAGCGTTGCAATCACAATCTGATTCTTTTTTGCGATCTTTTTCACTATCTTGCCCTCCTGCTCTTTCATACTGCTCTTAATTTGTCTGCTTTTTCATTATTCTAATCTTATGCGGTTCAATATCAAATAATGCCTGGACCGCACTGCTGATATTTTCTTTTACTACTGCATTTTCCCCACCGTCTGCGATCACTACCACACCTTCGATCTTGGGACTTAGTTCCTTACTCACATACGGGGATCCACTTCCTTGACTGTTGCTTTCACTGTCCGTCCTATACACCGTATTTTCTTTTTTGGATGTCTTTGACGACTGTCTGGTCCCTCCCTGGCTGTCTTCTTCCGTCACTGTTTCCTGATCCGATTCCGTATCCTTATCCAGTACCTTTTCCGCCGAAGATTTCAGCGTGATCATCACCTTTACTTCTCCGGCTCCTTCAATCTGCGATAAGGTTCGGTTCAGGCGGTCTTCCAGATAAGCTGTATACGTTTCCTCATCCGTTCCGGCAGATGTCCCGTTTACTGATTTTCCTGTATTATCGTTCGATGCGGACGACATATTTTCCTTTTTCTTTCCTGCGGGGACTGCAATCACCATCAGAAGAATTCCTGTAAGGAGCAGGATCAGAAGCTGATCTTTTCTTAGATTTTTTAATGAGAATTTTTTCCAGTTTCCAAGTTTATTTGAAAATAAATCACTCAGATTCTTTGCCGATTTCAATCTGCTCCACCTCGATTCTCCTGTTCTGGCTTACATTTTCATCTGAACTCCTGTCTGTGTTCGAATCTTGTATCTGATCCTCTGTATTCTGGCTGCCCGTACCCGAATTTTCTATGTTTTGATTCTCTACGTTCTGTCCATCTATATCGAGAATATCTTCCTGAACTTTCTGACTTTTTTCTTCCAGTTCACTGGTCCGAATCTTATATGCACTATTATGATAAATCTCTTCAAATGCGGCTCTCTTATCAAACAATTCCAGTACCGGTACAACCAGCATTGCCGCCAGAATCAGTCCCAGGACAAAGCGGACATATTTTTGGAATCCATGATCCGGTATCATCTGCAGGATCACGCTTCCAAGCACGGCAAAAAATGATAATTTCAAGATCCAGTTATAGATCATCTCCATCTGTTCCGCTCCTTCCCGGTCATGCATTTGTTACCGCCGCCACGATTGCGATCGTCAGCAGAAATAACACTCCCACGGTAAATACAATCTGCAGCAGTATCTGACATCCTTCTCCCACTGCTTCTACACATCCTGTGACACGTTCATCCGACACCGGCTGGATCACGGCAGCCGCAAGCTTATAAAGCAGAGCCGTTCCCGCAGTCTGAACCAGCGGTATCACACACAGGGCAATGCAGATTACTGCTCCTGTCATTCCAATTCCATTCTTTACCAGCACTGCCGTTCCAAGCGCTACTTCCGTCATTCCGCCCAGAAGATTTCCTACTCCCGGAATTGCCTCTGCCCCTTTCAGCACAGTACTTCTCTTCACCGTATCGATCGCGGGACTGATCATTCCCTGAATCAGATTCGCACCGATGACACACGCAAGTGCCGTCTTCAGTGTCCAGCGGATGATCAGTTCCAGGAATTCCGATAATTTTCCCAGCATATCTTCCGGTCCCAGAAAGTTCAGAACACGGATAATCATATATACCCGCACCATCGGCAACAGTACATTTCCGATTATGATCTCAACCGCATAGATCAGGAACAGAACAAGATTATAAAATGCCACTCCGGTCACACTTCCCTTCGCCACCGCAACTGCCAGAAAGTAAACCGGATAAAACACTCCCATAAAAGCAGTGATATTACGTATCCCGGATTCCACCCACTGAATAACCACATCGAATGCCGCAACCGTCAGTGCCGCCAATAATATATAAATCATATAGAAACCGACACTTGCCACCTGTCGGTTCTGAAGGGTACCCGCGAACTGATTCATGAATGCTGCGATCATTGCGATCAGCAAAATATGTACCAGATTTTTCTTCCCTGTCTGAAGCAGATAAAGCATCTGTTCTCCGGCAAATTCGGTAAGAAGTTTGACGGAAGATTTCAGATCTCCGGTTAAAATTTCTGATATTACTTCTTGAAATGCAATCCGTTTTTCAGGAAACAGTGAGCGTAAGGAATCATCGATTTCTCCATATTCAAATTCCGAAAGGATGGTTTCTTTTATTTTCTGTTGTTCCTGTTCTGCATCTTCCGCAGTATTTTCACTGTCTTCAGATAATTCATCTGCATAACAATATATAAGTCCTACATTTCTCGTCGATAAAAACAACAGAAAAAAAGCCAAAATACAGCAAATAAAAACACCTGCCAGTTTTTCACATTTCTTTTCACATTGCAGATTACAGCTCTCATTATCTTCCACATTCAATTTCTTATATTTCATATCGTATCTCATACCAGAAATCCCCGTATCGTCTGCAAAAGCGCACTTAAAACCGGAAGACTCAAGACCAGAATCGTAATCTTTGCGAACACTTCAATCTGTAATGCGATCGTCTGATACCCCGCATCTTTACAGATTGCCGACGAAAATTCAGCTGCATATGTAACTCCCAGAATTTTCCACAATGTTTTAAAATAATCACTGTTAAGCCCTACTACATTACTGACCTCATTCAGTACATCTTTGAGCAGACTGATCTTTCCAAGCAGAGATGCAAAGATCAGCATGCCAAGAGCGATACTGATATAGATGCCATATTCCGATTTCCCGCTTTTGAACTGAAGTGCCAGCAGAACTCCTGCCACCCCCAGTATCCCAATCTGCAGCATGCTCATGCGTTCCACCTCCCATGCCTGTACAGAATACATTTTTTACAACATATAGCCCCTTTCCTTTATAATGAAAATAAATTCTGGATGGATTCAAACAGATCATAAATATACGGCACGATCCAGAACAGTACCAGCAAAAGTCCTGCAAGACTGGTTAGAAAAGCCTGTTCTTCCCTCCCACTGTGCTTCAACACCTGACACAGTATTGATACCAGAATCCCGACCGCTGCAATTTTAAATATCAGATTTATCGTCATACATACTCTCCCTTTTCTTACAGGAGGATGATTGCCAGAAATACACCTCCGGTCACTCCGATACATTGATACAGACGGATTTTCTCCTTCTGTTCCGTTCTCATGTCCTCCATTTTCTGCTCCATTTGTTCCAGATACAGATCCAGTGTCCTTACCTGCATCTCGATATCGATTGTTCCCAATTCACCTCCCAGACGGATCAGGCTCTCCAACATATCCTGTGGGATTCCGATTACCGGCAGATGTGTTCTCGTCTCTTCTTCCCATATTCCCGCCAGACTTGTACCCTGTCTGTTTTCCAGCCGCTCATACAAAGATAACAGCCACATCTTATACGGCTCCTGAGCTTCACTCCCTACACTCAGGAATGCTTCTGGAAGCACCCGTCTGGAATAACGGATCTCACTTCTGATCCGGAAAATTAATTTTCTCAGGTAACGCATCTGCCTGTAACATTCTTCAATTTTCGCCGCCTGCAGCATCCCCCAGCCGCTGCCCGCAAGAATCACCATGACTGCTCCGATTGCCTTTATCATTTCGCCATTTCCATTGCTTCTTTGTAAAGAAGACTGCCCCTGTTATCAAAGATCCCTTCAATCTGTCCTACGTGTACATTATTTCCAAGTAAAATGTACCGTTCAAATCTTCCCTCTCCGATCATCCGGTTGAACAACGGTTTCTTTCTTAATTCTTCCATAGACTCAGCATGTACTGTTGCCAGCATCTTACACCCACAGTGCATCGCATATTCAATGGCATGTACATCTTCCGGTGTCCCGATCTCGTCCACTGCGATCACCTGCGGTCCCATTGAACGAATCAGCATGATCATTCCCTCCGCTTTCGGGCAGCCGTCCAGAATATCCGTCCGGATTCCCAGATGATTCTGTGCCACGCCCATATAGCAGCCGCCGATCTCCGAACGTTCATCCACCACTCCTACCGCAAGCCCCGGAATCCAGGAATTTCCTTCCGATATCTGACGGATCAAATCTCTTAGCATCGTGGTCTTTCCACATCCCGGCGGTGATACGATTAATGTATGACACAACACCCGGTTGCATACAATATAAGGAAAGACCGCATCGGCGCATCCGATCATCTCATGCGCCACACGGATATTCACCGAAGAAATGTATTTCAGGTTCTTTACCTTTCCATTTTCCATAATAGCCTGTCCCGATAATCCCACTCTGTGTCCTCCTTCAATTGTAATAAATCCCTGCCGCATCTCCTGTTCACATGCGTAAAGAGAATAATTACTGATGTATTCCAGCATTTCGCGGATATTATCTTTTGTCACCAGGTATGGCCGTCTGGCTTTCGCTCCGGGGATAACTTCCGTGTCATGATACAGAAAGATCAGTGGTTTTCCTTCCCGAAGACGAATCTCCTGCAAGTATTCAAATTCCAGCTTTTCCTTTTGTATAATACTTCTGACATCCCATGGCAGGACTTTTAAGATTGTATCTTCTTTCATGTTCATCACCTCTTTACACCCATGTATATGTGGATGGATAGAGATTATGACTGGTATTTTTCTGGGGACGCAAAAAGGTGATATGAAATTTTGTGTTTTGTTTCATATCACCTTTACTCCTATATCCATTTTATACTTCTTATAATCACAAGATTATCCATTATTTTCAAAATTACTCTTTGTTTGCAGCATTTCTTCTACTTGCTCTTTATCTAGTCCTATAAGTTCACTAATCTGGGCCGAATTCATTCCTCTATCATATAATCTCCTCACCAGACAAATTCTCTCTTCTGCTCTTTCTTCACGTAAACCACTCTCTCATCCTTCACGTCTGACTCAATTTGCCTTATTTTCCAATCTCTTTCCCATGCTTTAGTAACAAAAACGCCCCAGGCTTCCACTACCGGAACCCTGGGGCATTCACATTACATCTTATATTAAATTTATAATCTTATTCCGCTACATCCTTCATAGAAAATGAGATTCTTCCCATCTTGTCCTTGCCAAGGCATACAACCTTAACAACATCGCCAAGTGTCAGAACGTCTTCTACGCGGTTTACTCTTTCTTTGGAAAGCTTAGAAATGTGTACCATTCCTTCTTTTCCAGGTGCAAATTCAAGGAATGCGCCGAAGTCTTTGATGCTGACAACTTTTCCTTCCAGAACCTGTCCTGCTTCGAAATCTGTTACGATAATGTGGATCAGCTTCTGCGCTTCTTCCATGCTCTTAGCATCTGTTCCGCAGATAGATACGGCACCGTCGTCTGTGATGTCGATCTTCACGCCTGTCTGCTCGATGATCGCGTTGATTGTCTTTCCACGCTGTCCGACTACATCGCCGATCTTCTGTGGATCGATCTGCATCTGAACGATCTTTGGAGCGAATTCTCCAACCTGTGCTCTTGGAGCATCGATTGCTTTATTCATAACTTCATCAATAATGTAAAGTCTTGCTTTTCTTGTCTTAGCGATAGCTTCTTCAATAATTGGTCTTGTCAGTCCATGGATCTTGATATCCATCTGGATCGCTGTGATACCTTTGTGTGTACCGGCTACCTTGAAGTCCATATCTCCGAAGAAGTCTTCCAGTCCCTGAATATCTGTAAGTACAAGATAATCATCATCTGTATCACCTGTAACCAGTCCACATGAGATTCCGGCTACTGCAGCCTTGATCGGTACACCTGCTGACATCAGTGACATAGAAGATGCACATACACTTGCCTGAGAAGTAGAACCATTTGATTCAAATGTCTCAGATACAGTACGGATCGCATATGGGAATTCTGCTTCGCTTGGAAGTACCGGAAGCAGTGCACGCTCTGCCAGTGCTCCATGTCCGATCTCACGACGTCCCGGTCCTCTGGATGGCTTTGTCTCACCTACAGAGTATGATGGGAAGTTGTAGTGGTGCATATATCTCTTTGTTGTCTCTGCTTCATCCAGACCATCCAGTTTCTGAGCTTCAGAAAGTGGTGCCAATGTACAGATGTTGCAGATCTGTGTCTGTCCACGAGTGAACATTGCAGAACCATGTACTCTAGGAATCAAATCAACTTCTGCTGCAAGTGGTCTGATCTGGTCAATCTCTCTTCCGTCCGGACGTTTGTGGTCTTTTAAGATCATCTTACGTACTGTCTTCTTCTGGTACTGGTATACAGCCTCAGGAAGAACTGCAAGCCACTCTTCATTTTCAGCAAATGCTTCTTCTAACTTTTCTGTTACGACACGGATATTTTCTTCTCTTGTCTGTTTATCATCAGAGAATACTGCTACTTCCATCTCTTCCGGAGTAACGATCTCTTTGATTGCTGCAAAGAGTTCTTCCGGAACTGCACAGCTTTCATATTCGTGTTTTTGTTTTCCACACTCTGCTACAATTGTATCGATGAATGCGATTACTTTCTGGTTTAATTCATGTGCTGCAAAGATTGCATCGATCATCTGCTGCTCTGGAACTTCGTTTGCTCCGGCTTCGATCATAATGACTTTCTCTCTTGTAGAAGCAACCGTTAAAGCCATATCAGATACTGCTCTCTGAGCTGCTGTAGGGTTGAATACGAATTCTCCGTCTACCAGACCTACCTGTGTAGTAGAGATCGGTCCGTCAAACGGGATATCGGAAATCGTTGTTGCGATTGCTGCACCAAGCATAGCTGTAAGCTCCGGAGCACAGTCCTGATCTACAGATAATACAAGGTTCTCCAGTGTTACATCGTTACGGTAATCCTTTGGGAACAGTGGCCTCATCGGACGGTCGATTACACGGCATGTAAGGATAGCATTTTCAGATGCTTTTCCTTCTCTCTTATTGAATCCTCCAGGAATCTTTCCTACTGCATACATTCTTTCGTTGTATTCCACGCTCAGTGGGAAGAAATCGATTCCGTCTCTTGGCTTCTCTGAAGCAGTTGCTGTACAAAGTACAGTTGTGTCACCGTAATGCATTAATACAGCACCATTTGCCTGTTTTGCAACTCTGCCTACGTCAACTTTTAAAGGTCTTCCGGCGAGTTCCATTTCAAATGTTTTATACATAAATGTTTTCTCCTTTATTTTTCTTTTGTGGTTCAAGATTACCCCGAAACTACTGAAAAACACATTTTTCACTATGCAAATGCCATATAAAGCAGCATTTCTGCATCAAATATACTTTTCAGTGGTCTCGGTGAAGCTTTCCCAATCCACAATCTTAGTTATTATAACATACCCTTACATAAAAAGCTACACCAAAAACACTTACTACTGCAGAAACTGCCACTTCGAAAAGCATCCCCAAAAAATTGCCAGCAAAAAACCTTACAGATGATAACTTTTTACCGATATCAGGCAACGAAAAAGGGACATTCTTCCGAATGTCCCCATAAAAAGCATGAATTATTTTCTTAATCCAAGTTTCTCGATCAGTGCACGATATCTTTCGATGTCTGTCTTCTTCAGGTATGCAAGAAGTCCTCTTCTCTGTCCTACCATCTTAAGAAGTCCTCTTCTTGAGTGGTGATCCTTTGGATTAGCTTTGAAGTGATCTGTAAGATCATTAATTCTTGCTGTCAGGATAGCGATCTGTACTTCCGGTGATCCTGTATCTCCTGCTGTTCTACCATACTGTGCTACGATCTGTTCTTTCTGCTCTTTAGAAATCATGTTTGTTTCCTCCTATATACTCTTAATTAAAACGCCTGATATTAAGTAACGGTTGGAGTTTCCAGTTACCGAACACCGGCTTCAACGTTGCTTAGTATATCATATGAAATTCCTCGTGTAAAGAGAAATTTATACAATTCCGAAATATTCCATTCCTTTTGCAATATCCTTATCGATCTGTCTTTTCAGTGCATCGATCCCGTCAAATTTCTGCTCCGGTCTCCGGAATTTTTTAAGATTAATCCGTACTTTTTCCCCGTATGCATTTCCGGAATATCCGAAAAGAAATGCCTCGATCAACAGCTTCTTTTCTTCTGTCACGGTCGGTTTGATACCGACATTGGCAATTCCCGGATAAGTCTTTCCTTCGATATCTATCTTACAGAAATAGACTCCGTGCGCCGGCACGATCTTTCCTTCCGGCCATGCTACATTCAGCGTCGGGAATCCAAGCGTACGGCCAAGCTGTCTGCCATGTTCAACCGTCCCTTCTACTTCAAACGGATAACCAAGCAGAGTTTCTGCCAGCCCTACATCGCCCTCTTTTACTACTTCTTTTACATAAGTACTGCTGATAATCCGGTCGTGATAACGTTCTTTTTCTATAACGATCAGTTCATAATCATACTGGTCTGCATATTCCGCCAACATATGCACATCCCCGCGTTTCTCACATCCGAATGTAAAATCTGTCCCTACCACGATATATTTCGCACGAAACAGATCATGGATGATCTCCTGTATAAAATCTTCCGCACTCTTCTGACGAAAAGATTCGGTAAACGGGCATTCGATCAGGTAATCGACCTCATCTTTTACCCTTTCCTGCCGTTCCTCTCCGACCATCAGAAGTTCCGGGGCAATCCCTTTTTCCTTCCATAACGGTCTCATGTCAAACGAACATACGATACTGTTTATATTCTCCTGTTTTCCTAATTCACGGACCTTTGTCACAAGCATCTGATGGCCTCTGTGTAATCCATCGAACTTTCCAAAAGTCACTGCTGCCCTTCCGTTTCCGTTATATTCCGCAAGCTCTCTGATATACTGCATAGTCTTTTCTTCCTCGTTTACTCGTTAAAAAACATCTTGACGATGTGGTATTTTTTTTCTTTCCACTGGTAAATGGCGATGAATTTACCCGACTCATCATACAGACGCACCTGAGTTTCTTCGTCTTGTCCGCATGCCTCTTTTAACATTTTAAGATCCAGAGGATTCCCATTCTTAGCAAATGCCTTCCAATCATCTTTCACCGTGATCTTCGGATAAGACGGGAACATCGCATCGATCGGTACCAGAAGCTCTGCAAGCTTTCCTTCCTGCTTCAAGGTTTCGATTTCATCCAGCGTTTTCGCATCTTCAATCCGGAACGTTGACACCCTTGTACGGATCAGTGATTCCATGCAGCCTCCGCATCCGAGCTTCTCACCTATATCATGACAAAGCGTACGGATGTAGGTCCCTTTCGAACACGATACTTCCATACGGACTTTCGGAAGATCAATCTCAAGAATCTGAATATCCAGGATCTTAACCAGACGCGCTTTTCTCTCTATGACCTTTCCTTCTCTGGCAAGCTCATATAATTTCTTTCCATTTACCTTAAGAGCCGAATACATTGGGGGAATCTGTTCATAATCTCCGATAAATCCTTCAATAGCTTCTCTGACTTTTTCTTCGGTCAGTGCCTCTGTTGACTTTTCTTCCAGAACTTCACCTGTAATATCCTGTGTATCCGTTGTCTTGCCAAGAAGCAACACTGCTTCATATGTCTTGTTCTTGTCAGTCAAAAGATCACAAAGCTTGGTTGCTTTTCCAAGACACACCGGAAGGACACCTGTCGCATCCGGATCAAGTGTCCCTGTATGTCCGATCTTCTTTTGTCCGACGATCCCGCGAAGTTTCGCCACCACATCATGGGATGTAAATCCCTTTTCTTTATACACATTGATAATTCCGTGTATCATAGTTTACTGCTCCTGTGTCTTTTCCAGTTTTTCCATCTGTACCTCAATCTGTTTGGACAAATTATTCAGCACATCAAACGGTGTTCCCGCCATTGTAAATCCGGATGCCTTCTTATGACCGCCGCCGCCAAAATACTGTGCGATCTTGCTGACATCGATTTTCTCTTTGGAACGGAGGCTTACTTTGAATTCATTCTGTTTCAACTCATACATGAATACAGCAACCTCTACTCCTTCTGTCACGCGAAGCTGGCTTACAATTCCTTCCAGATCTTTTGGTCCCACACCGTAAAAATCCATCACATCTTTCCGAATATAGGACGCGATACCTGTTCCATTTAAAAACAGGATACTTTCCATCAGTGCACGGCCCATCACAAGATTCTGCGCATAAGATTTCGCATAGAATGTATCTTCTATGATCTTTGGTCCGTCAATGCCTTTTTCCAGAAGATTTGCGGCCACCCGGAATGTCTCCGGTCCGGCGCAGGAATACTGGAATACGCCTGTATCATGCACAATTCCAAGGTACAGTGCTTCCGCCACATTTTGAGAAATCTTCTCTTCATCCAGAAGTCCGTATACCAGTTCTGATGTCGAACTTGCTTCCGGAACGATATGATTTACATCTGCAAAGCCGATGTTACTGATATGGTGATCCACACAGAACGTATGCTTTGCTTTATTAAATAACGTTTTAGAATACTCCAGTCTGTCTGTATCCCCGCAGTCCAGGGAAATGAAGAGATCATATACTTTCTCTTCATCATCCACAGACTCCCGGATTGTCTCTGTCCCTTTTAAGAAATGAAACGATTCCGGGATATCTTTCAGATAAATATCCACGATTTTATCACTGTAGTTTTCACGGATATACTGTCCGAGTCCCACACAGGAACCCACACAGTCTCCATCCGGACGCACATGTCCGCCGATCGCGATCGTGGACACGTTCTCCAATACTTTATTCAGCATCTTCCTCAACACCTTCCGTTTTCAGGTCTTTGGTTACTTCATCAATCTTCTTTGACATATTCACACCATACTCAATGGACTGATCCAGTACAAACTTGATCTCAGGTGTATTACGCAGATTTAGTGTTCTGGCCAGTTCACGACGGATATAGCCTTCTGCACTCTGCAGCCCCTTAATTGTCTGCTCCTGCTCATAAGCATCTCCAAGTACACTGATATATGCCTTACACGTCTTAAGATCCGGTGCAACTTCTGCAGCCACGACCGAAGTCCACGGTGCAACACGCGGGTCTTTTAATCCCCCGCGGATGATGTTCGATAACTCATGCTGCACTTCTGTATTTACTCTTGTATTCTTAATGCTTCTTTTTCTCATTTATATCAACTCCTAGCGTGGAATCTCTACCATCTTGAATGCCTCTACGAGGTCTCCTTCTTTGATGTCATTGAAGTTTGCAAATACGAATCCACATTCGTAACCTGCTTTTACTTCTTTTACATCATCTTTGAATCTCTTCAGAGATGCCAGAGGTCCTTCAAATATTACAATACCGTCACGTGTCAGGCGGACAGAGCAGTCTCTTTCAAATACACCATCCAGAACATAAGATCCTGCAATTGTTCCGACTCCGGAAGCCTTGAATGTCTGACGTACTTCTGCGTGTCCGAGTACCTTCTCCTCAAATACAGGATCCAGCATACCCTTCATAGCTGCTTCTACATCTTCGATTGCATTGTAGATGACACGGTACAGACGGATATCTACACCTTCACGGTCTGCTGTTTCTTTTGCTGTTGCATCCGGACGAACGTTGAATCCGATGATGATCGCATTTGATGCAGAAGCCAGACTTACGTCAGATTCATTGATTGCACCAACGCCACCGTGAATGATCTTAACGACTACTTCATCATTAGACAGCTTCAGTAAGCTCTGTTTGATTGCTTCTACAGATCCCTGTACATCTGCCTTTACTACGATACCAAGTTCTTTTAAGTTGCCTTCCTGAATCTGTGTAAACAGGTCATCCAGAGAAAGTTTAGATTTTGTCTCTTCCAGAAGTTTTACCTTGCTCTGTGAAATGAATGTCTCTGCAAAGTTTCTTGCTTCTTTTTCATTTCCACATCCGACGATAACTTCTCCGGCATTCGGTACATCGTTAAGTCCAAGGATCTCTACCGGTGTAGACGGACCTGCTTCTTTGACTCTTCTTCCCTTGTCATCCATCATGGCTCTTACTTTACCAAATGCAGAACCTGCTGCGATTGGATCTCCGACACGGAGTGTTCCCTTCTGAACCAGGATATTTGCAACGGAACCTCTTCCCTTATCCAGTTTTGCTTCCAGTACAAGACCTCTTGCACGGCGGTTTGGATTGGCTTTTAATTCCATTACTTCTGCTGTTAAAGCAATCATTTCCATCAGATCTTCCAGACCTTCTCCTGTCTTGGCAGATACCGGAACGAAGATTGTGCTTCCACCCCAGTCTTCCGGAATCAGTTCGTATTCTGTCAGTTCCTGTTTTACACGGTCAATGTTGGCACTTGGTTTATCCATCTTGTTGACAGCTACGATGATCTCTACACCTGCAGCTTTTGCATGGTTAATCGCTTCTACTGTCTGCGGCATAACACCATCGTCTGCTGCTACTACGAGAACTGCGATATCTGTAGAGCTTGCTCCACGCATACGCATTGCTGTGAACGCCTCATGTCCCGGAGTATCCAGGAATGTGATCTTCTCTCCGTTGATCTCTACAACATAAGCACCGATGTGCTGTGTGATACCGCCGGCCTCACGGTCGATGACATTTGTATGACGGATTGCATCCAGAAGGGAAGTTTTACCGTGGTCAACGTGACCCATAACGCAGACTACAGGCGGACGTTTCTTCATCTTCTTTTCGTCCTCTTCTTCTTCTTTTAGAAGTTCTTCGATCACGTCTACAACTTCTTCTTTCTCGCAGAGAACGTCGAATTCCAGCGCGATCTCTTCTGCTGTCTCATAATCGATCTCCTGGTTCACCGTAGCAACTTTTCCCTGCATAAAGAGCTTTTTGATAATTACAGACGGAACAATCTTCATCTTATCAGCCAGTTCTTTGATTGTCAGAACCTCTGGGATTGTGATCTGTTTGATCTCTTCCTCTACCTTCTGCTCTTTCTGCTGTGGTTTCTGAAGCTGCTGTTTTGGCTCGTTTTTCTTCTTGCCCTTTGGCATTCTTTCTTCATCATCACGACGATAATCTTTCTTCTTGTGATCGTCTTTTCCCTTGGCATTCTTTCTCTGTGGTTTCTGTCCTTCGATTGCAGGAGCCGGAATGCTTGGGTTGTTCTTTCTGTCATTTCTTCTGTTGTCGTTTCTGTCTCCGAATTTACGTCCCTGTCTGTCATCGCCACGGTTATTGTCTCGTCTGTTATCACGGTCTCCCTGGTTTCTGTCGGAACGTCCGTTCTGCGGGCGGTCTCCTCTCTGGAATCTCTGTCCGCCTCTTCCTTCCTGGCGGTCACCGTTACGTCCGTCTCTTCCGCCACGTCTTTCACCACCACGGTTATTTCTGTTATCGGATCTGTCGTTTCTATCAGATCTTTCATTTCTTTCAGATCTCTCCGGTCTTTCACTTCTTTCCGGACGTCTGTTCTGTGTTCTTTCTGCTGCCGGCTTCTCTGTCCTCTTTGGAGCCTGTGCTTCTTCTGCAGACGCATTCTGTGCTGCAGAACGGCCAGAACGTCTTGCCGGACGGCCGTTATTTACCTGCATCGGTTTTCCCTGTCCGGAATTCTGACGATTTCCTCCGGATCTTCTTCCTTTGTTACCACCGTTCTGTGCATTCTGCGGACGTATTACATGCACGATATTCTTTTTCTTTGGTGTTTCTGATTTTTGTGTATTTTCGTTTGTATTTGTTTCTATATCTTTATTATTTGACATATAATCTGCCTCCTCTATGCAATTGTCTGATTCTCTGTGTCTATATGCTTCCGGATTCCTTTTGCAAATCCCTCATCCAGGATAACCAAAGATGCACGGAACTCTTTTCCCATTGCATGCCCCAATGTATCTTTATCTTTGTAAAAATAGATCGGGACCTGATAAAAGTCACACATGTTCTGAAATTTCTTCTTGGTATTATCGGATGCATCGTCTGCAACGATCACAAGATATGCCCTTCCGGATTTTACTTCTTTCTCCGTACAGAACTCCCCGCTTGCAACCTTGCCGGCTTTCGTGGCAAGACCGATCATAGATAATGCTTTATTCTGACTCAAGTACTTCCATCTCCTTTTCCAGTGCTTCATACACTTCTTTCGGGATAGCCTGCTTAAAGGATCTCTCCAGGCCCTTATTCTTCACTGCTTTTGCAAGGCAGTCACTGTTCGGGCAGAGATAAGCACCGCGTCCGTTCTTTCTTCCTGTTGCATCCAGTAGAAATTCTCCCTCCGATGTGCGGATGACACGAATCATCTCTTTTTTACTCTTCATTTCCTGACATCCTACGCATTTACGCATAGGAACTTTTTTATTTGCTCCCACGAATTATCACCTATTCCTCTGTATCCTCTACTTCATCGAATGTGATCTCTGCGTCGTCATCATCATATTCAGCATCTGCTGTGTTCTCTACATCGAATTCTTCTGCATCGTCATCGTACTCTTCTTCGTATACACCTTCGCTTAATTCCATGTAGTTCTCCGGAAGTTCACCGGATTCGATTGCCTGTGTCTCATTCTTGATGTCGATCTTATATCCTGTCAGTCTTGCTGCCAGTCTTGCATTCTGACCTTCTTTACCGATAGCCAGTGATAACTGATAATCCGGAACGATAACGCTTGCTGTCTTTTCATCCGGATCAGCCATTACAGAAATAACCTTTGCAGGGCTTAATGCATTCTCGATCAGGATTGCCGGATTGTCACTCCAGTTGATGATGTCAATCTTCTCGCCGCGCAGTTCATTGACGATCGCATTGACTCTGGCTCCGTTCATACCAACGCATGCACCGACCGGGTCTACATCAGGATCGTTAGACCATACAGCGATCTTTGTTCTGCTTCCTGCTTCTCTTGCGATACTCTTGATCTCTACGATACCGTCCTTTACTTCTGTAACTTCTGATTCAAACAGACGTTTTACAAGTTCCGGATGTGTACGGGATACCAGGATCTTAGGTCCCTTTGTCGTATTCTTTACTTCTACGATATATAATTTGATACGTTCTGTCGGTTTGAAGACCTCACCTTTTACCTGCTCATTCTCTGTCAGCATAGCATCTGCTTTACCAAGGTTGATGCTGACATTCTTTCCAACATAACGCTGTACGATACCTGTCACGATATCTTTTTCTTTTTCAAAATACTGATCGTATACAACCTTACGCTCTTCTTCACGGATCTTCTGTAAGATCAGGTTCTTTGCATTCTGTGTTGCAATACGTCCGAATGATTTGGACTCGATCGGAATATGCACGATATCACCAAGCTCGAACTTGCTGTCGATCTCTTTTGCATCTTCCAGACTGATCTGCTCCAGTTTGTCTTCCACTTCTTCTACAACCGTTTTCTCAGCGTATAACTGATACTCACATGTCTCCTTGTTCATGATCAGTTTGATGTTGTCTGTCTTACCGAAATGGTTCTTACAGGCATTCATCAGTGAATTTTCAATGGCGTCTAACAGTGTCTCTTTACTGATATCTTTCTCTTTCTCCAGTATATTTAACGCTTCTAATAATTCTGTATTCATGGTCTGTTCCTCCTTACTTATCCATGCCGTTTAAAAATCAAATGCTAATCGGATCAGTGCGATCTCGCTTTTTTCAAATGTTTTCTCAGTCTCATCTTCCATCTCGATCGTAACCGTTGTCTCATCGTAATCCTTTAAGATCCCGGTGAATTCCTTCTTTCTGTCGATCATACGGTAGGTTCTGATCTCAACTTCTTCTCCAAGGCTTCTCTTGAAGTCCTTTTCCTTCTTCAGTGGTCTGCCAAGTCCCGGTGAGCTGACTTCCAGAATATACGAATCTTCGATATAATCTTTCTCGTCCAGAATATCGGAAAGTCTGCGGCTTACAACCTCACAGTCATTCACTCCGATTCCACCCGGTTTATCAATATATGCACGAAGGTACCAGTTACTTCCTTCTTTTACATATTCGACATCCACCAGTTCAAATCCATACTCTTCCACGATTGGAAGCAGGATCTCTTCTGTTTTCTGTTCATACATTTCTCTTTTTGACAATCTAAAATCCTCCTTATGCAGACCTTACTTATCTATGTTTCTATATCAGTCGGCACTTTCTTATCTGCGCATACTTTGATATGCAACAAAGAAGAGTGAACAATATGTCCACTCTTCTGCCGATTGATTTATGTAACTGAATTAACTATAGCACTGTTCTTTTGTAAAATCAAGGGATTTTGCGTATTTTTTACACTTTTCCGTGTTTGAACGCCATCATCATCTCGTTTGTCAGGCTTAAGTCTTCTGCCTCTACCGGCATCTTATCCCGTTCAAACCACTCCGCCATGGCAAGTTCATCGGTATCCAGTGTGATACCGTCCTCCCCGTCCAGTTCACAGAAGAATCCCATCAGCAGCGTATCGGTAAATGACCACGGCTGGCTCTTATAATACCGCAGGTTCTTCACCTTCAGTCCGACCTCTTCCATGACCTCACGCCTTACCGTCTCTTCAATGGATTCGCCTGTTTCATTAAATCCTGCAAGCAGTGCATACTTTTTGTATTCTCTTCCCGCATACTTTGACATCAGAATCTTATCCCCATGTGTGACAGCTATGATCACCGCCGGACAGATCTTCGGGAATTCCATCATACCGCAGTCCGGGCAGCGCATCATACGCTCTTTGTCGTCATGCACCATCGGCTGTCCGCAGTGACCGCAGAACTTCCGCGACTGATACCAGCGGTAAAGCTGCCATCCCGTCACTGCCGCAAACTGTCTGTATTTCGGTCTTGCCTCGCGGAAATACTGATTGTCCTTCAGTTCGAATCCTGGGAAATTCTCCGGATCAATTCCTTCTGCCAGATAATATCCCTGTCCGTCAATTGAAAAGAGATACGTATACTCTTCATATACATCCGGATTGTAAACTGCCGCCTCTTTAAATGTAAGGAACGAGATCTCCTGATCCTCAATCTTCACCAGGATCTTTCTTCCTTCATAATATAAGATCACGCTGTCTTCCTTTGGCGGCTCCGGTACATATTCATTTCTATATACATGTGGTTCTATGTTCTGTATCATATCGTTTACCCTCTGTATTTGGTTCCTGTTCCGTCTCGTTTTGCAAGTTTCAGGCGGTTCAGGGTAACTTCTTTTTCATGGTATGAAATCTTACACTCGGTTCCTTCTTCAAACAGATACACATCTGTCAGTGCATCGTCTTTCTTCAGACGGATGCCGCGCACTCCGATCGCACCTTTCTTCTTCTCCGTCACTTCTGCTGCCGGGAAGCGTAAGAAGAATCCGTCCGTTGTCTGCAGTACGATATGCTGGTTCTCCGTCACAACCTGGATCTTCACGACCTCATCTTCCGGCTGAAGCTTAGTTGCTGTAATGGTACGCTTTGTTACCTGGAATTCCGTTCCTTCAACCTTCTTGATCATCCCCTGCTTTGTGGCAAATAAAAGCTTCGCATACCGCATCTGTTCGGAGTCGCAGATGTACACGATCTCTTCCTGCGTGCTGTCATAATTACTGATATTGTCGATCGGCTGTCCCTTGTCACGGAATTTTCCATATGGGATATCCATCACTTTCACCTGATGCATCTTTCCATCTTTTGTGAAAATGCAGATCTTGCCAGTATTCATGCAGTGCAGGATGTATTTATTCTCATTATCTGCCGCTTCTTTATTACGCTCATAAGTACTTACATCTACCGTCTTCGCATATCCGAAACGGTCCATTAAGAACACAACTTCCTGTTCTTCGACTTTCTTCTCTTCAAATACAGCTTCTTCTGCATTCTCTACAACCGTACGTCTCTTTCTTGCGAATTCCTTCTTGATACGGTCCAGATCTTCCATGATAACTGCTGCCATCGAATCGTAATTATTCAGGATATCTTCATATTTTTCAATCTTAGCCAGCGTCTCTTCATGTTCTTTCTGAAGTGCTTCGATTTCCAGACCGATCAGCTTGTACAGACGCATCTCCAGGATCGCTGTTGCCTGACGCTCTGTAAATCTTAACATTCCCGCCATCTTTTTGGAAATGGAGGACTTGAACTTAATGTTCTCTGTCTCCCCGTTCATCAGACATGCCTTTGCGTCTTTTACATTCTGGCTTCCTCTTAAGATCTCGATGATCAGATCGATCACGTCACAGGCTTTGATCAGACCTTCCTGGATCTCTTTTTTATCCTGCTCTTTCTTAAGTAATGTCTTATATTTTCTCGTCGCCATATCGAACTGGAAGTCTACATGTGCCTCGATGATACGCTTCAGGCCCATGGTCTCCGGTCTTCCGTCCGCAACTGCCAGCATATTAACTCCAAAGGTATCTTCCAGTCGGGTCTTCTTATAGAGCATATTGGTCAGATTCTCTACGTCCGCACCTTTCTTCAGGTCAATGACGATACGGATTCCTTCTTTGGACGACTGATTGGAAATATCCACGATGTCTGTTGTCTTCTTGGTCTCTACCAGATTGCAGACATCATTTAAGAATTTCCCGATTCCCGCACCGATCATGGTATAAGGAATCTCTGTGATGACCAGACGTTTCTTTCCGCCCTTCATATCTTCTACTTCAACTTTTCCACGGATCTTGATCTTTCCGGTTCCTGTCTCGTAGATCTCCGGCAGGTCGTCTTTGTTGACCACGATTCCACCTGTCGGGAAATCCGGCCCTTTGATATATTTCATCAGCTGTCTGGTCGTGATCTCCTCATTTTTCATATAGGCTTTGACACCGTCTACAACCTCTCCCAGATTGTGTGTCGGGATACTGGTTGCCATACCGACCGCGATACCTTCCGCACCGTTCACCAGAAGGTTCGGGATACGCACCGGAAGTACGACCGGTTCCTTCTCCGTCTCGTCAAAGTTCGGTATGAAGTCTACAATATCCTTGTCCAGATCAGCCAGATACGCTTCCTGTGTGATCTTCGCAAGTCTCGCCTCAGTATAACGCATTGCGGCTGCACCGTCTCCTTCGATCGAACCGAAGTTACCGTGTCCGTCTACAAGGATCATTCCTTTTTTAAATTCCTGTGCCATGACCACCAGTGCGTCATAGATGGAACTGTCTCCGTGCGGGTGATATTTACCCATGGTATCTCCAACGATACGCGCACATTTACGGTACGGTTTGTCATACCGGATCCCCAGTTCGTGCATATCGTAAAGTGTACGTCTTTGTACTGGTTTCAGTCCGTCTCTTACATCCGGCAGGGCTCTGGCAATGATTACGCTCATTGCATAATCGATATATGATTTTTTCATCACGTCCGAATATTCGGTTCTGATGATCTGTGAATCCTGCATTGTATTTCTCCTATCCTATATATCTCTATATATCAAGTTCCGCTTCTGTCGCATTTTCATAAATAAATGAACGTCTTGGCGGTACTTCTGATCCCATCAGCATCTCGGTTACGCTGGATGCCATTCTTGCGTCTTCAATCTCTACCAGTTTCAGAAGTCTGGTTTCCGGGTTGAGGGTTGTCTCCCACAACTGTTCTGCATCCATCTCTCCCAGACCTTTGTATCTCTGTAAGGTAAATGGACCGTCATGCGTCTTTCTGTATTTTTCCAGTGCTTTATCATCATACAGATATTCTTCCTCGCCTTTCTTCGGCATCGCCTTATAAAGAGGCGGCATCGCAATATAGACATGTCCTTCGAAAATCAGTTCCGGCATAAAGCGGTAGAACAACGTCAAAAGCAGTGTCGAGATATGGGCACCGTCCACGTCGGCATCGGCCATGATGATGATCTTGTCATACCGCAGCTTGCTGATATCAAAGTCATTTCCATATCCTTCGGAAAATCCGCAGCCAAATGCATTGATCATCGTCTTGATCTCTGCATTCGCCAGCACTTTATCGATACTTGCTTTTTCCACGTTCAGGATCTTACCACGGATTGGAAGGATTGCCTGGAACATACGGTCTCTGGCTGTCTTCGCAGACCCCCCGGCAGAGTCTCCCTCTACGATGAAAATCTCACATTTTGATGCATCACGGCTTTCGCAGTTCGCAAGCTTTCCGTTACTGTCAAAGGAATATTTCTGCTTGGTCAGAAGATTCGTCTTCGCACGCTCTTCCGTCTTACGGATCTTTGCCGCCTTCTCCGCACAGCCAATGACTTTCTTAAGCGTCTCCAGATTACGGTCAAAGAAACGGATGATCTCATCGTTCGTGACCTTACTGCAGGCCTTTGCCGCGTCCGGATTGTCAAGCTTGGTCTTCGTCTGACCTTCAAATCTCGGATCCGGGTGCTTGATCGATACGATTGCCGTCATACCGTTACGGATATCGGCTCCGGTAAAGTTTGCATCCTTTTCTTTCAGAATACCAAGTTCTCTTGCATACTGGTTGATCGCCGTTGTAAATGTCGTCTTGAATCCGGTCAGATGCGTTCCTCCTTCTGCATTGTAGATATTGTTACAGAAGCCAAGTACATTTTCATGGAACTCGTTGACGTACTGGAAGGCCACTTCTACTTCGATGCCTTCTGCTTCCCCTTTGAAATACACCGGATCATGTACGACTTCTTTTTTATGATTCAGTTCACGGATGAATCCAAGGATTCCGTCCGGCTCATGATAAATGATCTGTTCCGGTTCTGCTCCCCTTTTATCTTCAAATACGATCTTCAGATCCGGATTCAGATAAGCAGTCTCATGAAGACGGCTCTTTACCTCTTCTGCTTTGAACTTTGTCTTTTCAAATATCGTATCATCCGGAAGGAAATTCACTTTCGTTCCGGTCTTTCTTGTCTTTCCGATCGTCGGCAGTAATCCGTCTTCCAATTCGATCACCGGTTTTCCCTGTTCATACCGGTCATGGTGGATATATCCGTCCCTGCTGATCTGCACATCCATATAGGTAGACAGCGCATTTACAACAGAAGAACCGACACCATGCAAACCTCCGCTGGTCTTGTATGCCGAATCGTCGAATTTTCCTCCCGCATGAAGTGTCGTGTATACCACACGAGCTGCCGATACTCCCGTTGCATGAAGGTCTACCGGTACACCACGTCCGTTATCTGCGATTGTTGCCGAACCGTCTTTTTCCAGTGTCACATGGATCTCGCTGCAATATCCGGCAAGATGCTCATCCACCGCATTATCCACGATCTCATAGATCAGATGGTTCAGACCTTTGGTTGAAACACTTCCTATATACATTCCGGGTCTTTTTCTTACCGCTTCCAGTCCCTCCAGGATCGCGATACTTCCCGCATCATATGTATTCTTTTTCGCCATTCTTTCTATATCCTTTCTCCGTTTCCATCTGTATGACAGACATTGAAAAACATCACATCTGATACCTTCCACAAGTATCATACAGATTTTTCCATACTTTGGATATCTTATCATAAAAATATTTTCGAATCAAGACAGCACCTGATGCAGAAGCTCTGCAAGAAGTTCCATGGCATTTCGCATCTCTTCTACTGTATTCGTCTGTGCTCCTGCCTCGACCAGAAGTGTCTTCGGTTTGAAATGCATGTTATAGCGGTATGCCCGAAGGAAAATGTGTCTGGCAAATCCCGGATAATATTTGGCTGCTGCAATCTCCATCTGAAGGGAAAATGCCAGATTGTCTTCCAGATATGGATTCGGAAGATAACTGATATTTCCATTTGCCCGCGTTCTGCTGAGTCCGTTGAAGAACATGATCTGCGCCGTCTGTCTGCCATCCACCTCTGTCACAAGATGTGTCCCTTCCGCCACACCGTCCCGGTGGAGGTCGATCACCACTTCTATGCTTGGATTATCTTTTAATATCTTCTGCACATCCGGTTCCGCAAGCTGATATGCTTTGCTGCGGTCCAGTTTGCCATTTACCAGATCATAAACACCTGTGTGATGATACGTCTCGATTCCATACTTTTGATTCAAAAGATCTGTCAGATACGTTCCCATACCTACAATCGATGTATTCGCATCCCCCGGAACAGAATCTTTAAACTGCTCCTGGGAATGTGTATGATAGATCAGCACCTTCGGTCCGGCTGCCTCTTCATTAGAATTGGAATTCAGCTTCATATTCTTTCCAAGCAGCCGGTCTGCATTGATCAGATTTGCATCCGCCATCGTACTGCTGTCCACTGTGTAAAAATGGCTCATCAGATATTCGTAATCTCTTAATTTATCCATGGATATGTCTACTTTAGCCTCCGGTATCTTCACCATCTCCTGCTGCGTGACACTTTGCTCCTGCGTAATGAGCTTTCCATTTTCATCCACGGCATTTTCATCATTTGCCTGCTTTTCTAATATCATGGCATAGGTCTGGGAATCTTCGGCGATAGTATCCTCTTTTTCCGCTGACAGATAGGTTCCAATCGGGAACAATTTCATCACTGTCTGTGTCACATCCTCTGCAGGACCTCCGACATGGTCTTTTTCCGATGTATAAGTCAGTGTCGTCATTATATTTCCGACAGCACAATCTGCAATGACCTCTTTTTCTTTTTCCAGGAATGATATTTTCAGTTCTCGTACTGTTCCATTTTCTTTTATTACATGACCTCTTATGAAACAGGTCAGAAGTATTCCAGCACTGCCCCAGGCTGCACACTTCATATATTTTTCCAACATTCTCTGCCTGTCTTTCTTTTTCACATTTTTAACACCTCTGCCGTTTACTGATTTTTACGATATCTTAGTTCTTACTATAATTATGGCAATATTGTAAATGTTATGACTGCATTATTTTTTCTTTCCCCGCAAAAAGCATATTCATTGCTTCTGAAATTGTATAACTGATTCGTCTTACTGTATCATCAATATCTTTTGGTGTCACAAACATACCATTCAGATGCGGAGCAATCAATTCCTTTACCAGTTCATATTTCTCTGCGGAATTATATCCCTGCAATACCACTCCCACCCCTTTTAATGTTTCTGATGTTTCCAGTGCCGTAATAAAGTTCTCCATTGTATCATTCACAATGGTTGCCGCATCCACAACTGTCGGCACTCCGATTGCAATGACCGGAATTCCCATCGTATCTTTTGTAATCTCACTTCGGTGATTTCCAACCCCTGCTCCCGGATAAATTCCCGCATCAGAAATCTGTATTGTCCGGTTCAGTCTTTTGGTACTTCTTGCTGCCAGTGCATCAATTACCATAATCAGATCAGGGGTTGTCTCATTTACTATTCCCCGTATAATTTCTGCAGACTCCATCCCGGTCTGTGCCATCACTCCCGGAACGATCGCACTTACAATCCTGCTTCCGCCTTTTCCCACTGCATACCTTCCATATTCCTGCACAATATGTCTGGTAACATTCAACTGATCCACCACATACGGTCCCAGTGCATCCGGTGTCACTTCACGATTGCCAAGGCCTACAACAAGTACCGAATATCCTTTTTCCTGATTTTCTTCCGTATCTTTCATATATTTTTCCAAAAAATCTGCCAATGTCTCCGATATTTCCCTGTGATACCCTTCATCTGCAGCTGCCATATTCGGCGCTTCCAGTGTCAGATATGTCCCCACAGGTTTTCCCATCGACTTCGCCCCATTTTCCGTTTCAATCCTGACCGTTGTGATCTTAATCTCCTTTTCTTCATCATACTCCTCTTCCAGAACGACACCTGATACCTCCACATGATCCGATTCAAACCGTTCTTTCTGTTCCATCGCAAGATCCGTCCGTATCTTATACTTCTCCACCATCATTTTTATCCATCCTTTCTCAAATTAATGCTAGTTTTTCCAATATTTTCAGAAATATGTATTGACAGATTCCAATTCATGCCCTAAAATAAATTCGTATGTTTCGTTAGATCGTCCGTGTCCGGCTCTAACGAACTGGAAATCGAATTAAAAAAATCGAAATACATTGATATCGGAGGTGGACAAATTGGCTAATATCAAATCTGCAAAGAAAAGAATTTTAGTAAACGAAACAAAAGCTGCTAGAAACAAAGCAATCAAGTCTAAAGTAAAAACTTGCGTAAAGAAAGTTGAAACAGCTGTAGCTAACAAAGATGCCGCTGCTGCTGCAGACGCATTAAAAGTTGCAATCGTTGAAATCAACAAAGCTGGAAGCAAGGGTGTTTACCACAAAAACACATGCTCTAGAAAGATTTCCCGTCTGACAAAAGCTGTTAACGGAATTGCTTAATAATAGAGATTAAACTCGAGTTGCAAAATTTTTAGAACCCGGATCATCCCGTCAATGATCTGGGTTTTTTTCTATTTAATTAATCATCGCGGCCTCTCAGTCCACGAGAAAGACTTGGCATTCTGTTTGTTGCTGGATGTCACGATGCAGAAGCTCTAAGGCAGTCCGCCTTCCCTAAGGGCAAAAGCCACTCCGCTCAAACTCACCCCTACGGGGCTCAAACAGTTCGGTCCGGGTAACCAGCTTAGTGAATTAACCAGAAAAAGGATACAGCAACCGCCGTACCCTTTTCGTATGTATTCTTATTCTAACAAGTCTGATGATTAGTTGTTGATCAGTTTGTCTTCTCCATTCCAGCTGTAGAGCTTTCTGATCTCTGCTCCGACTTTCTCTGATGGATGTTCTGAAGCAAGTTTTCTCATAGCTTTGAAGTGTACCTGACGTCCTGCTGGAGACATGTCTAATAAGAAGTCTTTTGCAAATGTTCCGTCCTGGATGTCTGTCAGAATCTGTTTCATAGCTTTCTTTGTCTCAGCTGTAACGATCTTAGGTCCTGTTACATAGTCACCATATTCAGCTGTGTTAGAGATAGAGTATCTCATTCCAGCGAATCCTGACTGATAGATCAGGTCTACGATCAGTTTCATCTCATGGATACACTCGAAGTAAGCGTTTCTTGGATCATATCCAGCTTCGCAAAGTGTCTCGAAACCAGCCTGCATAAGTGCACATACACCACCGCAAAGTACTGCCTGCTCACCGAAGAGGTCTGTCTCTGTCTCTGTTCTGAATGTTGTCTCAAGAAGACCAGCTCTTGCTCCACCGATTGCAAGACCATATGCAAGTGCACGATCCCATGCTTTTCCTGTAGCATCCTGCTCTACAGCGATAAGGCAAGGTGTTCCTTTTCCAGCCTGGTACTCACTTCTTACTGTGTGTCCCGGTGCCTTAGGAGCGATCATTGTTACATCTACATTCTTTGGTGGTTTGATACATCCAAAGTGAATGTTGAAACCATGAGCGAACATTAACATATTACCTTCTTCAAGGTTCGGCTCAACGTCTTTCTTGTACATATCAGCCTGTAACTCATCGTTGATCAGGATCATGATGATATCAGCCTGTTTTGCTGCTTCTGCTGCTGTGTATACTTTAAATCCCTGAGCTTCTGCTTTTGCCCATGATTTACTTCCTTCGTAAAGACCGATGATAACATCGCATCCGGACTCTTTTAAGTTCAGAGCATGTGCATGTCCCTGGCTACCATAACCGATGATAGCGATCTTCTGTCCCTCTAATACTGATAAATTACAATCTTCCTGATAAAAAATTCTTGCTGCCATTATAGCATACCTCCTAAAAAATAAATGATTTTTTATTTTCTTAAACAAGGGGTCGCCCTTCCACCGGGCTCGTCTCTGTTTAATGTCTGATTAAAATGTGTTACTGTTTGTCCATTATAATATATCAATTATAATGTGTTGATGTTTCCTTCCTGATCAATGACTATTACATCCTTGATTCCTCTCTGTAATCCGGTAATACCTGTTCTTGCAAGTTCAAGAATCTCGTAACCTTCCAGAAGTTCCAGAAACGCATCTACTTTTGAACCATTTCCTGTCAGTTCCACCATCAGGGAATCCTTCTCTACATCAACAATCTTCGCGCGGAATATATCCGCCACAGATATGATCTCCGTTCTCTCCGTCTTATTCGCCCGAACCTTCACCATGATCAGTTCACGATATACCGAATCTTCCGGCTGAAGTACTTTGATCTCAATGACATCTTCCAGCTTTCTGACCTGCTTTTCGATTTGCGATAAGATCAGCTCATCTCCGCTGGCCACAATGGTAATTCTGGTAAATCTCGGATCTGCCGTAACTCCGGCAGTTATACTGTCGATACTGTATCCTCGTCTGCTGAACAGTCCGGATACACGGCTTAATACACCGGGATTATTGTCTACCAATAATGAAAATACTCTTTGCATATTGCACCTCTTTTCTATCATTTATAAAAAACAGAGTGCGTTCTGTTTTTTTATAATAACAACTACTTCTTCTTTTGTCAAGTATTGGCACCCATATTTTTACATTTTTCACAAAATGCAGGATTACCGCATTATTTCAGGATGATCCCGGCAATGTCTTCCGGCGTCCCGGCAACGTATACTGCGCCTGCTTTTTCCAGTTCTTCACGGTTGCCGAATCCGTATAATACCCCCATACAGTCAAGCCCTTCCTGCTTTGCCCCAAGCACATCATGTTCACGGTCACCGATCATCAGTATCCTCTTCTTATCCTGCATCCGGCAGGTATCGATCAGATATCCGATCACCTCTGCCTTACTGCCTCTGCCTCCGTCCAGTTCCATACCTGCCACATATTCAAAATATTGATCCAGGTCAAAATGTTCAATGATCCTTCTCGCATATACTTCCGGTTTGGACGTCGCAACAAAAAGTCTTTTTCCTGCTGCCTTCAATGCCTTTAATGATTTTTCAAATCCGGGATACACCGAGCACTCAAAAATCCCCGTATCCTGATAATATTCCCTGTAATACTCCACCGCCTTCCAGCTTTTCTCATCGTCAAATCCATAGAATCTGGCGAACGAATCGGTAAGCGGCGGACCGATGAATTTATATAATTTTTCCCGTTCGGTCTCTTCGATTCCGAATTTCTCCAGCGCATACATCACCGAATTCGTAATTCCCGGTGAAGAATCGATGATCGTGCCATCCAGATCAAAGAAACAGATATCATACATTTTATCAAGCTTTTCTTTTTCCATATTCTCTACCTGCCTGCTTCAAAAAATACCGGAGCTGTCCTTCTGCGTTTTTTCCGCATTCGTCACACCCCCGGTATTATTATAACCGTTCCCTCTATACTTTTGCAAACTGTATCATCCAGAGAAGCAGAAGATGCACCGGATAAAATCCGTAGAAAAACCATTTTTCCCAGCCGTGTGCTGTTTTATCTGCTTTATTATACATACACTGTATAACCACTCCCGATGCTGCCAGCCCGATACAGGCACATGCAGAATGTATGAGCGCACTCTCCAGCCCGCAGTCCGCCCTGTATGACAACACATTCAACAGAAAGAAGAGTCCCACTGCTTTTCCATATGCCAGTGATACTTTTTTCCTGTCCCCATATGCATTTGCAAACAGCATCGTAAATACCGGTGCCAGAAGTGCCCAGTCCGTCCAGAGCGAACAGATTACCAGCACGCACAGCCATAGCATTTTCTCCCCTTTATGTTTTACATGATCTGCAACCCACACCACTCCCAGACATAGAAGAAGGCTGAACATCATGTTCAGGTTCGTCTGTTTCAATGCCAGCATGAAGGGGATCTGTGAAAGGATCCCAAATACAAGCAGCCGCAGTGCATAGTTCTTTACAGATCTTGTGTAATGATATCCTTCCACAAGGAAATAGCACATAGTAATGGCTGTAAAATACCCGATATCAACCATAACTTCCTGCCCTGTACTGCCTTCTTTTAAAAATATATAGGCAAAATGATTACAGAACATAGCTGCCATTGCCAGATATTTTATTGCATTTCTACTCATACTTCCCTCTCCATTTTCATTCTTCGATATTTCTGATAAATCCGACATAGGTCGCTCCAAAATAAACTACATATACGCCAAAGAACAGGGCGAATGAAATTGCAAAATACTGTAACACCGGTGTACTGACTCCTGTATAGAAGTTAAATCCGGCACCCATATACACCGCTACGATCCCGCTGATCACTGCCGAAAGGATTGCCGGACACAGATAATACCCGGACAGCTGACGGAATACGGTCTGTTGGATCTCGCGTCTTCCAAGGCCGATTTTCGAAAGCACCTGGTAGCGGAACCTATATTTTGCCGAATCACTCAGCTGCTGTACCGATAACACCGTCAATGCAATACACAAAAATACCAGCCCGATATACATACATGGGAATGTGATACAACTCATCATATATCTGACCTCAGCCGATGCATTTTCCCGCACAAGATTCACCGCAGCATATGTGACAATGGTATCCGTACCATAACATACATTATCATCGTCTTCTTCCATGTATGTATGACCGGCATAATCATGTTTATCTGACAGATCATCCAGCTTATTCTGCAGGTTATCCGGTACTTTTTTCTTCACACTTACCGCAAGTTCCGAATAGTACGGTGTCATCTGCTGTATCCGTTCATCCGGCACAACGATGATATAATCACCGCCGTTATGTCCGTCCTGCGAAAATGATTCGGTGCAGATCTTCCTGCAGGTCAGTGTCTCTCCTCGGTCCTGAAGCTTCACGTCATCCGTAAAATATCCGGTTTCCTTATACACTCTTTGCTTCATCTGAAGGATATATTCATTTTTTTCAAGCGTTTCCGTGGAATATCCCAGCATTTTTCTCAGATGATTGTAATCACTCAGCCCCATATATGTATCATATCTGCAATACGCATCATCGGAACCTTTACGTATCTTTTTCTCATCCGGTGTTCCGTCTTCTCTGCGGTACTCATCTCCAAAATACCGCAGATGCGTATACATCCATGTATTCATTGTGTTCGTATGATTTTCATAAATACGGTACACGCACGAATCCTTTACACCTGCTTCTTCTCCGACAATATCCAATTCCTTTGCAAAATCATATTCCGGATTCTGACTGTTCACCTGTACATCAAATGGAAATTTCATCTCTAAAACCTGATTCTGCCAGTCCGTAAACATTAATGCAACCGAGCACCCCAGAAATGCGACCATAAAAAGCACCGTAAGTGTTCCCATGGTAAACCGCATCGTTTTCAATTTAGATGCAAACTGACGCAGCAGGAACAGATTCTGCCCCCGGTAGACCGCATTTCCTTTTTTCTTCACATAGCAGATGATCCATGCGGAAAGCCCTATATAAAACACATACATTGTAATAAACAGACCCGTCAGAAATACTGCTGCCCCTCCCGGCGACTGTATATTTCCGCTCAGTATCCAGACACCGAACGCAAAGATGAACAGAATGGAAAACGGCAGTAATAACCGCTTTATTTTTTCATTCTTTTCTTTTAATTCCTCATTCTTCTGATTTTCTCTCATCAGATCATGAATGTTCATCTTGCGGAATTTCCGGCTGCACCGGAACAGTGCCAGCAGATAACATCCTGCAAAGCAGCACACAGTCATAAGGAAACAATATCCATTGAATTCCAGATGGGGTCTTAGTTCCACCTGTATGACACTATAAAGGACAACGAGCAGCACCTGCTGAAGCAACATTCCAAGCCCCAGTCCTATCACAAAGGAACACACACCGAGCAGCAGATTTTCTTTCATATAAAGCCCGGACACTTCCTTTTTATTCATTCCGATCAACAGATAGATACCGAATTCACGGCTCCTTTTTTCCAGCATGAACCGTACCATATAATTGATCAGCCATGCAACGATCAGTACAATAAAGAATGTGGCAATACCGATCATCGCTGCCATTATCGCTGCCATTTCATACATTTTCTGAAGATCCTTAGAAAAAATGATACTGTTAAATGCAAACATCAATGATACCACAAATGTCATCGTCAGCACATACACCAGATAATCTCTGGCGGAACGTCTGACATTGCGCAGTGCAAGCTTACCGAACATCTGACAGTTCACCTCCTGTCAGAGATAATACATCCAGGATCTTATTCAGAAATTCCCGCCTTTCTTCCACTCCTCTTACCAGTTCATGGAATATCTTTCCATCTTTCAGGAAAAGAATACGGCTGCAGTAGCTGGCTGAAAACGCATCATGTGTAACCATGAGGATCGTAGAGTGCATATCACGATTCATCTTGCGGAATGTTTCGAGCAGCATCTGTGCCGCTCTGGAATCCAGCGCACCGGTCGGCTCATCTGCGAGGATCAGTTTCGGACGATGAATCATCGCTCTGGCACAGGCACAACGCTGCTTCTGGCCCCCGGATACCTGATAGGGGAATTTATCCCGGATTTCTTCGATATCAAGCAGCTTCAATATGTGATCACATTTCTCTTGGATCTCTCTTTTACTCTTGCTGTGCAGCGTCATTGCCAGCACAATATTCTCTTCTATCGTAAGTGTATCTAACAAGTTGTAATCCTGAAATATGAATCCAAGATTGTCTTTCCGAAATTCCGCCAGTGCCTCATCACTCAACTCTGTAATATCCGTTTCTCCGTAGTATATATGCCCTGCAGTCACACGGTCAATCGTAGACAGCATATTCAAAAGTGTTGTCTTTCCGGAACCCGATGCTCCCATGATTCCCACAAATTCTCCTTTTTGGACGCAAAAGCTTACCCTGTCTACCGCTTTGGTGATGTTCGTATCACTTCCGTAATATTTTTCCACATCACACACCCGAATCTCTCCATCCGGGATTCTGCCTCCTGCCAGGATTCTGTCTGTTTTTTTCTCTGTTGTCTTGCCATGCTTTCTTATTCTTCTCATCCATATCATCCTTTCCGGTCTTTTTGTAATACTCTTTTTCATCTCTACTTTACCCGTCCGGACCAGAAAGATGTATCGATGTATCTTTCAGTTATCTTACATTTTTGAAAGATAACTGCTGACCGGAAATGTAAGGATCATCTTCGTGCCTTCACCACGGACAGATTCCGCCTCGATGGCAATTCCAAGCTTTTCACACAGCCGTCTGCACAGATAAAGACCCATCCCCGTAGATTTCTTACCATTTCTTCCATTGGAACCGGTAAAACCTTTTTCAAAGATTCTGGACATCTCTTCTTCCCGTATTCCGGTTCCGTTATCTTCTACGATCAGCCGGACACCATGACCGTACCTTTCCGTGTAAATATGAATATACGGATGGACCTTTGGATTCTCACTTTTATATTTCACACTGTTCAGCATAAGCTGGTTCAGTATAAAAAGGATCCACTTTTTATCGGTATACGCAAGATCAGGGCACTCCACTTCCCCGCGCACTCCGTTACTAATTAGATAATACTTATTTTTCATCAAAATTTCAGAAGCCGCCTTCCCAAGGTCTGTCTCTTCGATCATATAGTCTTTGTATACCTTTTCCATTCTAGCATAATACAGAACCATATCTACGTCATTTTCAATCCGTTGATTCTCAAGACCGATCTGTCTGGTCACTTCGTCTTTATGATTCTCACACACAAGCTGGATACTGGTAATCGGTGCTTTGATCTCATGCACCCAGCTTTCGATATAATCCCGATAATCATTCTGTTCATCTTCAAGCATACGGATCCGTTCGATCACAGATTTATTCGATCGTCTGATCAACTCCCGGTAGATCCGATCTTCCAGATATGGTGAAGCTGGCAGCAATTCTCCAAGCAGATATCTCTGATCTACATTTTCCAGAATATGTTCTGCCCTGTCAAAATATTTCTTCCTGCGATAATATCCTGTCACAATCCATATCCCAAGGATGATCCACCAGAAAATGAGAATCAGTGCAGCTGCGTTTCTGTTATACCCTGTAATATAGAAGAACCCCATCAGTAATATCATACACAGGAGGTGCAGCAGACATATCAGAATCTTATCTTTTATATATTCCGAAAATCTCATATGCGGTACCCCATTCCCCGTTTTGTCTCAATGAAATCCGTCACTCCGATGTCAGCCAGTTTTCCTCTGAGTCTTGTAACATTCACACTTAATGTATTGTCATCTATGAAGACTTCATTGTCCCACAGGTATTCGATCATATCCAGTCTCGGAACAATCTCCCCCTTTTTCTGATATAGAAGATGCAGGATCTTCAACTCATTTTTCGTAAGATCTGTCTTTTTTCCTTCATGCTCTATGCAGCCTCCCACAGCATTTAGGATTACACCTTTATATTCCATGTTCAAGGCATTACCCCTTGATTTCTCTGCATTTTTATTGGTAGTTCTTTTTAGTACTACGCCTATTCTTGCCAGCAGAATCGGTGGATTGAACGGTTTTGTGATATAATCATCTGCCCCTTTCAAGATTCCGGTCAGTTCATCCATGGAATCTGTCCGGCTGGTCAGAAATATGATTGGAATATCTGAATGTTCTTTCAGCTTCGTACAGATGTCAAAGCCGCTTTCCCCCGGAAGATTCCAATCCAGAAGTACCAGATCCGGTGCCGGTATCATGCTGCATATCTGCTCTGCCGTATCTTTAAATTCTTCGATTATCTCTGCTTCATAAAAAGCATTTTCCAGGAGCTGTTTTAATTCCTTTCGGATACCCGGATCATCTTCTACAATAACAATCTTCATGTCGTTCTCCTCATGATGTTCCTTTTATAATTATACTGATAAATACAGAACAGATTGTAGAAAATACGCTTTTACATTTTCCACAATCTGTTCATTATAGCATATAACATACGTTGAATATGTTTGTATTATTTCACAAGAAGTGATGTTCCAGTCATCTCAGCCGGCTGTTCCATACCCATCAGTTCGATCAGTGTAGGAGCAATATCTGCCAGGCATCCGTCTTCTTTCAACTTGTATGCAGGATCTGCGTTTACAAGGATGAATGGTACAGGATTGGTTGTATGTGCTGTAAATGGCTCTTTTGTCTCTTCATCGATCATGTACTCTGCATTACCGTGATCTGCACAGATGAACATCTGTCCGTCAGCTTCTTTTAATGCTTCGTAAGCCTTTCCTACACACTCGTCAACTGCTTCAATGGCTTTTACAGCAGCCTCGATCACACCAGTATGACCTACCATGTCAGGGTTGGCAAAGTTAATTACGATAACATCATACTTATCAGACTTGATTGCTGCAACGAGCTTGTCACATACTTCATATGCACTCATCTCTGGCTTCAAATCATAAGTAGCAACCTTAGGAGATTTTACAAGAATTCTATCTTCTCCTTCATTTGGTTCCTCTACGCCGCCATTGAAGAAGAATGTTACGTGAGCATACTTCTCTGTCTCAGCGATACGTGCCTGTTTCTTGCCGTTCTTTGCAAGGAACTCACCAAATGTATTAGTGATTTCTTCTTTCACAAATGCGACCTGTTTATTTTCGATTGTAGCATCGTATTCTGTAAAGCATACAAATGTTGTCTTAATTCTGTCTCCTCTGTCAAATCCGTCAAAGCTGTCGTCACAGAATGTTCTTGTGAGCTCTCTTGCTCTGTCCGGGCGGAAGTTGAAGAATACTACGGAATCATTTTCTTTGATCGTTGCAACCGGTGCGCCGTCCTTTGTTACTACAAATGGTACAACGAACTCATCCGTTACATCTGCATCATAAGAAGCCTGGATTCCCTCTGTAGCAGAAGCAGCTGTCTCGCCTTCGCCTGCTGAAAGTGCCTTGTAAGCCTTTTCTACACGATCCCAGCGGTTATCACGGTCCATTGCATAATAACGTCCGGAAACACTTGCAACCTCTCCTACGCCGATTTCTTTCATCTTAGCTTCTAACTGCTCTACATACTCTTTTCCTGAAGCCGGTGGTGTATCACGACCGTCAAGGAAGCAGTGTACGTATACTTTCTCAAGTCCCTGTCTCTTAGCCAGTTCCAGAAGGCCGAAAATATGTCCGATGTGGCTGTGAACACCACCGTCAGATACCAGCCCCATCAGGTGCAGTGCAGAATCATTCTTCTTGGCATTCTCACATGCAGCCAGAAGTGCTTTATTCTCGAAGAATACACCATCTTCAATTGCCTTTGTGATCTTTGTCAGTTCCTGATAAATGATACGTCCGGCACCCATGTTCATATGACCAACTTCTGAGTTACCCATCTGTCCGTCCGGAAGTCCTACTGCAAGTCCGCTGGCATTTCCTTTTACACATGGATATTCTGACATCAGTTTATCCATAACAGGTGTTTTTGCCATAGCAATTGCATTACCTTCTGTCTTTTCATTCAGTCCATAACCGTCTAAGATCATAAGTACTGTTGGTTTCTTACTCATTTTTAATATCACCTTTCGTCTTAAATATCACTTTTACAGCATAAAACCGCAGGAAGCAGTCAAACGAAAGCCTCCTGCGGCTGATTTTCTAAATCTTATTTGTAGTTTACGATCTTTCCGAAATCAGCTTTCAGAGATGCTCCACCTACAAGTCCGCCGTCGATATCAGCCTGAGCGAATAACTCTGCTGCATTTCCAGCGTTTACAGATCCGCCGTACTGGATACGGATAGCTTCTGCTGTAGCTTCATCATATACTTCAGCGATGCATGCACGAATACCAGCGCAAACTTCTTCAGCCTGCTCTGTAGTAGCTGTCTTACCTGTTCCGATAGCCCAGATTGGCTCGTAAGCGATCACTGCTGTCTTAGCCTGATCAGCTGTTACATTCTGGAATCCAACTTTAACCTGCTGACGGATGAAGTCCATTGTTACACCCTGTTCTCTCTGCTCCAGAGTCTCTCCACAGCACATGATTGGTGTAATACCATGCTCGAAAGCTTTCAGCATTTTCTTATTTACTGTCTCGTTTGTCTCTGCAAAGTATTCTCTTCTTTCAGAGTGTCCAAGAACAACGTATTTTACTCCTGCATCTGTAAGCATAGCCGGAGAGATTTCTCCTGTATATGCTCCGCTTTCTTCAAAATACATATTCTCAGCACCAACCTGGATATTTGTTCCCTTTACAGCCTCTGCTACAGGGATAATGTCGATTGCAGGTACGCAGAATACTACGTCTACATCTTCATTAGCTACTAATGGTTTTAATTCTTCAACTAAAGCTACTGCTTCACTTGGAGTTTTGTTCATTTTCCAGTTTCCGGCTACGATTTTCTTTCTTGCCATCTTTCCAAATCTCCTTATTCTATTTATCGTTAGCTGCTGCTACACCCGGGAGTTCTTTTCCTTCAAGGAATTCAAGAGAAGCTCCACCACCTGTTGAAATGTGTGTCATCTTATCTCCATATCCCAGCTGGTTAACTGCTGCTGCAGAATCTCCTCCGCCGATGATTGTCACAGCGTCTGTGTCTGCAAGTGCTTTTGCAACTGTTTCTGTTCCTTTTGCAAATTTAGGCATCTCGAAGCATCCCATTGGTCCGTTCCATACAACTGTCTTAGCATCTTTTACTGCATCGCTGAAGATCTTAGCTGTCTCTGGTCCGATGTCGAGTCCTTCCCATCCTTCCGGGATCTCTCCAGCTTTTACTACCTGAGTATTTGCATCATTAGAGAAATCATCTCCGACAACGTTATCTACAGGAAGAAGAAGTTTTACACCTTTGGCTTTTGCTTTTTCGATCATGTCAAGTGCATACTGGCAGTAATCTTCTTCCAGAAGGGATTTTCCGACTGTTCCGCCCTGTGCTTTTGCGAATGTATATGCCATTCCTCCACCGATGATCAGAGTATCTACTTTGTCAAGAAGGTTCTCAATTACAGAAATCTTGCTTGAAACTTTTGCTCCGCCAAGGATTGCTACGAATGGTCTTTCCGGATTGTTGACTGCATTTCCAAGGAAATCAATTTCTTTCTGCATAAGGTATCCAACAACTGCTGTATCTACGTATTTTGTAACTCCTACGTTAGAGCAGTGTGCGCGGTGTGCTGTTCCGAATGCATCGTTAACAAATACGTCGCAAAGAGAAGCGAGATCTTTACTGAATGCATCTTCATTCTTTGTCTCTTCTGCTCTGTAACGTGTGTTTTCAAGGAGGATAACATCTCCATCTTTCATCTCAGCTACTGCTGCTTTCGCATTTGGTCCAACAACTTCCGGATCAGCTGCAAATTTTACTTCCTGTCCAAGGAGTTCTGAAAGGCGAACTGCTACAGGAGCAAGAGATAATTCTGGAACCGGCTGTCCCTTTGGCTTTCCAAGATGAGAGCAAAGGATAACCTTTCCGCCATCAGCGATTAATTTTTTGATTGTAGGAAGTGCTGCAACAAGACGATTCTCGTCTGTAATCTTTCCATCGATAAGCGGAACGTTGAAGTCACATCTTACAAGTACTTTTTTCCCTTTTACGTTAATGTCATCTACAGATTTTTTATTAAGCATAGTACTGCCTCCTGGTTATATATTTTATAACTGCAAAAAGGGTCCGGCCCAATAAGACCGGACCCTTTGTGAGTCTTAATTCATGCTCTAAATTATGCTAATTCAGAGAAGTATTTGATTGTTCTTACCATCTGGCTTGTGTATGAGTTCTCATTGTCATACCAAGAAACAACCTGAACTTCTGTAGTTCCGTTTTCCAGTGGAAGTACCATTGTCTGAGTAGCATCGAATAATGAACCATATCTCATTCCAACGATATCGCTAGATACGATTTCATCTGTGTTGTATCCGAAGGACTCTGTAGAAGCGGCTTTCATAGCTGCGTTGATTTCATCAACTGTTACATGTCCTTTTACAACTGCTGTAAGGATTGTTGTAGATCCTGTAGGTGTTGGTACACGCTGAGCAGATCCGATTAACTTTCCGTTCAGTTCTGGGATAACAAGTCCGATTGCTTTTGCAGCACCTGTGCTGTTAGGTACGATGTTAACTGCAGCTGCACGAGATCTTCTGAGGTCACCTTTTCTCTGTGGTCCGTCAAGAGTCATCTGATCTCCTGTGTAAGCGTGAATTGTGCACATGATACCAGACTCGATTGGTGCAAGATCGTTAAGAGCTTTTGCCATTGGAGCCAGGCAGTTTGTTGTACAAGAAGCTGCAGAAATTACTGTATCTTCTGGTTTCAGTGTTTCGTGGTTTACGTTATATACGATAGTTGGCAGGTCGTTTCCAGCTGGTGCGGAAATAACAACTTTTCTTGCTCCTGCTTTGATATGAGCAGATGCTTTTTCTTTAGATGTATAGAATCCTGTACACTCCAGAACTACGTCTACACCAATCTCTCCCCAAGGAAGTTCTTCAGCGTTAGCTTTAGCATAGATTTTGATTTCTTTTCCATCAACGATGATAGAATCATCTGTTGCTTTTACAGTATCAGCTAAAGCGTATTTTCCCTGTGAAGAATCATATTTTAACAGGTGTGCAAGCATCTTAGGAGATGTTAAGTCGTTGATTGCTACAACTTCATATCCTTCTGCTCCGAACATCTGTCTGAATGCAAGACGTCCAATACGTCCAAATCCATTAATCGCTACTTTTACTGCCATGATTAATTCCTCCTAAAGTTTGTTTATTAACTACTTATGCAGTCTACATTGTGAAATCTTTCTCAAGCCCTTTAGAAGCTCTATCAAGACCTCTCAACTGCTAATAATTGTACTTTATCTGATACAAAATTTCAAGAGGTTTTCCTATTTTTATATAAGTTGCTTAAAAACAGGCTTTTGTTCAAAAAATTCTGTATAATATTTAAAGCCGCAGGACTTCAAAATTTCTTCTGCCTTTGCAAAATCATACGCAATATGCTCCGGTTTATGTGCATCGGCTCCAATCGTAATGATCTCACCGCCAAGCTCACGATAACGCTTCAATACATCCGGATGTGGATGTGCGAACGGAAGGCCATACTTCAATCCGGCCGAATTCACTTCCAGACCCTTTTCCTTCTCAATCAATAGTTTCAAAATCTCGTCTATAATATCCGCATAATCTGTATACGAATATTCTTTTTCCCTTGATTTTCCATATCTTACAACATAATCCAGATGACCAAGTGTCTGAAAGCAGTCCGAAGTTCTCACATTTTCCAGCGTTGTCTCCATCATCAGACGGTACGCCTCTTTGTCGGTACGGTCTGTAAAAAGCTTTTCTGCCGCAGGATCAGTATATAATATGTTCCCTTCCGCATCTTTCTTATACGGAACATTGTGAACCGATCCAATCACGAAATCAAACGGATATTTCTTCGTCAGTTCTTCATAATAATCTTTCAGATATGTCCTAAATCCCAGTTCTATTCCAATCCTGATATTCAGTTTTCCTGCATATTCTTCCTGAAGTTTCTGCATTTCCACAAAATAAGCATCCACATCAAAGATACCTTCTTCTCCCCATTCCAGATCATCCTTGTCAAAATGATCCGTAAAGCAAATGGTTTTCAACCCTTTTCTGACTGCCTCATCCGCCATATCGCGTGGACAGGCTTCGGAATCCGTTGAAAACCATGTGTGCATATGCATATCCGCCTGTATCATAACTTATTCCTCTTTATTTTGTATTTTATCAATATTCTTTATGTTTCCTACTTATCCGCAATGATCGTTCCGCCGCCAAGTACGTATTCTCCGTCATATAATACGACAGCCTGTCCCGGTGTGATCGCTCTCTGCGGCTCTTCAAATGTACAGAGGATCTCATCTTCTCCCGTCTTTTCAACGGTACACCATGCACCTCTGTGATTATAACGAATCTTCGCCCACACTCTTTTCGGCTCTGTCAGATCTTCTACCGTCATGAAATTCACCTGATCTGCGCGCACATAACGGGACATAGATTCCTCATTTGATCCCACTACAACTTCATTGGTTTCCGGGCGGATCTCCAATACGAACACCGGATGTCCGAGAGACAGTCCCAGACCTTTTCTCTGTCCCACCGTATAATGAATGATTCCTTTATGTTTTCCGACAACCGTTCCATCCGAAAGCACGAAATTGCCCGGCGTAATCTTTGCATCTGAATTTTCTTCGATATAAGACGCATAATCTCCATCTGACACAAAGCAGATATCCTGACTGTCCGGCTTATGTGCAACAAGAAGGCCTATTTCATCTGCCATTGCACGGATCTGATCTTTTGTATATTCTCCAACCGGCATCAGTGTCTTCGAAAGCTGATCCTGTGTAAGGTTATAAAGTGCATATGTCTGATCTTTTGCCGCAGTCGCAGAATTACGAATTGCATATCTTCCATTCGACAGCTTCTCTACCCTGGCATAATGTCCCGTTGCTATATACTCCGCACCAATATCAAGGCTTCGCTTTAACAATGATTCCCATTTCACATATCGGTTACAGGCGATACACGGGTTCGGCGTTCTGCCATGCAGATAATCATCGATAAAATAATCAATGACATTTTCTTTAAATTCTTTTTTAAAATTCATGACATAATACGGAATATCCAGCGCTGCTGCCACTCTTCTGGCATCATCCACTGCACTGAGTCCACAACAGCCGCCATGTTCTTCCATCGCGGCTTCTTCTTCATCCTGCCAGATCTGCATCGTGACTCCTATTACATCATATCCCTGATTTTTTAAAAGCCAGGCTGCCACGGAGGAGTCAACCCCTCCGGACATCCCGACTACAACTTTTTTCTTTTCCATATAAAGTTCTCCGGCTTAATATTCTTCCTCTTCCGCCTCTTCACCTTCGTGAATATCAGACTTCGGTTTCTTGAGTCCTTCAATCTTGATATCATGCTTTTCTGCATAATCCCATAAAGCTGCGTGGATTGCTTCCTCTGCAAGCAGTGAGCAGTGCACTTTTACCGGCGGAAGTCCATCCAGAGCTTCCATAACTGCTTTATTCGTAACTTCCATAGCTTCCTGGATTGTCTTTCCTTTTACCATCTCTGTTGCCATACTGCTTGTTGCAACTGCGGCACCACATCCGAATGTTTTAAATTTTACATCACGGATGATCTGATTGTCGTCGATATCAAGGTAAATTCTCATGATATCTCCACATTTTGCATTTCCTACGGTTCCAACGCCACTGGCATTTTCAATTTCTCCTACATTTCTTGGATGTTCAAAATGATCCATTACTTTTTCTGAATACATATCTAAATTACTCCTTTTGTCTTTTTATCTAAATGTTTTGACTGTTTTGTCCGAATGTGTTCTGTACACAATCTGAATTATTTCTCGCCCTGTTTTTTCTGTTTTTTAATGAAGTCTTCATACAGAGGAGACATTTCTCTTAAGTGCGCAACGATCTCTTTCAGATTGTCTACAACATAATCGATATCTTCTTTTTCAATTTCTTCGTTCAATGTCAGTCTTAATGATCCGTGAGCGATCTCATGAGGCAGACCGATGGCAAGCAGAACGTGTGATGGGTCTAATGATCCGGATGTGCATGCAGATCCGCTTGATCCACAGATTCCTTTCATGTCAAGTTTGATCAGAAGCGACTCACCTTCTACGAACTGGAAGCTGAAGTTTGCATTATTTGGAAGACGGTCTGTTCTGTGTCCGTTCAGACGACAGTATGGAATTTCATTCAGCACTCTGTCGATCAGATAGTCTCTGACTTCTCTTTCTTTTGCTGTTCTTTCTTCCATGCTGGCTGCTGCACGTTTTGCTGCTGTTCCGATTCCTACGATTCCAGGAACATTCTCTGTACCTGCACGACGCTTTCTCTCCTGTGCTCCACCATGGATAAACGAACGGATCTTTACGCCCGTACGGATGTACATGATTCCGATTCCCTTTGGTCCGTTGAACTTGTGTCCGCTGGCGCTTAACATATCAATATGGCATTCGTCTACATTGATCGGAAGCTGTCCGAAAGCCTGTACTGCATCGGTATGGAACAGAATGCCATGTTCATGAGCGATCTCACCGATTTCCTTGATTGGCTGGATGGTACCGATCTCGTTATTTGCAAACATAACAGAGATCAGGATAGTTGTCGGACGGATCGCTGCCCTTAAGTCATCCAGTTTTACTTTTCCGTCTTCATCTACATCAAGGTATGTTACCTCAAATCCTCTTTTTTCAAGATACTCTGCTGTATGAAGAATCGCATGATGCTCGATCTTTGTTGTAATGATATGGTTACCTTTGTTCGCATAAGCTTCGGCTGTACATTTTAAAGCCCAGTTATCAGATTCAGATCCACCGCCTGTAAAATAGATCTCATTTGATTTTGCACCGATCATTTCAGCGATTGCATCTCTCTGCTGGTTGATCACTTCTTTGTTTGCAGCGGCAAAGCTGTAAACACTGGATGGATTTCCGAATTTTTCTGTAAAATACGGAAGCATTGCTTCTACAACTTCCGGTGCTGTCTTTGTTGTTGCTGCATTATCAAGATATAATAATTTACTCATTTTATCTCCTCCATTTTCTTTGTATATTCTGTAATGTTTTTGTTTATCAGAATTTTTGTCTGCCGATTACTGGCTGCACTTTGGATTTTCACATTCTCCGTCCGGATTAATGCTTTTACTCTCCTGTATCAGCTCATCCAGCATGATCTGATTCACCGTATCATTAATACTGTCATTAATCTTCTGCCATACATACTTTGTCACGCATCCGTCCGATGCCATGCAGCCTTCTCCTGTTGTAGTATCAAATGCCGCACATTTGACCGGCTCCAGACTTCCCTCCAGTGCTCTTAAGATATCTCCGACAGAGATTTCCGACGGTTTTTTCGCCAGTACATATCCGCCAGAGGCTCCACGAATACTTTTCACCAGCCCTGCCTTTTTCAGAAGTGCAACAAGCTGTTCCAGATAGCGTTCTGAAATTTCCTGTCTTGCGGCCACGCTGCCGATCGACACCGGTTCTTTCTCACTATATCTGGCCAGATCTATCATGGCACGCAGTCCATATCTACCCTTCGTGGAAAGTTTCATCTTATCACCTCTTTTTAATCCCCAGTATTTTACTAGGATTTTTACTCCTGTAGAATATCACTGCTTTTTAGTTCTGTCAAGCACTATTCTCGAATAACTTATAAAGATACAATTCTCATATATAAAGGAGCCGATTATGTCCGGAAAGCGCGCTCTCATCCGTGGAACAGCTATTTTGACCATTACAAGTTTTGTCACCCGTTTTATGGGATTTTTCTATCGCATTTTTTTGGGTCATACCTTTGGCGAAGAAAATGTAGGCCTTTATCAACTTGTATTTCCTGTATATGCCCTTGGCATCTCTTTTTCCTGTGCCGGAACCGAACTTGCTCTTTCCCGCTGCGTTGCACAGGAAAATGCTGCAGGCCATCCGGAAAAAGCAAAAGAATTATTAAAAACCGGCCTGATATTTACATTTGTTCTTTCCTGTATTCTGACCATTTTTTTACAGCACAATGCACATATGACCGCCATCTCTTTTCTCCATGATTCCAGATGCGAAGAACTGCTGATTTTATTGTCCTATACGTTTCCTTTTGCTTCAATCCACAGCTGCATCTGCGGCTATTCGCTTGGCTTAAAGCAGACAAAAATTCCTGCTGTTTCCCAACTTTTTGAACAGACATTCCGTATTTTATTCGTGTTTCTTTTCTGTTATTACCGCACCAGCCATCAGCTGGATCTTTCCATCTCTTTTGCCGTTGTTGGTCTTGCTATGGGGGAGATCTTTGCATCTTGCTATTGCCTGTACTCTATACACCACACAGCTTCGAAACAAGTGCAGAATTTGCTTTCTGCAAGTACTTTCTGCATCCATCTTTCCAGGCTTTTCAGACACGCCTTTCCTCTTACTGCCAGCCGGGTATTATTGAACATTCTGCAAAGTATAGAAGCCGTATCCATCCCCGTTTTTCTTCAGTATTCCGGAATGTCTTCTTCTCTGTCTTTGCAGGTATATGGAGTTCTGACCGGTATGGCACTTCCTTGTATTCTGTTTCCTTCTGCTATTACCAACGCTGTATCCTCCATGCTTCTTCCTACAGTGGCCGAAATTCAGGAAATGAAAGAGAAGCGCAGACTTCAGGCTATCATTTCAAAAATCGCTTGTTCCTGCATATTTCTTGGATGTTTCTGTTGTATTTTCCTGCTAATATCCGGGAAATGGATTGGAATCTTTCTGTTCAAAAGTCCGCTTGCGGGTAGTTTTATTCTCACGCTTTCCTGGATTTGTCCGTTTTTATACACTAACACGGTTCTTCTTGGCATGATCAATGGTTTGGGAAAAACTACTTTTTCTTTTATTATCAACTTTTTAAGTCTTTGCATACGGATTGCAGGTGTATGTCTTTTTATACCTATATGGGGCATAAACGGATATCTTACAGGTCTGCTGATCAGCCAGATCTTTTTGTTTTTATGCTGTATACTTCGTCTCGTAATCTACATAAAGAATTTTTCATAAAAAGATCGACACACAGTATGTTTGAAACATTTCATACTATGTGTCGATCTTTATCGCCATGCGTTCGTAAGGAGCTGCCAGTGGCAGGTCCTGTAGATCACCTACAATGTTTTCAGAAACATTCTGATAATGACAGGATTCACATAACATTCTGTTATCATTCCCAACAGCACCAGCATTATCAGTTTTATAGTTTTTCCGGAATTCCACCTGACCACAGGATATTCCAGCATATATTCAAACAATAGTATCCCGGACAAAATATAGAATACGCCCTGTGGCATAACAGCAATCACGCAAAGGACAATCCCTTTAATTCCAAGTCTGGCAATGGCCGTACAGATCACCATTCCAACGCAAAAACCCAACCATATTACTGTTAATATCACCGCACTTTTTCTATACCTTGTTCCAGCTGCCGCCGTAAGAATCAGTAGAAATACCCCTCTGTTTTTTATCAGGTACCAGAAATACTCCTCATATACGATCTCTAACCGATTATATTGTTCCAGAAAAAACTGATTAAAAATTCCAATGTCGAGTATATACTCCTTCATCCAGAGATTCGCACTGCATATTCCCAGTACAAATCCTGTCATTCCAGCCAGAAGCACATATTTTTGTTTTGTCTGTATCTTCACATATCATTCTCCTTTTCTCAGATTCAGATATCTTATTATATGTGCTCTTTGGGTGGATATGATTTTATCCGTGCAGATACTTTGATTCATATGCAAGGATTGCTGCCATAGTTTTTGAATCCTGTATCTTTCCTTCAAAAATCATCTGTTTCAACTCATCTAATTCATAAGCTTTTACATCCACAAATTCATCTTCATCAAGGCTTTGCTCTCCCGGTATCAGATTTCTTGCGACAAAAACTTCGATTCTTTCATCGCAAAATGCAACCGTTGTCCGAATTGTAAGTATCCATTCCAGATTTTCAGAACTGTATCCCGTTTCTTCTTTTAGCTCTCTCGCTGCGCATACAATCCCCTCTTCATTCGGATCATCCAGTTTTCCAGCCGGAATTTCCAATGTGTCTCGTTCCAACGCATTTCGGTACTGTTTTACCATCAAGATCTTTCCATCCTCCATAACCGGGATAACTGCAGCAGCGCCGTCATGATGAATAAAATCCCATTCTTCTGTATTTCCATTTGAAAATTTCATATGATCCTTGTATACTTTTAAAACCGTTCCCTGATACGCCAGATCTCTTCCTGTACGTATTACATCTTCACTCATTCTTACTTCCTCCTGCTATTCTTTCAAAAGTATCTTTTTTAACTTCAGCCACTCTACAGGATCTGCCACCTGTAGAACTTGCCCGTGGCAGCATCTTTCGGATGTTTTGGTAACCGGCTGTTTCTCATACATACTTTTGTACACAAAATAAGAACCGGTTGACCAAAAATCAACCGGTTCCTGTCATTTCATTTATCTTCTACTTGGCATAGTCTGTAACTCGTGATTCACGAATTACATTAACTTTAATCTGTCCTGGATATTCTAATTCAAATTCAATCTGTTTCGCAATATCTCTGGCCAGTAATACCATATCTGCATCAGATACTTGTTCTGGAACTACCATAACACGAATCTCTCTACCTGCTTGAATTGCAAAAGATTTATCAACACCCTTGAACTGGTTGGTGATATCTTCTAATTGTTTTAACCTGTTTGTGTATGTCTCTAATGTTTCTCGTCTTGCGCCCGGCCTTGCTGCCGAAATCGTGTCTGCAGCCTGTACCACACACGCAATCAGAGTTTCCGGTTCTACATCTCCATGATGTGCCTCTACAGCATTGATAACTGTAGGAGATTCTTTGTATTTTCTACAAAGATCCACACCAATCTGAATATGTGATCCTTCTACATCATGATCGATCGATTTACCGATATCATGAAGAAGTCCTGCACGTTTTGCAAGTCTGACATCTAATCCGATCTCTCCCGCAAGAAGTCCGGATAACTGTGCCACTTCAACCGAATGCTTCAGTGCATTCTGTCCATAGCTTGTTCTGAACTTCATACGTCCGAGAAGTTTAATCAGTTCCGGATGAATTCCATGCACACCAACTTCCAGTGCCGCTGCTTCACCCTCTTCACGAATCATCGTGTCAACTTCTTTCTGCGCCTTTTCTACCATCTCCTCAATTCTTGCCGGATGGATACGTCCGTCAACAATCAGCTTCTCCAGCGCGATTCTTGCCACTTCTCGTCTTATCGGATCAAATCCGGAAAGGACAACCGCTTCCGGTGTATCATCAATAATGAGTTCCACACCCGTCAGTGTCTCTAAAGTACGGATATTACGTCCTTCACGTCCGATAATTCTTCCTTTCATTTCATCACTTGGAAGCTGTACAACCGAAATTGTAGTTTCCGCAACATGATCTGCCGCACATCTCTGGATTGCAGTTACGACGTACTCTTTCGCCTTCTTATCTGCCTCTTCCTTTGCCTGCGCTTCTAATTCCTTGATCATCTTTGCAGTGTCATGTTTTACATCTTCTTCAACAGTTTTTAACAAATATTCTTTTGCCTGTTCGGAGGTAAGTCCTGAGATTCTTTCTAGTTCCTGTACACGCTGCTGACTCAGCTCTTCTACTTTCGCTTCACGCTGTCTCAGCTCTTCTTCCTTCGCTGTAAATCCTGCTTCTCGTCTTTCAATGGCCTCTGATTTTTTATCAAGAGCTTCCTCTTTGGAAAGTACACGCTTCTCGTAACGCTGCAATTCCGATCTGCGTTCCTTTGTCTCTTTTTCAAGTTCGTTCTTATTCTTGATAGACTCTTCCTTGATTTCTAAAAGAGACTCCTTCTTCTTGGCCTCCGCTGTCTTTACTGCATCATCAATGATTTCTCTTGCCCTTGCCTCTGCATTACCAATCTTGGATTCTGCATTGTTCTTCAGGTTTGAGACTGTCAAAAAATGACTGATCACAGCGGCCACAACGATAAGTACGACTGCTACAGCAATCACTATTCCTATCGGCACAGGAGCACCTCCTTATTTAATTTTCATTGTACGATTATTACAACAGTTCAATTTTATACTTTTTACACAAATATGTCAAGCTTTCACTCGCAAACTTGTAACACATTGCGGACATCCTGATAACTGAATCCTTTACGCATCAGATAGCCCATCATTTTCTGCTTTTCCTTCGCATCCGCTGTTTCCGGGTTATAATTTCGTTTCCGCATCAGCGCTTCGATCGCCTGTCTGGAATCTTCCTCCCCGTAGTCCGCTTCTTCAAATACCTGTTCTACAATTTCTGATGAAACGCCTTTTTGCACAAGTGCCGCATAGAGTTCTTTTTTGCTTTTCCGTTCCTTCCTGCTGTCAATAAAACTTCTCGCATATTCCACATCATTAATATAACCAAATGACTTCACATACCGGATTGCCGCCTCAACTGCATCTTCCGCATAACCGCCCTGTTTCAATTTAGTCCGAAGCTTCGATTCCGTTCTTCCCATATCAGAAAGCAGATGCATTGCCCGGAGCTTCGCCCTTTTGGTAATAATCTGCTGAAGACTGTCATAGATATCGTCTTCGATCACAGATTCTTCCGCTATATGATAACGGGACAGTTCGCCCTTATACAATGTAAAAGCAAACTGTCCGTCTAAATATACTTTATATCTCGTCTTTGACAGCGGTTCGATCTTCGTAACCGTCATCATAGATTATTCTTCCTCTTTTGTAATTCCTTCTGCAGTTGCAGATTCTTCGTTCTCTTCCACGTCACCTTCCGCTCCAATGTGATAGTGTGCACGGATCTTCTGCTCCAGTTCTTCCATGATCTCCGGATGTTCAGAAAGATATGTCTTCGCATTCTCTCTTCCCTGTCCAATCTTGTCTCCATTGTATGCGAACCAGGCACCACTCTTGCTGACCAGATCACACTTCACTGCAAGATCAAGGATATCTCCTTCTTTGGAAATTCCTTTACCGAACATAATATCGAATTCCGCCTCTTTAAACGGAGGTGCAATCTTATTCTTCACAATCTTTACACGTGTTCTGTTACCAACCATCTCACCGCTCTGTTTCAGAGTCTCAATTCTTCTGACATCCATACGTACAGATGAGTAGAACTTCAGCGCGCGTCCACCGGTTGTTGTCTCCGGATTACCGAACATCACACCTACTTTCTCACGCAGCTGGTTGATAAAGATGACCACACAGTTGGACTTGCTGATTACCGGTGTCAGCTTACGGAGTGCCTGGGACATCAGCCTTGCCTGAAGTCCGACATGGCTGTCTCCCATATCTCCTTCAATCTCCTGCTTTGGTACCAGCGCAGCAACCGAATCCACTACGATGATATCCATCGCTCCGGATCTTACCATTGTCTCTGTAATCTCCAGAGCCTGATCTCCACTGTCCGGCTGTGAAATATACAGCTCATCAATATCTACTCCAATATTCTTCGCATACACAGGATCCAGCGCGTGCTCCGCATCAATAAATCCTGCAATACCGCCTCTCTTCTGCACTTCTGCGATCATATGTAATGCGACTGTTGTCTTACCACTTGACTCTGGTCCGTAGATCTCAACAATACGTCCCTTCGGTACTCCGCCAAGCCCCAGTGCAAGATCCAGACTTAATGAACCGGTAGGAATGGTCTCTACTGCTACCTGTGCTGACGGATCTCCCAGACGCATAACTGTTCCTTTACCGAAATCTTTCTCTAATTTTGCGATCGCCGCATCCAATGCGCGCTTTTTATCTTCATTTGCCATGTTAATTCTCCTTTTTCGTTCATCGAACGAGTGTTCGTCCTTTGGTTAATATAGTATTATACTTCATCCCGAATGTCAATATTTAATTTTCCCCTCATCATTTTTCTCTTGTATATTCTGGAATACTCTACAGAAATGTAAAAGAATACAACCATCTGTGATTCAGATATACTTAACATATCACAGATGACTTCCGGGCGTCAAGATAATCTCATCCCTGATCCGCATCTCCCCAGTCTCTTTCGATGAATTGCGACAGCATTCTTGGCGATTCCATACAAAGTCTGTCCTGCGCTTCCACATATACAGCTACCGCCAAATTTCCATCCCATCCAATATCCTCCTTTTCCCTGTCCATACGGTAAATGATTTTCTTCCCTTCTGCACATTCAAATTCTATCTGATCCAGATAGCGGATTCTGAACATACCATATTCGCACATTTCCCCCGGAACAACCGATTTTTTCCATTCGCGGCATTTTCGTCCGGCATTCCATCTGCTGATTACATAGATCAATATAAATAATAAAATATCTGCTCCTACAGTCAAAAGTGCTGTTTCACCCTCTAAAATCAAACATATTATCACAAGAACTCCTGTATTTGCAAAAAATACCGGCCCGATTCCTTTCATATGTTTCCTGACTTCCTTGCGATATTTCTTTCTGCAATATTTTTTCGAAGCAATATATCCCATTTTGGTCAATTTCAGAACATTCTCCTTATTTACTGTTTTTCCTTCTTCCCGTTCTCTCCATTCCGTCTCGAACCTTTCCTTTTCGTCTCTGTTTTCCTGTTCCGCTCTTAAGCTTTTTCTCTCCTTTTTCAGTCTTTCTTCCTGTTTGATCTTTTCAACCGGAACCCCACTCAGACTTATAACCATTTCTCCAAACATGTACAAATAAAATCCTATACACAGCATATCAGACCATGGCCTTCCGGACACGTGCTGTCTCCACACGAATATGACCATTGATGCATATAATCCCAGCCCTAATATAGCCAGATAATAATAGTATGTAACGATTTTTCGATCTTCTAGTTTTTGTTTTCCTTTCATGATAATCCAACAAAGCTCCAGTGCATATGCAAGAAACAAGCTCAAAAGTATTACACGTTCTCCCGGTCTTTCTTTGATTCCATTTTTATACCACTGCGTGGTTCTGCCATCTACTTTTGCGAATACTTCTCCCAGAAACATATCGGCGTCAAAAGAATGAATCTCAACTTTCATTCCTTCCCGGACATTTTTCAAACCTTTTACCCTGTAAAATATTTTTTTCGTCCCGGTTTCTGTATCTTCCACTGTAACATGCCATACCCCGTCATCTGCATCTACACGCCACACCGGATCTGCCTTCACACATTCCACAATCATTCCTTCCGTACTCTGATATACAGGATTCATGATTCCCGGCATCAGTATCAAAACAATTCCTATCAAGAACCGGACGCCTTTAAAAATAGTCGTCCCCATACTTTCATCGGATTCTACTTCTCCATATCTGACATCTAATTCCCAAAATTTATTCAGTTTTATAAATGATACCGAAAAAAGCATTACCACAACAATTGTCAGATAATACATACATCTGTTATCAAACATACTTTCCTTTTATCCTTCCCATATTTTATCCATATATGGTAACCGTTCAAGTCTCATCTCCATTGCCGTCGGCATAAAAATAACCATAACTGTTTCTCCGTCTTTTACCTTCGCTTCCTCGTCTAGATTCATTCTCCATATTTCATCATGTCCGTCACTGCATCTGAATTTCATATTCTCAAACACGTCTTCTTTTATGCAACAATATTCACACGGGACCCGAGATTCCATCTCCATTTTATAGGATTCCCACTTCTTTCCAAATATTTTTGTTCCCCATATTATCATAACCAGTGCAAAAATAATTCCCGCTACCACAATTCCCCAGATACTTGCATCACTCCCCGAACCTAAGGTAACAAGCCAGGCCAAAAAAGCACTATCTAATCCCACAACTACACATGCCCACTTATCAAACCTGACCTCTTTCATTCCATTTTTATATCTGTACCGGCAATATCTTTCCGAGCTGCTGATACTCATCTGCTGCATCTGATGTACCTGATAAGAAATTTCCTTGTACTTTGGACTTTCCTCTTCTGTATCAGAATCCTCTCCTTCTATATGCCATATATATCTGACTTCCTCCCACAGCTTCCAGTTAGATCCAACATTTGCCTGCCATGCCAGCCTCATTTCCGCAATCACATAAAGGATCAGCATAATGACCTCACTCCAGCTCAATACCCTGCCATATTGCGGATATTTTATAGCCGCCAGTGGAACAAGAATCGTTAATTCAGCTAAGACCGCTGCAAACCAGAACCAGCGTCTTCCTTGTTTCCTTTTTCCATGTTTCACATACTCCCTTCCGGATATGATCAGCATTTCTATTGATTGAAGCATTAACAATAACAATACTGTCTGCGTCTTCACATTTTTATGTTCCATTATTTTCTTATAATATTCTGGAGTTTTACCATCAATTCTGGAAACAAGTGTTCCGTAAAATGAAGACCGGTACGCATCTATTCTTACATGCATTCCCTTTTTCAATCCGATTCCTGACACAACCTTTTCTATGGGCCGCTCCCTGCCGTACAAGGTCACTTCATATATATCAAAATCATCATACTGCGTAACTGTATCAATCAGAACAACATCTTTTATCACGCCCTCCTGTATTTCCATCGTACGGTTACAGGTATCCAGTAACTCATGCATTCTCCATCCATAAATACTTAATGCAGCTAACAAACACACGCAAATCCAGAATACATTTACATATATTTCTATCGTCTCTTCTACTTTAAACCATATATTTCTATACCACCAGCCCGACAGTACAATCCCCATGCCTGCAATTATCATTATATATAATGTTATGCTTCCTCTTCCCATGCTCTCTCCTGTATATCTCTTATCCCAAATATGATTTCAATGTATCATTCCCCGATAACAATGTCAAAATATTTTTCAGGTCTGTTAAGCCAGATGCCGTCACTCCCTTGCCAGGGTACCGCAATTCAAAGCATCACACTTTTTATAATCCAGAATATACACCATGAAAAATCACGTTTTGCTACTGTCTTTTCGTTTTTCAATTCATATTCTGCCACCTTATATCCATCTAAATAATATGTCAACATTCCAATCTTTTCACCTTTTTTCAGCGGTGCATTCCAGTATTTTGCAAGTTCCAGCTTTGCCCGCAATTCTTCCCCGTCTCTCATAAGAATTTTAGAGTTTTCTTCCGCCGGTCTCTCAATTTTCACAGGAACATTCAAGCAATACTGATACGGCTTTTTATCATCCACGCCACCGGCAACTTTTATTTCCGGTATCTGCATTTTTTTATCTATATCCCGATATTGATAATGCTCCAGCCCATACTCCATTAACTTCCTGGTATCTTTCCATTTATATCCTTTATTATTCGGCCATCCGCATGCCAGAAGTGCCACGATAAATGTACGGTCATCCCATCTTAAACTTCCCACGTAACAGTATCCCGCATCTGCCGTAAATCCCGTCTTGCCGCTCAGTGCCCCGTCCATCATATCCAGAAATGCATTATGATTATGACACGAAAATGTACGCTTCCTGTCAGCATCCTGAAACTGATATTCCTTCGTCCGGGTCACTTCAAGAAATGTCTCCTTTTCCCCGGATGTCATAATACAGTACCGCATGATCTTCGCCAGGTCTTCCGCCGTTGTAGAATGTACGCCGCCTTCATCTTCCGCATCCAGTCCGTTCGGCGTAATGAAGTGGGTGTTCTTGCAGCCGATTTCTGCAGCTTTTGCATTCATTTCTTTTGCAAATTCTTCTACACTTCCGGCAATGCCCTCTGCCACAGCCACAGCGCTGTCATTATGCGATTCCAGCATCAGAGAATACAACAGGTCTTTGATGTAGAACACTTCCCCTTTCTGCATCCCAAGATGTACCTTCGGCTGGGACGCAGCCTGATCCGATACTTCTATCGTCTGATCCGGATGTTCCCGCAAGGATTCCAACGCAAGGATACACGTCATGATCTTCGTTGTACTTGCCATCGGACGGACCACATCTGTATCCTTCCCGAACAATACCCGGCCGCTGTCCGCATCCATCAGCACCGCCGATCTGGCATAAAGTTCTGCCGGTTCATCCCCGAACACCCGCTTCGCATTCTGTGCAGCATCATCGTTCTCCGTTCCATTCGTCTGCTTCTGTGCCTCTTTTTTCCCCGATTCGGTCAGAATCTTTCCGGCAGTCTCCGTATTCTCTGTCCACCTTTTATTCCTTGATTCCAGACTCTGTATACGGCATGCCATGCCCATGCCAGCGATCAATACCGCCAGCAATACCACCGATACGATTTTATGCGGCCGTCTTTTCATATTTCTCCACTCCGGGTATATTCCGTTAAGAAAATATATGCCCGGGAAAACAAAAAAATCACTCCACCGGCTGTCTGCCGCGTGAAATGATTTTCCATGTTATTTCCTGCCACATCTTCTATATATCTAATTTTAACTGTACTTCTTCTTCTGCTTCTTCTTTAAACGTCTCTACCTGTTCCGGATTCGGACTTGGAAGGTCATCCAATGAATGAATACTGAACCTTCGCAGAAATTCTTCCGTTGTTCCAAAAAGAATTGGTTTTCCCGGAGCATCCATTCGTCCTCTTTCTGATACAAGATTATATTCTACCAGTTTATTTACCGCATGATCTGACTTCACACCACGTATCTTTTCAATCTCAAGCTTTGTAACTGGCTGCTTATAGGCAATGATCGATAGTGTCTCAAGTAAAACATCCGTAAGGACATGCTTCTTCGGCTGCGATGCCACACGGATCAAATATTCATACATCTCCGTCTTCGTACACATCTGATACGCACCGTCCAATTCTATGATGCGGACGCCTCTGTCTTCCGCCACATATTTATCCATCATTTTATGTATTACTTTACGCGTAGTTTCTTCATCCTGTTCCAGCGCTCTTGCGATCTTTCCGATCTCTACAGAATCCCCCATTGTAAAAAGAATCGCCTCGATGATCCCTTCCATCTGTTTTATTTTTAACTTTGCCATGTTATCTTCCTTATACTTCTTCAACTTTTGATGTAATCATAATCTCATCAAATGGCTGATCCTGCTCTATAAAGATCACGCCTTCCTTCATCAACTGTAAGATTGCAAGAAACGTAACAACCACCTGTACCTTGGAGCTTTGCTTTTTTAATAACGCCCGGAATCCAAATTTCCTGTGCGACCTGGCATATTCCGTCACATAATCAAGCTTGTCCGGAAGTGTTACTTCTTCTTTCTCAATTTTTCCAAATTTACTTCGTACCGGATCAACCTTACTTTCCTGTCTTTTCATTACTTCTTTGAAAATACGGTTAAGCTGCACCAGTGTCAGATCTCCCAGAAGTTCATCCAAGTTCACCGGCGGTACATATCCTTTTACCTCATCCGGAATCGTCGCCGACTTATACATAACCCGGTCACCGTCCAGTTCACGGTCTTTTAGTTCATATGACATGAATTTATACATCTTGTATTCCAGCAATTGTTCTACCAGTTCCTGTCTCGGATCCTCTTCTTCTCCTTCTTCATTCACTTCTTTTGGAAGGAGCATTCTGCATTTGATATCCAGAAGTGTCGCTGCCATCACAAGAAATTCACTCATAATATTCAGATCTTCTTTCTGCATGGCTTTAATATATTCCATATATTGATTCGTGATCTCGACGATCGGAATATCGTAAATGTCTATTTTATTTTTTTCGATCAAATGTAACAGCAGGTCTAACGGACCTTCAAATACCTGTAATTTTACCGGAATCCCCATACATATCCTCCATTATCATAACTTAATTATTATACAGGACATTTGGAAATTACTCAAGTCTTTATCTTTCATTTCCGGATAATTCCAGAACAATCAGCTCCGGCCAGTTCCACAGTCTTAACGGCACCGAATGCGTCCCAAGTCCGCGGCTTACAACTGCTGTCTGTTCTCCTTCCTGGTAAATTCCCCCGGAATACTTTGGAAACAGTGTAAAATTCGTCGAAATGACTCCACCGATCCCCGGGAGTTGTACCACACAGCCGTGATAATGCCCGCCCAGGATCAGATCTGCCCCATATGCCAGATATTCTTTCATATATCCCGGATGATGCGCAAGCAGGATCTGATAATCATCCCCGTGTTCTCCGATACGGTCTGTGATTTCTTTTAACGAAAGTTCTTTCTTTCCAAATCTTGCATACGCTCCAAGCGGGATCTCCAGGCCAGAAAGTTTCACAGGCACTTCGTCCAATTTTACTGTCTCTGATGCATTCTCTAACATGTGGATTCCAGATGCCGTCAGTGCTTTTTTGTACTCTTCATAAGATTGTTCATACTTATCCGGCAGTTCTTTTAATTTCTGTTCATGATTACCATTTGCACAATAAACCGGGCAGATTCCCGGCAGTTTTGCAAGAAAATGAACCGTCTTATCATAAGAATTTCCATCCTTTCTGACCAGCATATCACCGCCGATCAGAATCAGATCCGGATGCTGATTCCGAATACTTTCCAGCAGGCGTTCATTCTCTTCTCCATACATCCGGTTGTGTAGATCGCTTAAGAATATAATCTTTTTTTCCCTTTTGATTCCATTTAATTTCTGTGAGCAGATCCGATACTTCGTCACGCGGAAATCCCGCAGTTCTCTTATCATTTCTATCAGGCAGTACACTATAAAAACTGCCACAATTATCAGAATTATTTTTATCAATTTCTACTTCTCCTTTACATCCGGGTTTATTATATAATTCTTTCTGTTCATTTTCAATTAATTGTGCTAAAATTCATTCTTGTAGGTTATTCAATTCATTATAAGGAGGTTTTTGTTATGAATATACCAGAACGAATCTCCGCTCTTCGCGCATTAATGGAAGAACGAGGATATGACGTCTACATGGTTCCTACCGATGATTTTCATCAGAGTGAATATGTCGGCGATCATTTTAAAGTAAGAGAATATATCACAGGATTTACAGGTTCTGCCGGAACTGCTGTCTTCACAAAGGATGAAGCAGGCCTCTGGACTGACGGAAGATATTTTCTTCAGGCTGACCAGCAGTTAGCCGGAACAGGCGTAAAGCTCTATAAGATGGGCGAGCCTGGCGTTCCTACAGTAGAAGAATTTATTGCTTCTGCATTACCTGAAGGTGGTACACTCGGATTCGACGGACGTGTCGTTGCCATCGAAGAGGGAGCTGCACTGGAAGAAGCCGTTGCTTCTAAAGATGCCAAGATCAACTATTCCGAAGATCTTGTCGGAGAAGTATGGGCAGACCGTCCTGCGCTTTCTGAAAAGCCGGCTTTCGCACTCGGCGAAGAATACACAGGTGAAAGTACAGAGAGCAAACTTGCACGTGTCCGTGAGGCTATGAAAAAGGCAGGTGCCGATGTACATGTTATCGCTGCACTTGACGATGTATGCTGGATCACGAATTTACGTGGAGATGATGTAGATTTCTTCCCATTATTACTTTCTTATGCAGTCATCACAATGGACGAAATGAAGCTTTACATCGATGAACGCAAATTAAATGACGATATGAAAGCTGATCTTGCAAAGAACAACATCACCATCCATCCGTATAATGCAATCTATGAGGACATCAAGAACTTAGACACCGCATCTACGGTTCTGGTAGACCCGAACCGTCTGAACTATGCACTGTTCAACAACATTCCTGGCGGCACAAAGGTTGTTCAGCAGGTGAACCCGACGATTGCAATGAAGGCAAAGAAAAATGATGTCGAGATCAGAAACATCATCAACGCCCATAAAAAAGATGCCGTAGCCATGACAAAATGGATGTACTGGCTGAAGACAAATATCGGCAAGATCGAGATCACAGAGCTCAGTGCTGCTGCCAAACTGGAAACATTGCGTAAAGAACAGGAAGGTTACTTATGGCAGAGCTTTGAACCAATCTGCGCTTCCGCTGAGCATGCTGCGATCGTTCACTATGAACCGACTCCGGAGACAGATGTTCCTCTGACACAGAACGGATTATTCCTGACCGATACAGGCGGAGGATACTTAGAAGGTTCTACCGATATCAGCCGTACTTTTGCATTTGGTGAACTCACACAGCAGATGAAAGAAGATTTCACAACTGTATTACAGTGTAACTTCAATCTTGCACATGCCGTATTCCTTGAGGGAACAACCGGATACAACCTGGATGTCCTGGCAAGAATGCCTGCATGGAGACGCGGCATCAACTTTAACCACGGTACCGGACATGATGTCGGATATCTGATGAACATCCACGAAGCTTCCTGCGGATTCCGCTGCGCAATCCGTGAAAAAGAGCAGGCTCCTCTGATGGCCGGACTTGTCATCACAGACGAACCTGGTATCTATATCGAAGGCAGCCACGGAGTCCGTACAGAGAACGAACTTCTGGTAAGAAAAGGTCCTAAGAATGAATATGGACAGTTCCTGTACTTTGAACCTATCACTTATGTTCCGATCGATCTGGATGCAATCATTCCAGAGATGCTGACAGATCAGGAACGCGAGCAGTTAAACGAGTATCATAAGAAAGTTTATGAGATTGTTGCTCCGCATCTTAATGATGAAGAACGTGAGTGGTTGAAGGAGTATACTCGGGCTATTTAATCTTGGGAACCGGACTCCCGGACCTCCACAAAACTTAATAAGCCATTCCTGTTCAGATTCCGTCGGCAGGAAAATCTAAAGGGACAAAATTCTGCTAAAAACAGAGTTCCGAAATCTGAAACTCGGCATACGCCTCAAACAGTCAAATTTCGAACCTCTAACGCAGAATTTTGTCCCTTAAGATTTTCCAACAACAACCTATTTCGAGCATATACTGCTTTTAAAGTACATACTCTTCCAGCACATTCTCTAATGCGCTTCTATAATTTTGTTTCTCGATTTCTTCTGTCGTGATGATGTCTATGGATCCGATTCTTTTACCGTTCAGGTAATACATTGTTTCACCCACTTTTTCACCTTTTTTTAATGGTGCTTTTACATTCTTATCTTTTCTGGTTTTATTTTCTATCTTAGTCAAATCTGCACCTGTGGTGTCTACATAGGTGAATGCACCTTGCTGGCGTACCTTTACCTGTTTTTCTCTGCCCCCCCTGACTTCAACCGGTGATATCTTCTTTTGTTTCTTTTCTGTGTATTTCTGACATTTGCCGAAACCATAATTCAATAAAGTAATCGCGTCTCTGACTCTGGCTTTGCTGTCATCTGCTGCCATGATCACGGCGATCAGATCAATATCATCTTTTCTTCCGGTTGCGGATACACAGAATTTGGCTTTACTGGTAGAGCCAGTCTTTAACCCGGTTGCATACTCATACTGACGGATCAGTTTGTTTGTATTCGTAAGTCCGAATTCTGATTCGCCCTTTTGGGTTTTATGTATGATATTCTCCATCCAGATGTTACAGTAATCAAAGATTTGAGGATATGTAGTGATCAGTTCTTTTGACATCAATGCAATATCTCTTGCCGTTGTCAGATGACCGTCTGCATCCAGACCGTTGCAATTTACAAAATGTGTATTCTTCATGCCAAGATCCTTTGCCCGTTTGTTCATCTTTGTAACAAATTCTTCTTCGTTTCCGCAGATGTATTCGGCCATCGTCACACATGCATCATTCGCACTTGCCACAGAGATGCATTTGATCAGTGTATCTACCGTCTGTGTCTCCCCAGGCTCCAGAAATACCTGTGAGCCACCCATAGATGCTGCATATTCAGATGTTGTCACTTCATCCCCAAGCTTGATCTGCCCACTGTCCAGTGCATCGAATATTAACAACAATGTCATAACTTTTGTTACACTTGCAGGCGGTAATTTCTCATCCGGATTTTTTTCATATATGATCTGTCCTGTTGATGCTTCCATCAGGATTGCCGACGGTGCACTGATCTGCTCTTGTTGTCTTTTCTCATTCTCTGTATTATTTTCTTGTGAATTTTCCGGTTGATTCTCTTCCGACGGAACTGCATATGCAGGTTGTAAAAAGAGTACAAAAGACATTAGTATTGCGCTGATACATCGTCTATGCCGCATCTTTTTTGATTCCTCGCTGACATTTTTTCGATTATTATTATCTTATTCGGAGAAATTGTATATTATTCCATAACTCTATTGTTTTCCCTCACCAAAAATCATATAATAGACAGGAACACTTTTTGAAAGGATGACAAATTATGAAATTTATATACCCTGCAGTATTTCACAAAACCGAGGAAGGACATTATAAAGGATATTTCCCGGATCTGGAATGTTGTTATGGAGAAGGTGAGACTCTGGATGAAGCCATTGAAAGTGCCAATGAAGCGGCACGTGACTGGATCACACTGGAACTTTCCGAAGATGAACCGATGATCCCATACGTATCTGATATTGAAGATATCGAAGTAAAAGACGGTGAGATCGTCCGCAATATCTCCATGAACATCCGCTTCTACGAAGGCTGGGACGAATAACCTGTGTATAAAATTTTTGAATCTGAAATTTCTTCCAGATTATGAAAACACTTCTAGTGTATTAATTATATTTCTCCACATACTATGGATGTAACAACAAGGAAAAAGTTACAAAGTTACCAGAAGGAGGAGTATAAAAATGGCAAATCGTTCATCAAACAAAGCAGCCGTACCTGAGGCAAAGGGTGCATTAGACAAATTCAAGTATGAGGTAGCAAGCGAACTTGGAGTTCCGTTATCAGACGGCTACAACGGAGACCTGACATCAAGACAAAACGGATCTGTCGGCGGTTATATGGTTAAGAAAATGATTGAACAGCAGGAAAAACAGATGGCAGGCAAATAGTCTGACACCGCCTGCAAAAGCTAGAAACGCAGACTGGAAAATTGCAAAAAATCAACACATGATTTCTATTATTACAAAGTTGTCATGTGTTGATTATTTTTTGTTATATTCACAGAGTCTGCACATTGCGGCTTCTTTGTTATATCCGCCGGATCCATCTGCAGTGATTTCCCCCGTTATGTTATATCACAACTCCTGCCGCATTCTCATAATTCGGCAGTTTTCTGATCCATTCTTCATCTTCTTCCGTAAGCTGATCTGCGGCCTCATTTGCCATTTGAAGGATCTTCGCATCCTGATAGATATCTCCAAGCTTAAAATTCATAAGTCCGCTCTGGCGGATGCCAAAAAGGTCTCCGGGACCACGTAGTCTTAAATCCTCGCTTGCAATCTTGAATCCATCATTTGAGTGATTTAGAATATCCAGCCGTTCTTTCGTTTCCTTTGATTTTGAGGCACTCATGAAGATACAGTAAGACTGATATTTTCCACGTCCCACACGTCCCCTTAACTGATGAAGCTGCGCCAGACCAAATCGTTCGGCATTTTCGATCATCATGACGGTTGCATTTGACACGTCGATTCCAACTTCGATAACTGTGGTTGACACCAGAATCTGAATCTCATTTCTTCCGAACCGGTCCATAATATCGTCTTTCTGTGCCTGCTTCATCTTTCCATGCAGACAGGCCACCTGGATCTGATCACCCATCTCTTCTTGAAGTGCTACTGTATAATCCGTTACATTTTCAGCTTCCATTGTCTCGCTTTCTTCTACCATCGGACAGATCACATAGCACTGGCGTCCTTCTGCGATCTGTTTTTTCATGAAATTATAGGCTTTATTGCGATATCCGGTATCTACCACACAGTTTTTAATCGGAAGACGGTTCGCCGGAAGTTCGTCAATCACTGATATATCCAGATCACCATATAAAATAATCGCAAGCGTTCTTGGGATCGGCGTCGCACTCATAACCAATACGTGAGGTTCTCCACCCTTTAATGCAAATGTTTCCCGCTGTTTTACTCCAAATCTGTGTTGTTCATCAGTTATGACAAGCCCGAGGTTATCATAGCTTACAGCCCCCTGGATCAATGCATGCGTTCCGATAATAATTTTCGCCAGTCCGCATTCAATCCGGTCATATGCACGCCGTTTTTCTTTCGCTGTCATAGAACCCGTAAGCAGTTCAACCTTGATCGGGATATCATAATCTTCGAACATCTTCGTTATATTCTCATAATGCTGCCTTGCAAGCACCTCTGTCGGTGCCATCATTGCCCCCTGATAACCATTGAATGCCGCATTCATCAGCGCAAGTACCGCAACGATCGTCTTACCGGAACCGACATCCCCCTGTACCAGTCTTGACATTGTCTTGTCCGAACCAAGATCTTTCTCAATCTCTTTCCAGACTTTTTGCTGTGCACCGGTCAGTTCAAAAGGCAGATTTTCCAGAAATTTCTGTACCTCCGGCCGGGACTGCATCGGATAATTATTGTCCAGACGTTCATTTTTCTCCTTTAGTCTTCGGATCGACAAAATGAATTCCAGAAATTCTTCGAATACCAGGCGCTCTCTTGCATGATAAAAGACTTCCTTATCTTCAGGAAAATGTATTCCTCTCACCGCATAATTGTATTCTGCCAGACCATATTTCAAACGCAGTGAATCCGGCAGGATCTCTCTTGTAAGATCCAGACCATCCAGTGCCTGCTTCATGGCCTTCATAACCATGTTGTTGGATAATCCGGCCGTCAGACCATATACAGGCTGTAATGTATGCAGCTTCTCTTCGTATTTTGCAGAAGGATAGAACATCTCCGGATGTTCCATGACCAGATCGCCTGTTTTCTTACGGACGACTCTTCCACGCAGTGTGATCACGCCTCCGCCGGATAACGTATTTCTAAGGAAGGGCATACGGAACCAGATTACTTTTAACGTTCCGGTAAGATCTTTTACATGAAGTGTCGTTACCTGCATCCGGCTGTTTCCGGATACCTGTACACGTCCATAGATCGCACCGGTAACTGTCTGAATCTTATCCTCCTCCAGCTCACTGATGGGTACTGCTTCCTCATATACATCGTATCCATGCGGATAATAGCGGATCAGGTCGCCTACTGTATGAACATTAATCTTTTCAAAAAGCTTCTTCGTCTTCTCTCCGATTCCTTTTAAATCTCCGATGTCTGTCTTTTCTATCATACCCTTCTTACTTCTCCTATCTTATAACTACAATCTCACATTGCAAAATCACTTCCGGTTCATGTATGCAGAGAACCGAACCCATACACCTAAAGCATTGTCACTCCCGGTATATAAATTCGGTTCTATACATATCTGTTCCAATTATAAAACTGAACAGATTTTGTTCATTTATAATTCTGCACCTTGCTTACTCTACAGCAAGAACATAATAATAGATCGGCTGTCCGCCAAACTGAATATCCACATCTACATCCGGATACAGTTCTGTGATCTCTTCTGTAAATTTCTCAGCATCTTCTTCTGATACTTCTTCACCATAATAGATACTGATCAGTTCTGAATCTTCATCTACCAGATTAGCGATCAATTCTTTTGTAGTCTCTTCCAGATCTTTTCCAACTGCAAGAATTCCGCTGTCACCGATACCCATGATATCTCCTTCATGGATTTCTTTATCATCAATGTGTGTATCTCTGACTGCGTATGTTACCTGTCCGGTCTTTACATTCTTGATCTCTTCCAGCATTGCCTCTTCATTTGTCTTGGCATCTGCGTCCGGCATGAAATTAATGATTGCTGTAATTCCCTGTGGAACTGTCTTTGTAGGGATTACAATAATCTCTTTTTCTTCTACCAGTGATTTTGCCTGGTTCGCTGCCAGTACAATATTCTTATTATTCGGGAGAATAAATACAGTGTCAGCATTTACCCGATCGATGGCATTTAACATGTCCTCTGTACTAGGGTTCATGGTCTGTCCACCTTCGATGATATAATCTGCTCCCAGTTCTTTGAATATCTCATTCATACCTGCTCCGATAGAAACTGCGATAAATCCCATCGCCTTTCTCGGCTCTGCAGGCTTCTTTTCTTCGTGTGCTGCTTCTTCATTTGCCTGCTGTTCGGCAAGTTTCTCTGCATCACGGATCAGCTTCTCCTGATGTTCTTCACGCATATTATCAATCTTCATCTTGGAAAGCTGTCCATAAGTAAGTGCTTTCTGGATCGCAAGTCCCGGATCATTCGTGTGTACATGAATCTTGACCACATCATCATCTGCAACACATACGATAGAATCTCCGATAGAACTTAAGAATTTCTTGAATTCACGCTCATCGTCCTCCGTAAATTCTTTCTCTGTCAGAATGATAAATTCTGTACAATAACCGAATTTGATATCTGCGGTATCTTCTGCATTTACTTTATTTACCGTTACACCTGTGCTTGGTTCAATTACACTGTAATCAATCTCTTTACCAAGGAATGCATCATATGCTCCTTTGATCACTTCCAGAAGTCCCTGTCCACCGGAATCTACTACACCTGCTTCTTTTAATACCGGAAGCATCTCCGGTGTCTGGTTCAATACATCCTGTGCATGCTCAATAACAGCCGGGATAAACACTTCCAGATCATCTGTTTCTTCTGCCATCTCTGCTGCCTTTGTCGCAATTCCACTGGCAACAGTAAGAATTGTTCCCTCTTTCGGCTTCATAACGGCCTTGTAAGCTGTATCTCTTGCTCTCTGGCATGCTGCTGCAAGTGCAAGTACATCAATCTCTTTTTCTTCTTTGATTGCTTTTGTAAATCCTCTTAAAAGCTGTGAAAGGATAACCCCGGAGTTACCTCTTGCACCACGCAGAGATCCTGAAGAAATCGCCTTTGCAAGATCTTTCATAGCCGGTTTGTTTAATGCTGTTACTTCTTTTGCCGCTGACATAATCGTCATAGACATATTGGTTCCCGTATCACCATCCGGCACCGGGAATACATTTAATTCGTTAATATAATCTTTTTTCGCTTCAATGTTCTGAGCACCTGCAAGAAACATCTTTGCAAGTACGTCCACATTAATCGTTTTCGTAGCCACTTCTTACGTTCCTCCTTAAATCCACAAACTAATCAATGACTCTGACGCCTTCAATATAGACGTTGATCTTATCTACCTGCATACCGGAGAATTCTTCCACTCTGTATTTTACATCACTGATCAGATTGTCTGTTACAGCGGAAATACTTACGCCGTATGCCACAATAATGTGGAAGTCAATACTGATATGGTTATCATCACTTATATTTACATGGATTCCTCTTGTCAGGCTTTCCTTCTTTAACAGATGAACCAGTCCATCTTTCATATTCACAGCTGCCATTCCTACTATACCAAAGCATTCTACAGCTACTGTTCCTGCATATTTTGCAATTACTTCAGGATCGATCGTAATAATTCCTAAATCTGTACTCATACATCCTTTCATAGCCAAAACCTCCACTTCTTTCATTATCTATCAAAATCAAAACACAATATATTTTATTATACCCTGTTCTATCTTCAATTACAATAGTTCTTGTTGCGCAAAAAAACTCAGATTCCACACAGCGAAATCTGAGTTTCAATACATCTTATGCACGCTCAACTTTTCCTGATTTCAAACAAGAAGTACAAACATACATCTTCTTTGTAGCTCCGTTTTCTGTTTTCACGCGAACAGATTTTACATTTGATTTCCACATCTTTGGTGATTTTCTATGAGAGTGGCTGACATTGTTTCCAAAGTGAGCACCCTTTTCACAAATAGCACATTTTGCCATGACTGCACCTCCTAACGCTCATAATAAGTTCTTTGTCCGAACTCGCAACAATAGTTATTCTAGCAGACTGTTGCAAGAATTGCAAGAGTTATTTAATATTTTTTTGTTTACATTTTATTTTTAGCAGCAAAACAGGCAATATCCCACCGCAATACACAGAATAATACACAGGATCTGGCAGAATAAGCCCGGTAAGACCAGAGCCAAAACCATTCCTGCTGCCACCCAGAACAACGCAAATCCTACGATTCTCTTCACAGACACACACCTGCTTTTTGTACATTATATGTATGCTGCTTCAAAAAATTCCGGTTATTTTTCTGCTTCGTCCAGGATCTTATTCACATCGTCTTCTGTAACATTGTCTTCTTTTCTGGATGTGAAACGATCCATCACATCCGGAACCATATCCAAAAGCTTAGTGATCGTATCCTGATTCTTGATATTCACAAGCTTGGTGTGACCATTTTGAATCACCAGCACTGCACTTGGTGTCATCTTTCCACCGATACCTCCGGCACCTTTTTCTTTCTTATCTGCATTGAACGCGCCCGCACCTACCGCAAATGACACATCCACCAGCGGTAAGATGATCGTATCTCCGATATGGATTGCATCTCCTACTACCGTCTTGGATGACACAACTGCGTCCATCCCATGGAACAGCGCCTCTACGGTTCCCTTAAAATTATTTTCAGCCATCTTTTTTCCTCCTCGTACTATCGACTTGCACTGTCTAATCTATACTTGTTCTGTTTATATTCGTCTGATCTATCATCGGATTATAATTGAAACTCCCGGATATCATGGTAAGTCTTTCGGATTTCCCTGCACCACACCAGATTCCACAGGAAACAAACCAGAGGCACCATGCGGAATCCTCCGCGGACCTTTACATCCCCTTTCAGGATCCTTCTTTCAAAATTCGGTTCTATCGATAAAAATTCTCCGATAAATGGGTAGATTATACTGAAAGCTGCAAGCGCCTGCCCTGTATGGCATGGATCCTCGAATCCAAAACGAACGGTACCTTTTATCACTTTTGGTTTCCAGCGTTTCAGCAGTTTCCCTGTTTCTTTTTTGGCCTTTGAAAAAGCTTTCTGATGTACCGGATCTTCCAGTTCTTTTATGATCTTATCTTTCTTTTCCGACAAACTCTCCAGCTTTTCTTCCGCATGTCCGACTGTATGCTTTATCTTATCACAGAACTTTACAATTGTACATTTGATCTTCTCAAATCTTCCGGTTTTTTCTTCCTTTTTTTCTATCTTATCCGTCTTCTCCGGTTTTTCACTGTTTTTTTCCGGTTGAACTTTTTCAGGTCTCTCATGAGTTTTTTGCAAAATGCTTTCTGGGCTTTTTTCAGTCTTTTTTCCGGACCTTTCTTCCATATCCTTCGAAGCTGCCTGGCCGCTTTCCACAATTGTTTTTTCTTCTGCAGACTCTTTTTCCACTTTCGGTAGTCCGCGACTGCTTTCCACTCTCTGTTCTTTCCGAGTCTCTTCCCGATCTGTATTTTCTTCTCCATGAGTTACCTCCTTTTTAGGTTCACTTCCAAAAGATTTCCATGCAATTCTTACACGCCATTTTAGTTCCTGTTCTTCAAAGGATGCATCTATCCGTATCAGGCGCAAAAGCCACGTCACGCGCCCGCGTACGGTACTTTCTTTTATCTCGCCGGGCATCGACGCCTCCATGCGGTATCTGACCGGAACACACAAAAGAATCACCAGAAGTAAAAGTATCAGTCCGAGAAGCACCGCAATTATGATCCCTATTATTTTTAAAATGATCAAAAGAATATGTAACACCATCTTATTTTCCCTGCTCTTTTTCTAATATATAAGACCGTATATCGCATGTACCTGTCTGGTCATATACTTCCTGTACAATCTGTTCTACCAGTTCCACCGCTTCATCATATCCTTTCGTGATCCCCACCACGAACAGTTCCTGCTCCGGGAATGCAGGCTGCTTAAACTGAATCGTCGGATAGATCTCGAGTTGGTTTCTCTCGCTGACTGCCAGTGTGATCACATGCACACCTGGCTGCAGTTTACCGGCTTCCAGCTTACGGATGATTTTTTCTTTTTTCTTTTCCAGCCCTTCTGTCAGGTACAGATGCTTATAGTATCGCATATTTTCCGTCCTTCTATACATTTCTTTTTAACTATATCTCTCATGATATCTGACCGATACCAGATCCTAACTCTAACGATAATACGAATCAAAAATCTCTTTTGCAACATTTACCGCTTTAGCAGTTCCATCCGAAGATTCAATAATCACGCTGACAACCAGTTCCGGATCTTCTACATTCGACATTCCAATGAACCAGGAGTGATCTTTTTCTTTATCCGAACTGTATTCTGCGGTACCTGTCTTTCCTGCCGCCGTATAACTCTGTCCACTTAATACAGATGCCGTACCGTAATCTACTACACTCTTCATATACTCTTTGATCTGAGACGCTTCTTCTTCGGTCATAAGCTGCTTATACTCTTCCTGATCCGTCTCTTTCATAACTGCACCCGATGCATTCGTTACCTTGTCAACCAGATACGGTTTCATCAGCTTTCCTCCATTTGCGATTGCAGATGTAATCAACGCCATATGATACGGACTCACTTGCGTCTCTCCCTGTCCCATTGCCGTCATCATCTTCGTGCCATTCCCGGCTGAACCGTCCAGTGTGAAGCTGCTCTTACTGTATGGAAGATCCGAAGGCAGTTTAGAATCAAACAGAACTTCCTCTGCCGTCTTTTTAAACTTCGACGGGTCTAACGAAAGACCAATATTAGAAAATGATGTATTACACGAATATGCCAGACTGTCCTGCAGATTTACCTGTCCGTGAACATGTCCATTATAACAATGAATCTTAATTCCGCTGTTCTCGATCGAACCCGTACAGTTATAAGAATAAGAGCTGTAATCCGGATTCTCCCGCATAAATTCCAGAAGTGTTACAACTTTAAATGTTGATCCCGGTGCATACTGTCCCTGCGTCGCACGATTCAGCAGCACACTGTTCGTATCTGAACTTAAGCTGTTCCAGTTCTCTTCCACTGCATTCGGATCGAAATCCGGCTTGGATACCATGGCAAGGATCTTTCCTGTCTTTGGTTCCATAGCTACGACCGCACCTTTTTTATCTCCCAGTGCCTGATATGCTGCTTCCTGAAGATCCGCATCCAATGTAGTCACAACCGTGTTTCCCATATTCTTTTTATCCTGGAATTCATTCTTAAGCTTAATCAGAAAATTCTCATCCGATGTCAGAAGATCATAATTTCCCAACGATTCGATTCCTGATTTTCCCTGCACATTGTAACCAACTACATGTGCAAATGCGTTTCCGTATGGATACTCTCTTGTCTCACTTCCATCTGCAGCCGTATCTGTCTTCGCAAGCACATTTCCATTCTTGTCTACGATCATTCCTCTGGTCACGCGCTTTGCATTGGAATTCTGTCTCGCATTATATGGACTGCGTATGATATCCTGACTCTCTTTCACCTGAAAATATCCGATATATCCAAGTAGCACCAGAAACAGTCCCACAAACACATAAGTAACTCTAGCGAATTCTTTGTTTCTTGCGCGCTTTGCCTTGAGCCGCTTCTTTTCGCGCTTTTTGGCTTCTTTTCGCTCTTTGCGGGTCATATTCTGTCTCTCGATATCTTGCCGCATTCTCCTGTCGGCTTCTCTTTGCTCGTAACCGTTCTTTCTTCCTTCTCTCAATATCCTCTTCCTCGTCTTCTCTTAAAATATACAGTCCTTGGATAATTGCAAACATGATCAGTGTACTGATCAACGAACTTCCACCATAACTTACAAGCGGAAGTGTTACACCTGTTGACGGAATGAACTTCGTTGCCCCTCCGATTGTCAAGAACACCTGGAATATGTAACAGGTACCAAGTCCCAGTGCTACCATCTTATAAAACAGATTATGCAGCTGCATTGCAATATTTAAAAACATTACATAGCAGCTTACACAGATCAGAATCAGGCACATTGCATAGATCAGTCCCATCTCTTCCGAAATCGCAGAAAAGATAAAGTCTTCTGCAGATACCGGAATCGTATCCGGCTGTCCCTGATAGAGTCCCGCACCAAACCATCCACCGGTTCCGATGGCAAATAATGACTGTGCCACCTGATAGCCGCCATTATCATAAGTTCCGAATGGATCTCTCCACACATTGACACGCGTCTTAACGTGCGTAAACAAATGATATGCCGCAACTGCTCCTAAGCTTCCTGCGCCAAGTCCGGCAAGAATATACAGTGGTTGATGGGTTGCCACATACAACATAACCAGATATACCACAAATATGATCAGTGCCGCACCAAGGTCTTTCGATACCACCAGGATCAGCACGTGAAAAGCAGCTACGACCGTCGTCACTACGAGATCTTTAAATTCCGTCGAACGCTTAAAACTGGATGCTACAAAGAACACAAATACGATCTTCACCAGCTCCGACGGCTGAATATTGATTCCCGCAACCGTAAAACCAAGCATCGCACCATAGGATACTCTTCCGACAACCACAACCACCGCCAGCGATACAATTCCGACAATTCCATAAAGGATTCTCCATTCTGATAAGAAGCGGACCTTCCGGATGATGATCGGAATTACAAGACAAAGCACAATTCCCGCTGCTGCGATCAGATACTGCTTCGCCGCTTTATCATAATTTAATCTGGTGATCATGATAAATCCAATACTCAAAAGCATGCACATATTATTTACAACCAGACGCGATACTTTTGGATAAATAAAACTATATAACAGGATGGTTCCTCCAAGAAGCGTTACCTGCATCAGATATAACGCCAGAATCTTTGTGTCCTTTTTTTCCAGATACATCACGAGAAATGCTGTCAGATGCATCACGAACATCAACACATTCTGCTTTCTGAGACACCGTTTCTTTTTATCCGGATCATAATACCCGAAAATGCTGAAGCACAGATATGTATACACTGTGATCATCAGAATCATCAGATATTTTGATAACTGTACAATTATATTTACCAACTCTTCACCTACTTTACTCCTCTTTTAAAATGTCCTCTTGTATAGTCCTGCATCGGAGGTTCCGTCTTACACCCTTTTTCGAATGCGAGCGTATATGCATGACAGATCTCTTTCACCTGTCCGCTGCTTTCTGTCGTAAAGTCCAGACGTAATTCTGCGGGTGCCAATGCATGTACCTCTTCTGCCTTATCGGCTAGGAACAGCGGAGCCGAATTATACATCACATTATAGCAGTCTCTGCAATATCGTCTGACTGCAAACTTCTTCTGATAACGATCCGAAATCGAAAGTACACCGCCTTTTCCATCACAGGAAGCACTGGTCTTCTGGATACATCCTGCACTGATCATCACCGGCTGATAACCATATGCGATAAACACCTGCTCCTCTATTCCAATTCTTGCCAGTTCACGGTCATTCAATTCCACTGATGCCGTTCCCCGGGCAATTCCCAATCGTCTCAATTCCTCTTTTGTCTTCCGATTAAATATATAAAGGTTATAATCACTGCGGATTTCTTTCTGATATTCATGCCGTTTCAGCCACGCATAGCTTTCCCAGTTCCGGATCAGAATACCATCATATTTTTTCTCGATCTCTGTATACATTTTTTCATATCTTTTGATTGTATTCTCTCTGAAAATATATGGCATGGCAAGGAAATACTGTACACCGTCTTCCCGTTCAAATTCTACATCCTCCTCCAGATAGATGTACCGGATTTTGCTGTTTACCGCTGTATCAAGCTGAGCTTTGTTCTGTACACTTGCAGATATACAGCATTCTTTTTTGCCTGCTGTTTCTGTTACACCATCCGCATCGCTATCGAATCCCGCTGTTGCTTTTTTCATTCCACAACCGGCATCTTCCCGTCTATACTGCATCTGTATCTGCTCCGTCAGTTCTTCAATACCTTCTCTTCGCAGTTCATTCAATGCCTGCATCGGGAGGAATACATTTCCTTCAATCAGAATCTCCAGATTATCAAATGTAAACTCTGTATTACCGGTTTTGCGCATCTGCTTTTCGATTCTTGCCGGATCTAACGGTTGCTTCTGTGCCGCCTGCACTTCCTGTCCGATACATTCTACAGTAACATCACCGCATGATACTGTTAGTTTAGCACGGTTTCCGACAGAAAGTGTTAAAATACCATTAATTTTTTCTTGTACTTTTATATCCTGCCATGGCTTTTCCTCTGCACTTCCATCTCTTCCATTCTTTGGACGCTTCAAAGATACCATGTCCTTGCCGTTATGCTGATAATAGTAGCCTTCACAATAACCACGTCTCTGATAAGTTGCAAGTAACTCTCTTTTGTCTGCCTCTGATACATGATACGAGGATTTTCCTTTGCCTTCTTTCTGAAGTTTCAGATACTGATCTGCATATTTACGATACATTTTTACAACCGTATATACATATTCCGGCTGCTTCATTCTTCCTTCTATTTTAAACGAATCAATCCCGGCATCGATCAGTTCCGGTAAAATGTCAATTGTGCACAAGTCTTTCAGACTCATAAGATCCGCCGGTTTCTTTCCTTCTGTCTGATAAGGCAGACGACATGGCTGAGCACACTGTCCCCTGTTGCCACTTCGTCCACCAATCATGCTGCTTAGCAGACACTGTCCGGAATAACAATAGCAAAGGGCTCCGTGTACAAAACATTCCATCTCCAGTCCTGTCTGTTTCTTCATATCACGGATTTCCTTTAAAGAAAGTTCTCTTGCCGGTACAACTCTCGTAATTCCGTATCTTTTTAAGAAGTCTGCTCCAAGTGTATTGGTGATCGTCATCTGTGTACTGGCATGCACCGGCATTTCAGGGAAATATTCTCCTATAAACTTAACCGCACCGATATCCTGTACAATCACTCCATCCAGTCCTGCCTTGTAATAAGGAAGCAGGTACGCATACAGTTCATTCAGTTCCCTGTCTTTCAGGAGTGTATTCACCGTCATATAAATCTTTCTTCCATGAATATGCACATATTCAATTGCCTGCACCAGATCTTCTTCCGAAAGATTCTGTGCATATGCTCTCGCCCCAAATTTTGTACCGCCAAGGTATATTGCATCCGCACCTGCGGCCACCGCTGCCCGCAGACACTCCATCGACCCTGCCGGAGCTAATATCTCTACATCTCTGTTCATAGTATCCTATCCTGTCTTTTTCAACTCTTTCTTTTTATTCCAAACTTGTAAAAAAGGCTGTCATACGACAGCCTAATTCTTACTTATTATTCTTAATCTCTGTTTCCAGCTGTACGATCTTCATCTGAAGTTCCTTATTCTCTTCCTTCAGCTTGTCCATCGCTTTCTCTGCATTCTCCAGCTTGATCTGAACGGATATCAGTTCATGCTTTAAGTCATACATCTCTTTATCTTTTGCCTCGATATCACTTTCCAGTGTACCGCCCTGCTTCTTCGCCTTAAAGTAATCATCCGCAATGTTCAGTGCCAACAGAATACTTCTGGTCTCTGCGCTCTGCTTGCGATATCCCTCACTATTGCTGCATTCGTCCAGCTTATGGTTCAGATATGTAGAAACTTTCTGTAAATAGTCTTCACTTTCAAATCCACTTAAAGTAAAAACCTTTCCTCCTATTAATACTTCTGTATAGTTTTTTGATGATGCCATAAGAAGCCTCCTCGAACTTTCATAATTTCTGATAACTATTATAAACTAATCTGTAAGAAAAACCAACTATTTTATTCATTTTCCTTACAAATTCCCAGATGGGCATATGCCGCATCCGTCACGACTCTTCCTCTTGGAGTTCTCTGAATAAACCCATTCTTCAACAGATATGGCTCATATACATCCTCAATCGTACCCGGATCTTCTCCGATCGATGCCGCAAGCGTCTCCAATCCGACCGGGCCACCGCCGAATTTCCCGATCATAGCCAGAAGGATCCCTCTGTCCGTCTGATCCAGACCTTCCTTATCCACATCCAGAAGATCCAGTGCATAATCCGCCACTTCTTCTGTGATGTAGCCGTTATATTTCACCTGGGCAAAATCCCGGACACGCTTTAACAGACGATTGGCAAGTCTCGGAGTCCCCCGTGAACGTCTCGCCATCGCATATGCACCATTTTCATCAATCCCGACTTCCAGAACCTTTGCCGAACGTAAAATGATCATCTTCAGTTCTTCGACCGTATAATATTCCATCCTGGTCACCACACCGAAGCGGTCCCGCAAAGGCGCTGTCAGCATA